>NZ_CP026004.1:4278683-4475880 GCF_003086895.1 Stenotrophomonas sp. ESTM1D_MKCIP4_1 | reverse complement strand
CGGCAATAATCGTCCGGTGGCCTGTGGACAGGCGCGACAATGCGCCCAAACACAGGCCTGAAAGGGGGGAAATGGATGGCTCAGACTACCACCGAGCGCCCGGCTTCGGAATGCTTGTCCCCTACTTATTCACAAAAACATCCACAGCTATTGCACAGGCCGGTGAATTGGCGTAGTCACAAGGGGTTGACGTGAGGGGGGAGACCTCTCTAGAATTTCCGGTTCTTTCCCGTCCCATTCATACGAGAGGCCCACATGGCCACCAAGCGCACCTACCAGCCCAGCAACCTCAAGCGTAAGCGCGACCACGGCTTCCGTGCCCGTATGAAGACCGCTGACGGCCGCAAGATCCTGTCGCGTCGCCGCGCCAAGGGCCGCAAAGTCCTGAGCGCCTGATTGCCATGCCGCACATCGCGGCAGACGCAATCCCTTCGACAGTGAATACTGCAGACCCGCGCAAGCGATTCCCTCGCTCTGCGCGGGTTCGCACGCGTGCCGAATATTCAACGGTCTTCAACGGCGCCCGCCGTGTGTCCGATCCGCTGATGACCCTGCACTGGCTGCCGGCTGACCGGCCGGCCAGGCTGGGTCTGGCGGTTTCCCGCAAGGTCGATCCACACGCCGTAGGGCGTAACCGGATCAAGCGCGTCCTGCGCGATACCCTGCGTCAGACACGAACCGACATCCAGCCAGGCGACTTCGTCGTCGTGGCTCGTAGTGCTGCGCGTTCCGCCAGCAACGACGACATCCGCCAGGCCTTTCTGCGCCTGTTGCGGCGCCTGCGTGCATTGCCCGCGCCGGGCGTGGACGGCACAATGCCGCCGCCAGATGGCATCGCATCTCCTTCTTTGACCGAGCCGGCATCGCGTCCCGGCCCCGCCGAGCCTGTCCGCTGATGAACCAGACCCGCGTATTCCTTATTTTTGCCTGGCTGATGGTGGCCGTGCTGCTGTGGATGGAGTGGAGCCGTGAAAAGGCGGCCCCGACCCCGGCACCGACCACGACGTCGGTCCAGGCCGCCGCACAGAGCGTTCCAGGGGCGACCCCGGGCAGCATCCCCAGCGCGCAGGTTCCCGGTGCACCCGGCCAGGCCGCGGTGCAGGCCCAGGCCAGCGCCACCCCGGCTGCCCAGCGCGTGACGGTCACCACCGACGTGCTGCGCCTGGTGCTGGATGGCGGCCGCGTGCTCGATGCCGAGCTGCTGCAGTTCCCGCAGTCCAAGGACGAAGGCAGCCCGCCGGTCCGCCTGCTGACCGAAAACCCCGCGCATCCGTACAGCGCGATCAGTGGCTGGGCCAGCGAAGACAAGAACACCCCGGTGCCGGGCGCCGATGGCTTCAAGCTGGTCGGTGACGTCCATGACTTCGTGCTGGCCGACGGCCAGAACCAGCTGCAGATCCCGTTCGTGTGGACCGCCGACAACGGCGTGACCATCAAGCGCACCCTGACCGTCTCGCGCAACGAGTACGCCGTGCGCTTCAAGGACGAGGTCAGCAACACCGGCGCTGCCCCGTGGAACGGCTACGTCTACCGCACCCTGGACCGTACCCCGACCATCCTGTCGCGGAACATGACCAACCCGGACTCGTTCAGCTTCAACGGCGCGACCTGGTATGACAACGACAAGAAGTACCAGCGCCGTGCGTTCAAGGATTACCTGGACGATGGCGCGCTGAACCAGAACATCACCGGCGGCTGGCTGGCGATGCTGCAGCACCACTTCTTCACCGCCTGGATTCCGCAGAAGGATCAGACCGCGCACTACGTGCTGTCGCAGGTGGCAGGTCGTGACCTGATCGAAGCACGTGGCCCGGCCTTCACCGTGGCCCCCGGCCAGTCCACCAGCACCGAAGCCCGCCTGTGGGTCGGCCCGAAGCTGGTGAACCAGATTGCCAAGGAAGACGTGCCGGGCCTGGACCGCGTGGTCGACTACAGCCGCTTCTCGATGATGGCGGTGATCGGCCAGGGCCTGTTCTGGGTGCTGAACCAGGTGCACAAGCTGGTCGGCAACTGGGGCTGGGCCATCGTCGGCCTGGTGGTGCTGCTGAAGCTGGTGCTCTACCCGCTGTCGGCCGTGCAGTACAAGAGCGGTGCGAAGATGCGTCGCTTCCAGCCGCGCATCGCGCAGCTGAAGGAACGCTATGGCGATGACCGCCAGAAGTTCCAGACCGCGATGATGGAGCTGTACAAGAAGGAAAAGATCAATCCGATGGGCGGCTGCCTGCCGATCCTCATCCAGATGCCGATCTTCTTCGCCCTGTACTGGGTGCTGGTGGAGTCTGTCGAGCTGCGCCAGGCGCCGTGGCTGGGCTGGATCCAGGACCTGACCGCACGCGACCCGTACTTCATCCTGCCGGTCATCAACGTGGCGGTGATGTGGGCCACGCAGAAGCTGACCCCGGCACCGGGCATGGACCCGATGCAGCAGAAGATGATGCAGTTCATGCCGATCGTCTTCGGCTTCATGATGGCCTTCATGCCGTCGGGCCTGGTCCTGTACTGGGTGGTCAACGGCGGCCTGGGCCTGCTGCAGCAGTGGTGGATGACCAAGCGCCATGGTGGCGAGCCGCTGCCGGCAACCACGGCACCGGCCCCGGTCAAAAAGAAATAAGCCGGGTAGAGTCGACCGTTGGTCGACTTCTCCAACGCCAGTCGACCAACGGTCGACTCTACCGCTGCAAAAGCCCGCCGCAAGGCGGGCTTTTCGCATGCAGGGGTAGAATCGCCCGCACACCGCTCCTCCCACCTCCGGTCATGCCATGCCGCGTACGTCGTCGTTCCGCCTGTTCCTGCCTTCGCTGCTGCTGACCCTGGCCGTTGCCGGCTGTGGCGACCAGGACGCGAAGGCGCCGGCGACCGCCGTTACCCAGCCCAGCGCGCAGGCCGCCGCCGCCGCCGACCCGGCCGCTGCACCGATCCTGGCTGCATTGCAGAAGCAGCTGGATGGCTACCGCCGCATCATCGTGCTGCTGGCCGACGAAGCGCAGCAGAGCCCCGCTGACCGCGGCACCTCCACCCGCATCGGCCAGCAGCTCTTCCACGACGGCCTGGAACAGCGCACCGCCATCGCCGCGCAGTTCGACAGCCTGCTGCGCAATGGCAGCCCGCAGCGCTTCGCCACCCTGGGCACGGTGCTGGACTACATCGAATCGGCACCGGAACTGTTCGACGCCGATCGCCTGGCCTTCCGCGAAATGCTGCGCGACCTGCACGAACGCGTGGGTACCGATTCCTCGCTGCCGGCGGTGAAGCTGCACCAGCGCATCGGCGAAGACCTCGATGCGCTGGATGAAATAGAGCGCAACTACAACCAGGAACTGACCCGCATCTTCAGCCGCTTCGAGCGCACCCGCGCCATCGACCTGAAGCGGGAGAAGTGGGAGGACTACATCGCCCACCTGCACAAGGACTACAGCCGCGAGGCCATCCAGCGCGACTACGGGGTGATCGAGCCGTACCCGATGTCGATGAAGGACAGCGACCGCGAGATCTTCGGCCGTGACCTGCCGCCGAAGACCGTGGTGCTGACCTTCGACGATGGTCCGCACAAGGCGTACACCGATGAGGTGACGGCCATCCTCAAGCGCTACGACGTGCCAGGCGTGTTCTTCGAGGTCGGCCGCAATCTGGGCAAGGTGGAAGCCGACGGCAAGGTAACCCTTGGCCCGATGGCGAAGATCAGCCGCACCCTGATGGAAGAGGGCTATGCGGTCGGCAACCACAGCCTGACCCACGCCCAGCTGTCGCGCACCACCGGCGATGCACTGCGCCAGCAGGTGCTCGATACCGACACCCTGTTGAAGGATGTCGACAGCAAGCGTGCGCCGCTGTTCCGCTTTCCGTATGGCGCGCGCAACGCTGAAGGCCTGCAGCTGCTCAACGAAGCCGGCCTGAAGTCGATCATGTGGAACATCGATTCGATGGACTGGGCCGACCCGGTGCCGGAATCCATCGTCCAGCGCGTGCTCGACCAGGTGCACAAGGAACAGCGCGGCATCATCCTGTTCCATGACATCCACGACCGCGCAGTGAAGGCGCTGCCACAGATCCTGGATCGCCTGATTGCCGATGGCTACCAGTTCGCCGGCTGGAATGGCCGCGAGTTCACCGTCGCCCGCGCGCGCAAGGGCGCGGCCAGCGATGCCACCGTCACCACCGGTTACGAGAAGTCGTGGGCGATCGTGGTCGGCATCGACAACTACGCCAAGTGGCAGAAGCTGGAATACGCCAGCCATGATGCGCAGGCGGTGGCCGACACCCTCACCGGGCAGTTCGGCTTCCCGTCCTCGCAGGTGATCGTGCTGAAGAACGAGCAGGCCACCCGCAACAACATCCTGGCCGCCTTCCACGACCGCCTGGCCGACGACCGCACCGGCAGGAACGACCGCGTGTTCGTGTTTTTCGCCGGCCATGGTGCTACCCGCCAGCTCGCCTCCGGCCGCGATCTGGGTTACATCATCCCGGTCGACTCGGACCCGAAGGAATTCGCTACCGACGCCATCGCGATGACCGACATCCAGAACATCGCCGAGAGCATGCAGGCCAAGCACGTGATGTTCGTGATGGATGCCTGTTACAGCGGCCTGGGCCTGACCCGTGGTGGCCCCTCGTCGTCGTCGTTCCTGCGCGAGAACGCACGCCGCAGCGCGCGGCAGATGCTCACCGCCGGCGGTGCCGACCAGCAAGTGGCCGACGCCGGCCCGAATGGCCATTCGGTATTCACCTGGGTGCTGCTGCAGGCGCTGGCCGGCAAGGGTGACCTCAATGGCGACGGCCTGATCACCGGTACCGAGCTGGCTGCCTACGTGGCGCCGGCGGTCTCGGCGGTCTCGCAGCAGACCCCGGCCTTCGGCAGCCTGCCCGGTTCGCAGGGCGGCGAGTTCGTGTTCCAGGTGCCTGACAGCCAGGAATACCTCAACGCCGATTCGCGCCAGCTGACTGCAGATGCCATCGCGTTGAACAACAAGGTCGACGCCGCGCAGGATGCCAGCGCTGCCCAGGCGCCGGTGACCGTCGCCGACCTGCAGGGCGGCAAGGCCAGGCTGGTGGTGCCCACGGCCGGACCGGCATCGGACCGGCAGCGCGCGCAGCAGGCCAACGACCGTGGCCTGCAGCTGTACCGCGAGAAGCAGTACGACCAGGCCGCGGCGCAGTTCGCCGAAGCGCTGAAGCTGCGCCCGGACTTCGCCCAGGCGGCCAACAATCTCGGCTTTGTCTATTACCGCCAGCAGCGCTACGCCGAAGCCGCGCGCTGGCTGGAAAACACGCTGAAGATCGACCCATCGCGTGCGGTGGCCCACCTCAACCTTGGTGATGCCTATTTCAACGCGGGCGACAAGGCCAAGGCCAAGCAGGCCTACACCACCTACCTGGCCCTGCAGCCGCAGGGCAGTGGCGCCGCACAGGCGCGCGCACAGCTGGAGAAACTCTGAGCCATGAACGATGTGACCCGCACCGAGACCATCGTCGCCATCGCCAGTGCCGCCGGCGCGGGCGGTGTCGGATTGCTGCGCCTGTCCGGCCCGCGTGCGGCGGCGATTGCCAACGCGCTGGGCGCGCCCTCGCTGCGGCCGCGCCACGCGCACTACGCACGCCTGCGGGATGCCGACGGTGAGGTGATCGACGATGGCATCGTGCTGTGGTTCCCGGCCCCGAACAGCTTCACCGGCGAGGAAGTGGTGGAACTGCAGGGCCACGGCAGCCCCGTGCTGCTGCAGCAGCTGGTCGCGCGCTGCATCGCGCTCGGCGCGCGCCAGGCGCGACCGGGTGAGTTCAGTGAACGGGCCTTCCTCAACGGCAAGCTCGACCTGGCCCAGGCCGAGGCCATCGCCGACCTGATCGCGGCCGGTGACAACCGCGCTGCGCGCGCGGCTCGTCGCTCGATGGATGGCGTGTTCTCGCGCCGCATCGAAGCGGTGGTCGAACAGCTGGTGCTGCTGCGCATCCACGTGGAAGCGGCCATCGACTTCGCCGACGAACCGCTGGACACGCTCGGCGGCGCGCAGGTGCGGCGTGGGCTGGAACAGGCGCGCGCTGATCTTGCCTTGCTGCGCCGTGATGCCGAACGCGGCCGTCGCCTGCGCGACGGTCTGCACGCGGTGCTGATCGGCCCGCCCAATGCCGGCAAGAGTTCACTGTTGAATGCACTGGCCGGCAGCGAGCGTGCCATCGTCACCGACATCGCCGGCACCACCCGCGACACCCTGCGCGAGACCATCCGCCTGGATGGCCTGGAACTGACCCTGGTCGACACCGCCGGCCTGCGCGACGGCGGCGATGCCATCGAACGCGAAGGCATGCGCCGCGCCCACGTGGAAATCGAGCGCACCGACCTGGCGCTGATCGTGCTGGACGCGCGCGATCCCGCTGCCGGCGAAGCCGCGCTGGGCGAGGCAGTGGCCGCCGTGCCGCACAAGGTCTACATCCACAACAAGTCGGACCTGCTGGACGCGCTGCCGACGCTGGCCGACCCGGATCGCGTGTTCGTCTCGGCCGCCACCGGCGCGGGCCTGGAGGAATTGCACGCCCGCCTGCGCTCGATTGCCTCGGCCGGGGCAGGGGAGCAGGTGGAGGGTGAGTTCTCCGCCCGCACCCGCCATGTCGATGCGATTGAACGCGCGCAGGAACACGCACAGCGCGCCGATGGCGAGCTGGTGCACGAGCACCTGGAACTGGCGGCCGAAGAGCTGCGGTTGGCGCATGACGCGCTGGGCGAGATCACCGGGCAGATGAGTGCCGATGACCTGCTGGGCAGGATCTTCTCCAGCTTCTGCATCGGCAAATAGCGCAGGGGTCAGATCCCCGCAGGGGCTCTGACCCCGCACCGGTAACCCATGGGGTCAGAGCCCCTGCGGGGATCCGACCCCGGCACCCCCGCCTGTAACATTGCCGCCCCATACTGCCTCCCATCACATACCGCTTGGGGAAGTCGAAGTGAAGTCGTGGGGTTGTGCGTTGCTGTTGTCGCTGGCCGTGGCACCATCGGTGGTCATGAGTGCTGAATCGTCCACCCCGACCGCGCCCAAGGCGCTGGTCTACGGCCATCGCGGCGCCAGCGCGCTGCTGCCCGAACACACCCTGGCCGCCTATGCGCAGGCCATCACCGATGGCGCTGACTACATCGAGCCCGACCTGGTGATGACCAAGGATGGTGTCCTCGTGGCCCGGCACGAGAACGAGATCGGTGGCACCACCGATGTGGCCGAGCACAAGGAATTCGCCAAGCGGAAGACCACCAAGGTGATCGACGGCGAGCGCGTGACCGGCTGGTTCACCGAAGACTTCACCCTGGCCGAGCTGAAGACCCTCTACACCCGCGAGCGCCTGCCGGAACTGCGCAGCACAGCGTTCGACGGCCAGTTCCGCATCGCCACCCTCGACGAGATCCTGGCCTTCCTGGTCCAGCAGGCGGGGCGTGCCAACCGAGGCATCGGGCTGGTGCCGGAGATCAAGCACCCGACGTACTTCCAGTCCATCGGCCTGCCAATGGAAGACAAGGTGCTGGCCGCGCTGCGCGGCAATGCCTACACCGCCGTCGCGCCGGTCACGATCCAGTCGTTCGAGACCGCCAACCTGCGCTACCTGCGCGGCAGGATCGGCCGTGACAGCAACATCCGCCTGCTGCAGCTGCTGTGGAAGGGCGATGCCCGCCCGGCAGATGTCGCCAAGGCTGGTGGCACGCTGACCTATGCGCAGATGATGACCCCGGCTGGGCTGAAAGACATCGCCAGCTACGCCGACGGCATCGGCCCGGAGCTGCGCTCGATCATCCCGCTGGAGGCCAACGGTGCGCTGGGCACGCCGACGGCGCTGGTGCGTGATGCACACGCGGCGGGCCTGATGGTGATCCCGTACACCTTCCGCCCGGAAAACCACTTCCAGGCCAGCAACCTGCGCAAGGGCGCCGACAGCGCGCGCAACCCGGACGGTTCGATTGCCGAGATGCGCGCCTATCTGGCCACTGGCATCGATGCATTCTTCACCGATGATCCGGCGCTGGGCCGGCAGGCGGTGGATGGCATGGGCGCAGCGAACTGACCCGCCAACGTCGCCGGGGGCGGGGTCAGAGCCCCTTCGGGGATCTGACCCCGACGCGAGCTTTCAACCGCGCGGCTCGTCCGGCCGGCGGAACGGGATCACCACGTAATCCTGCCCCTCGCGGGGCTGCCACAGCACCGGCACGCGGCGCGGCGAAGGCGGCTCAAGCTCGTCGTCGGCCAACGGCTGGACATCTTCATCCTCGTCCTCCCAGCTGTAGTGCGGGCGCGGCGCCATCGGGTCGGCATTGCGGAACAGCAGCGCGGCAATGATGCCGGCGAAGGCGCCGCCCATGTGCGATTGCCAGGACACGCCGTCGGCATGCGGCAGGATGGTCATCAGCATGCCGCCGTAGAACAGCATGCCGATCAGGCCGGTGGCAATGGCCGCGCGGTCGCGGCGCAGCAGGCCCAGGCTGGCCAGCAGGAACATCAGGCCGTGGGTGACGCCGCTGGCGCCCAGGTGCACGCTGCCGGGGTTGCCCAGCATCCACGCGCCGATGCCCGAACCCAGCCACAGCAGGGGCAGGGCACGCACGGTGGCCTTCGGGTACACGCTGCCGGCCAGAGTGCCCAGGATCAGGATTGCAAAGCCATTGGCGGCGATGTGCTCGACCGAAGCGTGCAGCATCGGCCCGCCGATCAGGCCCAGCAGGCCCTTGGCTTCCAACGGCGCCACGGCCCAGGGCCGCCAGTCGAAGCTGCCCTGCAGGGCGAACACGGCCACCAGCACCAGCACGGCGGCCAGGCTGACATTGAACGCCCGCAGGATGCGCATGCGGTCGTTGCGGGGGGCCGGCACGTCACCGGCGGGCAGGGGCGTGTTGTTGTCCATACCTCAGCAATGGCGGTGGCCGGCGCGAAACCAAGGCCACCGCTGCGGGAGAGTCGGCACGGCCGACGGGACAATCCCATCGGCCGCGCGCTGCGGACCGGTCAGGCTCACGCCTGGCCGGCGTCTTCCTTCGGCGGGTACTTCAGGCTGAGCACCACGGTCGCGGCGATGATCGCTGCGACCACGCCCAGCGACACCGGGGTCGGGATCTTGAACAGGTCGATGATCATCATCTTGATGCCGATGAAGCCCAGCACCAGCGCAAGGCCGTACGGCAGCAGGTGGAAGCGGTCGGCCATGCCAGCCAGCAGGAAGAACATCGCACGCAGGCCCAGCACCGCGAAGACGTTGGAGGTCAGCACGATGAACGGGTCGGTGGTGATGGCGAAGATGGCCGGGATGCTGTCCACCGCGAAGATCACGTCGGTCACCGCGATCAGGATCAGCACCGCGAACAGCGGGGTGAACCAGCGCACGCCGTCGCGCTTCACGCTCAGCGCATTGCCTTCATAGCCGGGCAGAAGGCGCAGGTGCTTGCGCATCCAGCGCAGGGCCGGGTTGGTCTCCAGGTCGGGTTCCTGGCCGGCGGCGAACCACATCTTCCAGCCGGTGAAGAGCAGGAAGGCGCCAAACACGTAGAGCAGCCAATGGAACTGGCTGATCAGCACGCTGCCGGCGAAAATCATGATCGTACGCAGCACGATCGCACCCAGGATGCCGATGATCAGCACCTTCTGGCGCTGTTCCTCCGGCACCGCGAAGTAGCTCATGATCATCAGGAAGACAAAGATGTTGTCCACCGCCAGGGCCTTCTCGACCAGGTAGCCGGTCAGGAATTCCAGGCCGACCTTGTTGGCCACGACCTGGCCCGCGGTCTCGCTGAGGTAGAACCACAGGCCCGCATTGAAGAGCAGGGCCAGCGCGACCCAGCCGATGGACCACCACAGGGCTTCCTTGAAGGTGACCTTGTGCGGTCCGCCGTGACGCATCAACACCAGGTCGACAAGCAGGGCGATGATGACCACCGCCACGAAGCCGCCCCACATCCACACATTACCGATCGTCTGCATTGGGAATATCCGTTGGAAAGATGAATGCCAGGCCGGACGGCGAGGATCTGCAACGGAGGATCGGGAGGGGGATCCAGGGACAGAGCTTCGCCAGTACGGCGAAGGTCTCGCTCGCAACCCCACGCGGGTGGGATTGCCGTTGCACCGGAGCCTGCGGGCTCGAATTGACGGCGACAACGTCTGGGAGCTACTCCCCTTCTGGCGCCGATTCTGCGGCCTGGCCGGTCCGCCGTCAAATGGGGGGGGCGGCGGGGTCGGACCCCCGCAGGGGCTCCGACCCCACACCGCCATCGACCAAGGGGTCAGAGCCCCTGCGGGGATCTGACCCCGGCGGCCGGTTTACAATAGGCCGATGAATACCCCCCTTCCCGTTGTCCGCCTCAAGAACGCGTGGCGCTCCAGCCACCCGTGGATCTTCCAGAAACTGGTCGAGAAGCCGACCGTCCGGCCCAAGCCCGGTTCCATCGTCGACGTGGTCGGTATCGATGGCGAGTTCATCGGCCGTGGCTTCTACAACGGGCACTCGCGCATCGCCGTGCGCATTCTCGAAACCGACCAGAACGTGCCGGTCGATGCCGGCTGGTTCTCGCGCAAAATCGCCCAGGCGGTCGAACTGCGCCGCGGCGTGCTGAAGCTCGATGCGGTGTCCGACGCCTGGCGCGTGGTGCACAGCGAAGGCGACGGCCTGTCCGGCCTGGTGGTGGACCGCTACGGCGACCTGGTGGTGGTCGAGTTCTTCGCTGCCGGCATGTTCCGCCACCGCGAGTGGATCTACGACGCCCTGCGCGAACAGTTCCCGGGCTGCCGTTTCCACAGCTTCGCCGACGAACACGTGCAGAAGCAGGAAAGCTTCGACTTCCACGGCAACACCACCACCGAAGCGTCGGTGATCACCGAGTACGGCATCAAGTTCCGCGCCGACCCGGCCGGTGCGCACAAGACCGGCTTCTTCGCCGACCAGCGCGAAAACCGCGAGTGGCTGAGCCAGCAGGTGGAAGGCAAGAGCGTGCTCGACCTGTGCTGCAACACCGGCGGTTTCGCCGTGTACGCGGCGGCACGTGGCGCTTCGGAAGTGGTCGGCATCGACATCGATGAAGACGTCATCCAGATCGCCAAGGGCAATTCGCGCCTGAACAACGTGCGCCCGAAGTTCATCCAGTCCGATATCTTCCCGTGGCTGCGCGATGCCGCCAACCGCGGTGAACAGTACGACGTGGTGATCCTGGACCCGGCGAAGATGACCCGCGACCGCGACCAGGTGATCACCGCGCTGAAGAAGTACCTGGACATGAACAAGCTGGCGCTGGGCGTGGTCAAGCCGGGCGGCCTGTTTGCCACGTTCTCGTGCACCGGCCTGGTGGCCGAGGATCAGTTCCTGGACATGCTGCGCCGCGCGGCCTATTTCTCCGGCCGTACGATCCAGATCCTGAAGGTGGCGGGTGCCGGTCCGGACCATCCGTTCATGGCCCATGTGCAGGAATCGCGCTACCTGAAGGCCGTGTTCTGCCGCGTGGTTGATTGATTTCAACCTGTAGAGCCGAGCCGCGCCACCTGAACAATGGGGCGCCATTTGTTTTGAGCGCATCGCAATGCGCGGGAGACTGGCCGCCGGGCCGTGAAAAGGATTCATGCTCGGCGAAGATCCGCCGGGCGTGGCCCGGCGCTACCCAATGCGGGGCCACGACGCTATGGTCGGGCTCTTCCCTTACCGGTGAGAGCCCATGCCATCGTTGCGTCAGCTGTCCGTCGTGCTTGCATTGGCGCTGTGCGCGCCGCTGTCCGCCCACGCCATCGAGTTCAGCGCGCAGGAACTGGCCCGCGCCAAGGCGCTGCAGCAGCGGCTGCTGACCCTGGACAGCCACCTGGATACGCCGGCCAACTTCGGCCGCGCCGGCTTCGACATCGAACAACGCCACGCGCACAACGCGCTTTCGCAGGTGGACTACCCGCGCATGGTGGAAGGCGCGCTGGACGGCGGTTTCTGGGCGATCTACACCGACCAGGGCGATCGCAGTGCAACGGCGCACCTGGCCGAGCGCGACCACGGCCTGCAGCGCCTGCTGGAGATCCGCCAGATGCTGGCCGCCAACCCCGAGCGCTTTGCGCTTGCGCTGACCGCCGATGATGCGGCGCGGATCAAGGCTGCCGGCAAGCGCGTGGTCTACATCAGCATGGAAAACGCCAGCCCGCTGGTGGAAGACCCCAGCCTGCTCTCGTTCTACCATCGCGCTGGCCTGCGCCTGCTCAGCACGGTGCATTTTGCCAACAACGAATTCGCCGATTCGGCCACCGACCCCAAAGGCCCCGAATGGAATGGCCTGAGCCCGGCAGGCAAGGATCTGGTGCGGGCTGCGGTGAAGCTGGGCATCGTCATTGACCAGTCGCACGCCTCCGATGCCGTGTTCGATGATCTGCTGGCGATGATGCCGGTGCCGTTCGTGCTGTCGCACAGTTCGGCCAAGGCGGTCTACAACCACCCACGCAACCTGGACGATGCGCGCCTGCGCGCGCTGGCCAAGGCGGGCGGCGTGATCCAGGTGAACGCCTATGGCGGTTACCTGATCGACACCGGCAAAACGCCCGAACGGAAGCAGGCCGAGGAGGCGCTGAGCAGGAAGCTGGGCAGCTGGGAAGGCATGACCATCGCCCAGGGCGTGGCCCTGCAGCAGGCCGAGCAGGCGCTGGACCACGAACACCCGGTACGCCATGCCAGCCTGGATGACTTCTTCGCCCACTTCGAGCACATCCTCACCGTGGTCGGTCCCGAGCACGTGGGCATCGGTCTGGACTGGGATGGTGGCGGTGGGCTGAGCGATCTGCCCGATGTCAGCCAGCTGCCGAAGATCACCGCATGGCTGCTGCGCAAGGGCTACAACGAGCAGCAGATCACCGCCATCTGGGGCGGCAACCTGCTGCGGGTGATGCGCCAGGCGCAGGAGTACGCGGCAAAGCAGGGCCGGTGAAGCGCCCTGCGGTAGTGCCGGCCGCTGGCCGGCATCGCCCGGATCAACAGGTTGCGCATTGCCGGCCAGCGGCCGGCACCACCGGTGATGCGAAAGCTGGGCGGCTGACCGCCCTGCGGTAATGCCGGCCGCTGGCCGGCATGCCCGGTGATCAGATTATTTCGCGATCAGTGCATTGCGGCGGCTGTACAGGAAGTACAGCACCAGGCCGACCACGTTCCACACCAGGAAGTACAGCTGGGTGGTGTGCGGCAGGCTGATGAACAGGTAGATGCAGCCCAGCGCGGCCAGCGGGCCGACCACGAAGGCCACCGGCGTGCGGAAGGTGCGCGCACGGTCCGGTTCGCGCAGGCGCAGTACCACCAGGCAGATGCCCACGGCGGTGAACGCGGCCAGGGTGCCGGCATTGGCCAGTGCGGCGATCTCGTCCAGGCGGGCCACGCCGGCCAGTGCCGACACCACCACGGCAGTGAACAGCGTGGTCGCCACCGGCGTGCCAGTGCGGGCGTTGACCTTGGACAGGCCACGCGGCAGCAGGCCGTCGCGGCTCATCACGAAGAAGATGCGGCTTTGCCCGTAGAGGAAGGCCAACAGCACGGTGGGCAGGGCGATGATCGCGATCACGCCGATCACCATGGCGGCGGTCGGATGGCCGAGCTGGCGCATGATCAGGGCCAGCGGCTCGGCGCTGTGGCCGAACACGGCGTAGCTCATCGCACCCACTGCGGCCAGCGCCACCAGCACGTAGACGATGGTGCAGCCGATCATCGAACCGATGATGCCGATGGACAGGTCACGGCCCGGGTTCTTGGTTTCTTCGGCTGCGGTGGAAATCGCGTCGAAGCCGTAGAAGGCGAAGAAGATGATCGCCGCTGCCGCCATCACGCCGTGCTCGACCCCGTCCGGACCGATCGACTTGGCAAAGCCATACGGCATGAACGGCTGCAGGTTGGCGCTGTCGAAGGCGGGCAGGGCCACGGCCACGAAGATCGCCAGCGCGATCAGCTTGAAGACCACCAGGATCGCGTTGAGGGTGGCGCTTTCCTTGGTGCCCGCCATCAGCATCAGTGCCACCAGCCAGGTGATGATGATGGCCGGCAGGTTGATGAAGCCACCGGCGACATGCGGGCCGGCAGCGAGTGCAGCCGGCAGGGTGATGTTCCAGCCGAACTGCGTATGCGCCCATTCGAGGAAGCCGACGAAATAGCCGGACCAGCCCACCGCCACCGTACTGACCACCAGCGAGTACTCAAGGATCAGGCTCCAGCCCACCACCCAGGCAAATACCTCGCCCAGTGCGCTGTAGCTGTAGGTGTAGGCGCTGCCGGCGGCCGGCATCATCGTGGACAGCTCGGCGTAGGACAGGGCTGCGCAGGCGCAGACCGCGCCAGCGATGGCGAAGGAGATCAGCACCGCCGGGCCGGCCAGGTTGGCGCCGACACCGATGAGCGTGTAGATGCCGGTGCCGACAATGGCGCCGATGCCCAGTGCGATCAGGTGTGGCCAGCTGAGGGTCGGCACCAGGCGGCGGCCGGCTTCATGGACAGTGACGGAATCGAGCGACTTTCGCCGGAGCAGGGACATGCGGGCCTCGGAAGGGGATGACTTGGAACGACAAGTCCCCGAGTGTGACCGAACGCAGCGCAGCATTACCACTGGCGAGGGTCATACCCGTCAGGGCGCGCGCTGCGCCCCGACCAGGGTGACGGAATCGGCATAAACCGCGTACCCGGTAGAGTCGAGCTTGCTCGACGCTACGGCGTCAACGCGATGCCGCGGCGCTCCGGGTCGACCACCGGCGCGGCGCCCGCCGCAGTCAGCTGCGCCAGCACCGTTTCAAAGTCGTGTTCGCGACCGAACGCATGCTCGTCCAGGGTCAGCGGCAGCAGCTGCAGGAAATCGAAGCGGCCAGAGGGCAGCTGTTGGGGGCCGGGGAAATGCGGCGAGGGAATGAACACCATCGCCTGCAGTTCGCTGTCGGCACGGTCCACCGGCATGCCCAGCTTCAACCGATGCCACGGCGCCAGGGGTCCGCCCGGCATGCGCGAATGGCACAGCAGCAGCTGGTAGGCGGTGAACCAGCGCAGGGTGGTCAACGCCCACGGCGCTTCGTCGCGCGTTTCCAGCAGCAGCTCAACACCGAAACCCGAATCGCCGTCCTCGTGCACACCTTCCCAGGCGTTGGAAAGGCCCGAGCTGACATACACCCAGTGCCTGCGCTCGCCATGTGGGGGGCAGGCGAATACGCCCACGTGCAGCCAGCGCGGATCGATGTCCTCCTGCTGGAAGACCCCGTGCAGCAGGTCCATGTCCAGCGGATGGATGCCCGGGCCGGTATCGCCGAAGTGCTGTTTGTAGAGGGACTCTTCGCGGACTTCCCAACTGTGTTCGAGCAGGGTGTCGTCATCCATGGCGGTCCTCGTGCGTTCGTTGCGCTTGCAGGTGGGGAACGCAGCATAGCGCGCCCCCCCCTGATGCCTCAGCGGTCCACCGTGGCCAGCACCGCCTCCGGGTAGCGCTCACCGGCAGCCGCGTGCAGCGGGAACACCGCATCCAGCCGTGCCAGTACCTCCGCATCCAACGACACCTGCAACGCGCCCAGATTTTCCTGCAACCGTGCCTGTCGCGTCGTGCCCGGGATCGGCACCAGGTGTGGACCCTGTGCCAGCACCCAGGCCAGTGCCAGCTGCGCCGGGGTGATTTCCAGCTCGGCAGCCAGTGCCTGCACCTGTGCCACCAGCGCCAGGTTGCGGGCGAAGTTGTCCCCCTGGAAGCGCGGCGAACCGCGGCGGTAGTCGTCGGCCTCGAAGTCATCCGGGCTGCGGATGGCGCCCGTCAGGAAGCCACGACCCAGCGGCGAATACGGTACGAAGCCGATGCCCAGTTCGGCGGTGGTGGCCAGCACCCCGTTCTGCTCCGGTTCGCGCGACCACAGCGAGTACTCGCTCTGCACCGCCGTGATCGGATGCACCGCATGGGCACGGCGCACAGTGGCTGCAGAGGCTTCGGACAGGCCCAGCCAGCGCACCTTGCCCTGTTCGACCAGGCGCGCCATCGCACCCACGGTGTCCTCGATCGGCACGGCCGGGTCGACGCGGTGCTGGTAGTACAGATCAATGTGGTCCACGCCCAGGCGGCGCAGGCTGTCCTCGCAGGCGGCCTGCACATATTCCGGGCGGCCGTCGATACCGCGCGCCTGCGGGTTGCCCGGGTCCAGCTTCAGGCCGAACTTGCTGGCCAGAAACGCCTCGTTGCGGCGCCCGGTGATGGCGCGGCCGAGCAGGCGTTCATTGGTGTGCGGGCCATACACATCGGCGGTGTCGAGCAGGGTAACGCCACGGTCCAGCGCCTGCTGGATCAGGGCGATGGCCTCGTCCTCGCTGCTGCGGCCGCCGTAGAAGGCGCTCATGCCCATGCAGCCCAGGCCGAGGGCGGACACGGTGGGTCCGGCCGGGCCGAGGGTACGGGGTGTCATCGGGGTGGGGTTCATCGTGAAGTCTCCAGGAAAAAGGGTCAGGCGCGTGGCTGCAGGCGGGTACCGCCGCTCATCAACATGCGCGGCAGCGGCATCTGCAGGAAGTCGTGCGGGAAGGACGGGGCCACGGCGCTGAGCGCATCCAGCCGGGCCAGCGCGTCGGCCGGAAGCTGCAGTTCCAGCGCGGCGAGGTTGTGCTCGAACTGGGCCAGCGTGCGGGCGCCGACGATCGGCAGCGCCCCGGCGCCCGGGCGCTGCAGCAGCCACGCCAGAGCGACCTGCGCTGGGGAGTGCGCCAGTTCCTCGGCGATCTGTTTCACTTCCTCGGCGATATCCAGCGAACGCGGGGTCAACGCACCGTTGATCAGGGCAACATTGCGGCGCGAGCCACCCGGCGTGGCATCCAGTGGCGCGTCCAGGGCCAGATCCGCTGCGCTGTACTTGCCGGTCAGCACGCCGCTGCCCAGCGGCGACCACGCCACCACCCCCAGGCCCAGCGCCTCGGCCATGGGCAGCAGCTCGTGTTCCACGCTGCGCTGGATCAGGCTGTACTCGATCTGCAGGGCCACCAGCGGGGCCCAGCCGCGCAGGTCGGCCAGGGTCTGCATGCGCGCGATCTGCCAGGCCGG
Source organism: Stenotrophomonas sp. ESTM1D_MKCIP4_1 (assembly GCF_003086895.1). Classification (NCBI taxonomy): domain Bacteria; kingdom Pseudomonadati; phylum Pseudomonadota; class Gammaproteobacteria; order Lysobacterales; family Lysobacteraceae; genus Stenotrophomonas; species Stenotrophomonas sp. ESTM1D_MKCIP4_1. Next base: position 4,458,872 of record NZ_CP026004.1, on the reverse strand, counting down.
CGTGTCGGATATGCCGGCGTACAGCACCTTGCCACTGCGCACCAGGTCGTCGAAGCCACGCATCACTTCGTCCACACCGGTGGTGTCGTCCCAGGCGTGCAGGTAGAGCACGTCCAGATAATCGGTGCCAAGCCGACGCAGGCTGTCCTCCACCGAGCGCAGCATGCTCTTGCGATGGTTGCCGGCATTGTTGGGGTCGCCCGGCACGGTGGCCAAGGTGTACTTGCTGGCGATCACCAGACGGTCGCGCTGGCCCTGGGCGAAGCGACCCAGCAGGCTCTCGGCGCTGCCATTGGTGTAGTTGTTCGCCGTATCGACGAAATTGCCGCCACGTTCGACGTAGGCGTCGAAGATGCGGCGGGCCTCGGCTTCGGCCGCGCCCCAGCCCCAGTCGGCACCGAAGGTCATCGTACCCAGCGCCATCGGGCTGACGCGCAGGCCGGAGCGTCCAAGAAGGCGGTAGTGGTCGAGCGACATCGCAGGTCTCCATCACGAAGGCGGTTCATCCGCCGGAGGAGCCAGCTTCCTCCTGTCGATCATGTGGATAAACTGCGTGCAACCGGACTCACTTTGAAGGTTGGCTTCACAATGGACGTCTCCGCCCCGCTGACCGCCGTGGTCGCCTTCGTCCACGTGGCCGAGCATGCCAGCTTCACCCGCGCTGCCGATGCATTGGGCGTGTCCACCTCGGCGTTGTCGCAGAGCGTGCGCGCGCTGGAAGCGCGGATGGGCGTGCGCCTGCTGCAGCGGACCACCCGACGGGTCGCACTGACCGAACACGGCGCGCGTTTCCTGCAACGGGTGCGCGGTGGCCTGGATCAGATCGACCAGGCCTTCGCCGAACTGGACAGCGCGCGATCGGTGCCGGCCGGGCGGCTGCGGGTGACCCTCCCACGCATCGTCGCCGACCGCATGGTGCTGCCGCGGCTGCCCGATTTCCTGGCGCGCTACCCGCAGGTGCAGGTGGAACTGTGCGTCGACCCGGCACTGACCGACCTGGTGGCCGACGGCTTCGATGCGGGCATCCGCTTGGGCGAATCCCTCGCGCAGGGCATGATCGCGGTACCGGTCGGGCCACCCGAACGGCAGGTAGTGGTGGCCACCCCGGCCTACTTTGAACGCCATGGCGTGCCACGGACGCCGCACGATCTGCAGGGTCATGCCTGCATCGTGCATCGCCTGGCCAACGGCCGGCTGATGCCCTGGGAATTCAGCCGGGACGGCCATGACCTGGAGGTGGAGGTGAGCGGCCGGCTGGTATTCAACGATGCCGGCGTCGCCCATCGCGCTGTGCTCGACGGCCTGGGCATGGCCCAGGGCTTCGCTTCACTGGTGGCCGACGACATTGCCGTCGGGCGACTGCAGAGCGTGCTGCAGGACTGGCAACCGCCGTTCCCGGGCTTCCACCTGTACTACCCGGCGCGCGAGCAGATGGCACCCAAGCTGCGGGTATTCATCGACCATCTGCGCGAAGGAATGCAGCCCCGGTAGCATCGAGCCTGCTCGACTCTACCGGGTACGCCGCATCACCCGTTCAACCCCAGCCGGATGCCGAAGCCGACCAGGAACAGGCCGGCCACGCGGCGCAGGGCCGTGCTGATGCGCGGGTGCTGGATCAGGCGGCGGCGGGCCAGGTTGCCCGCACCGATCAGCAGCGAGCAGTAAGCCACGCTGACCACGAAGATGATGCCGGCCAGTGCCGCGAACGTCGCGAGGCCCTGGTGGGCCTTGGGGTCGATGAACAACGGCAGGAAGGCCATGTAGAACAGGATGGCTTTCGGGTTCAACAGGCTGACCAGGATGGCCTGCTGGAAATAGCGGCCCGGCTGCATGCGGATCGGGCCGGCGTCGCCATCCCCGGTGCGCGGGGTGCGCAGCAGGCTGATACCGACCCATACCAGATAGGCCGCGCCCAGATACTGCACGGCGTGGAACACCAGCGGGTTGGCCTTCAGCAGCGCGGCCACCCCGGCCAGAGCCAGCCACATCAGGATCTGGTCACCCACCAGCAGGCCAGCCAGCGCGGTATAGCCGCCGCGGACTCCACCGCGCCCGGTAGCGGTGAGCAGGGTGAAGGTGCCGGGCCCGGGCAGGGCGAGGAACACCAGCACGGCGAGCAGGAACGTCCACAGATCCTGGATGCCCATCCACGGCATGGCATGGCTCATTGTTGTTGCGGGGGGGCGCCATTGTCGGCCAGAGCCGGTGCCGGGGACAGGGGGCCGCCGCCGCCGGGCAGGCCGGACAGCAGCGGTTGCAGGTGGTCCCGCAGTTGCGCGTGCAGTTGCCGCACCGCCGGCGAGAACTGCTTGCGGTGCGGGCACACCAGCTGCAACGGGATGTGGCTGCCGATGCCGTCAAGCAGCACCTGCAGGCGCCCGGCCCGGACGTCCTCGCGCAGGTCCAGCCACGACTTGTAGGTGATGCCTTCGCCCGCCACCGCCCAGCGCCTCACCACATCGGCATCGTCGCAGACCAGCGGGCCGCGCACCGGCACCACCAGCCGTCGTCCTTCGACCTCGAACGCCCAGCGGTCATGGGTGCGCCCGCCAAGCTGGTAGGCCAGACAGTCATGCTCGCGCAGGTCGTCCAGCCGTGCCGGAACGCCGCGCCGCTGCAGGTAGGCAGGCGAGGCGGCCAGGACACGGCGGTTGCCCTCCAGCAACGGCAAGGCCACGTAGTTGGCATCGTCGAAGTGGCCCAGCCGGATCGCCACGTCCACCGGGTCGCGGAACACATCGGCCACCTCGTCGGACAGGCGCAGATGCAGGCGCAGCCGTGGGTGCGCAGCCCGGAAGGTGGCCAGCCATGGCAGCAGCAGGTTGCGGCCGAAATCCGAGGGTGCCGACAGCTGCAGTGTACCGTGCAGGGCGGCATCCTCACCCTGTACCCGGGCCTGGCCCTCGCGCAGGGTGGCCAGCACCTCCTGGGCATAGGGCAGATACAGCGCACCTTCGCCGGTCAGGCGCAGGCTGCGGGTGGTGCGCACGAACAGGCGCAGGTCCAGCTCGCGTTCCAGCCGTGCCACGGCGGCGGCCACCTGGCCGGGCAGCAGGTCGGCCTCGCGTGCGGCCTGGGAAAAGCTGCCCAGTGCGGCGGTGCGGACGAACAGCTGCAGATCGTCGAAGCGGATCATTTTCATTGCCAGAGTGAAAGTGCTGACTGATTCTGCGCCTTTCCGCGGGGCTGCGCGCGGCGCACGCTGTGGCTTCCTTTCCCCACTGGACCGCTGCCATGCGCGCCATTGCCTACACCCACGCCGGCCTGCCGATCGACGATCCCCAGGCCCTGATCGACATCGACCTGGACCTGCCGCAGCCGGGCCCCCGCGACCTGCGGGTGGCGGTACGCGCGGTGGCGGTGAACCCGGTGGACACCAAGGTCCGTCGCAGCGCAGCCACCGAAGGCCCGCGCGTGCTGGGCTGGGATGCGGTGGGTATCGTCGATGCGGTGGGCAGCGAGGTGACCTTGTTCCAGCCGGGCGACGCGGTCTACTACGCCGGGGTGATCGACCGCCCGGGCAGCAATGCCGAATACCAGCTGGTGGACGAGCGCAGCGTGGGCCGCAAGCCCGCAAGCCTGGACGATGCCGCCGCCGCGGCCCTGCCGCTGACCGCGATCACGGCCTGGGAGCTGCTGTTCGACCGCCTGCGCATCTCCGAGGGCGGCGGTGAAGGCCAGGCCCTGCTGGTGATCGGCGCTGCCGGCGGCGTCGGCTCGATCCTGGTGCAGCTGGCGCGCCAGCTCACCAAGCTCACCGTGATCGGCACCGCCTCGCGCCCCGATACCCAGGACTGGGTCTACGCGATGGGCGCACACCATGTGATCGACCACACGCTGCCCCTGGCAGAAGGCCTGGCGCGGTTGGGCATCCCGCAGGTGGAACACGTGGCGAGCCTGACCCACACCGACCAGCACTACGCGCAGATCGTGGAGGTACTGGCACCGCAGGGCCAGCTGGGCCTGATCGACGATCCGGGCCAGCTGGACGTGATGGCACTCAAGCGCAAGGCGTTGTCGCTGCACTGGGAACTGATGTTCACCCGTCCGCTGTTCAAGACGGCGGACATGCAGCGCCAGCATGATCTGCTGAACCGCGTCGCCGAGCTGATCGATGCCGGTGTGCTGCAGACCACGCTGGGCGAGCACTTCGGGCGCATCAATGCCGCCAACCTGCGGCGCGCGCACGCGCTGCTGGAAAGCCATCGCGCCAAGGGCAAGATCGTGCTGGAAGGGTGGTAAGAGTCCAGGCCAACGGCTGAGCCCCTCGTGGCTGCAGATCGGTAGAGTCGACTGTCAGTCGACTGCAACAGCCGCGCCTGGTCGGGCGGGTTGGGTTCGCGGGACACGCCGTGAATCCGTCCTGGGAGGCTCGTAGGCGCCATCCATGGCGCCTGCGGTCCCGCGAACCCAACCCGCCCGACCTTTGACAGTTCCCGTGTGCGGTCAGCCACGGAAAAGAAAAGAAAGAGCAAGAGCCGGTCGCTTCGCTCGTGTGTCGACCAAGGTCGACACCTACCAGAGCCGGCTCCGTGCCGACCAACGGTCGGCACCCACCATCAGCAGTGGGAATCTGTCGAAGGCGGGGTGGGTCCGGTTGCGGGGGTATCCGCGCCATGGATGGCGCGGCTAAGCCCCCATGGACGGGTTTACGGCGTCCCCCTCAACCGGACCCACCCCGCCATCCCACGGAGTGCAGGCTTCTGATGTTGACGTTGCTCTGGCTTGCAGCAGGTGCAGGGCTGCAAGCCCTGCAAACACCCCCAACCCTCAGGCAACGCCGTTGTCGACGTGCTCGGCAAACCCCGGCTGCTGCCGCAACCGCTCGAACCACGCCTCGATGTTGGCCAGCACCGGCTTGTCGCCCGGCGTGCAGCGCCAGCGCTGGGTGGACAGCCCGAGCACGATGTCAGCCAGGGTGAAGGCTTCACCGACCACGTGCGCGTGGCCTGCCAACTGCAGGTCGAGCATCGTCATCAGACGGTTCCACTGCGCCAGGCTCGCCGCCGCCCGCGCGTCGTCCGGGTAATCGGCATGCCCACGTACGCGCGCCATGAACACGTGGCGCCACGCCGTGTTCAGATCGGTGGCCTGCCAGTCCATCCATTGCTCCACCCGCGACCGCGCCTGCGGCTCGGCCGGCAGCAGGTCGTACCGCTTGGCGCGCGTGGCCAGGTAGCGGCAGATGGTGTTGGATTCCCACAGCACGAAACCGCCCTCGCGCAGCACCGGCACCTGCATGTTCGGGTTCAGCCCACGCAGCAGGTCGGCATCGGGCGTCGCGTGGTGTCGCACGTCCAGGTCCAGCCCGGCGCACAGCCACAGCACCTTGCGCACGTTGATCGAAGTCGGCTTTCCGTACAGTTCCAGCATGGTCAGACGCAGCGTTTGAGACGGGGCCAGCCTACACTGGTGGCATGCAAACCGAATTCCTGCTCATCGGCGGCCTTCTGCTGGCCGTACTTGTCCTGCAGCTGGTCGCCCTGCTGCGCCGCCCGCCCCACGATCGCCTGGAACAGGCGGTTCGCGAGGAGGCGCGTGCCGGCCGCAGCGAACTGCGCGAGCAGCTGGACGGCTTCGCCCGCGCGCTGACCGATCTGTCCACCCGCACCGACCAGCGCCTGGACCTGCTGCGTGAAGCCCTCGGCGAGGATGCGCGCAAGGCCCGTGCCGAAGCGGCCGAAAGCCAGCAGCGCAGTGGCGCGCTGATGGGCCAGCGCCTGCAGGAGCTGCGTGCGCAGCTGGAAGTGTTCGGCCAGCAACAGGAGGCGCGCATCCACGCCTTTGGCCAGCAGCTGCAGGAACTCACCACCCGCACCGACACCCAGCTGGGCGCATTGCGCCAGACCCTGGTGGACGATGCGCGCAAGGGCCGCGACGAAGGCGCGCAGTCGCAGCAGCGCCTGACCGAAAGCCTGGGCCTGCGCCTGCAGGAACTCACCCAGCGCAACGAACAACGCATCGCCGAAATGCGCGCCACGCTGGAAGAACAGCTGCGCGCGCTGCAGAGCGACAACGCGCAGAAACTTGAACAGATGCGCGTGACCGTGGACGAAAAGCTGCAGACCACCCTGGAAACCCGCCTGGGCCAGTCGTTCAAGCTGGTGTCCGAGCGCCTGGAGCAGGTGCAGCGCGGGCTGGGTGAGATGCAGCAGCTGGCCACCGGCGTGGGCGATCTCAAGCGCGTGCTGACCAACGTCAAGACACGTGGCAGCTGGGGGGAGGTGCAGCTGGAAAACATCCTGGAGCAGACCCTGATCCAGGAACAGTACGCGCGCGCGGTGAAGGTGCGCCCGGACAGCGGGGAAATGGTCGATATCGCCGTACGCCTGCCTGGCCGCGGCGATGACGTACCCGTGTGGCTGCCGATCGATTCCAAGTTCCCGCGCGAAGACTACGAACGCCTGCTGGATGCGCAGGAGCAGGGTGATGCCGAGCTGGTACGCGTGCAGGGCGCGCAGCTGGAGCGTGCGGTGAAGGTCCAGGCCAAGTCGATCTGCGAGAAATACATCGTGCCGCCGCACACCACCGATTTCGCGGTGATGTTCCTGCCCACCGAAGGCCTGTACGCCGAGGTCATCCGCCGGCCCGGCCTGGTCGACCTGCTGCAGCGCGACCACCGCGTGGTGGTGGCCGGCCCGACCACCATCACCGCGCTGCTCAACAGCCTGCAGATGGGCTTCCGCACGTTGGCCATCGAAAAGCGCTCCAGCGAAGTGTGGAGCCTGCTGGGTGCGGTGAAGAGCGAGTTCGGCAAGTTCGCCGGCATCCTCGAAAAGGCCGAGAAGCAGATCACCACCGTGGGCCGCAGCATCGGCGCGGCCAGCCGCAAGACACGCACCATCGAGCGCCGCCTGCGTGGCGTGGAAACCCTTGCCAACGAGCAGGTGCAGCAACTGCTGGGTGATCTGGGCGAGGCCGAGGAAGAGACTGGCGAGGACGAGGCGGGCGAGGGCGAAGAGGCCTGAGCACGCTGACACATCCTCTGCACCTTGCAGTGCGTATGCTGGCGGCCTCGATTGCCGCCAGCAGGTCCAACCATGCGTCTTCGCTTCCTTGCCAGCCTGGCCCTGGCCACCCTGCTGTCGGCCTGCAGCAGTACGCCACCCACCGCTGACACCGCCGCGCAACCGGCTGCGGCGGATACGCCGGAAGCTACTGCGGCCTACCAGGAAGCACGCAATGTGGATTGCCAGGCCGCCGGTGGCACCCTGCAGCCGCTGGGCCGCCTGCAGCGCGTGCAGTGCGTGATTCCCTATGCCGACGCCGGCAGGACCTGCAGCAGCAAGCGCGACTGCAGTGGCCAATGCCTGGCCGCGGGTGAAACCGAGGCGGGCCTGGTGGCGACTGGTACCTGCCAGCGCGATGTCAGCCAGAATTTCGGTTGCCGCCAACGCGTCGAGGACGGCAAGGCGCAGGGCACGATCTGCGTGGATTGAGGTCGTGCCGGCCGCCGCATGAACCCCGGGGAACGGTGACATGCGAATGCCGGCCGGCGGCCGGCACCACCGACATCGTGCGGCGCTATGCTGGTGGACCTTTCCACGCCATAGCCGGAGCCCCCGCGTGAGCACCCCGATCCAGGACATTTCCCTCACCACCATCGACGGCCAGCCGTCCACCCTGGGCGATTACCAGGGCAAGGTCCTGCTGGTGGTCAACGTCGCCTCCAAGTGTGGCCTGACCCCGCAGTACGAAGGCCTGCAGGCGCTGTATGCGGAAAAGCAGGCCCAGGGTCTGGAAGTGCTGGGTTTCCCGGCCAACAACTTCCTCGGCCAGGAGCCGGGCAGCGAGGCGGAGATCCAACAGTTCTGCCAGCTGACCTACGATGTGACGTTCCCGATGTTCGCCAAGATCAGCGTGGCCGGTGAGGACACCCACCCGCTGTACCAGAAGCTGACCGCCGCGCAGCCGCAGGCCATCGGTGAAGGCCCGCTGCGCGAGCGCTTGGCCAGCAAGGAGATTCCGATCCACGCCGCCCCGGCAGTGCTGTGGAACTTCGAGAAGTTCCTGGTCGGCCGCGACGGCAAGGTGGTCGCACGCTTCGCCCCGGACGTGGCCGCCGATGACGCGCGCCTGCGCGAGGCGATCGACGCCGCGCTGGCCGCCTGATCAACCGGGGTCGGACCCCATTCCAGCGGAATAGGCTCCGACCCCAGGCGGCAGCCAAGAAAAAACCCCGCCAAGGCGGGGTTTTTTCCTGCGTGGACCGCGGCGATCAGTTGGTCCAGTTCGGCATCGGCATGGCGTCCACCGGGATCGGCGAATTCTCATCGTCCCTGCCGCGCTCGCGCTTGCCGCGCAGATCGTTCTCGATCTGGTAGTTGCGGCGCTGCAGCCAGGCATCGCGCACCAGCGCGTACTCATCCACGGCCGAGCTGCGCAGGTCATCCACCGCCAGCAGCTGCGCACGGGTGTCCACCAGCTGCAGGCCCTGCAGGCCGATGCGGATCTTGTCTTCCTCGATCGTGCGCATCGGCGACAGCGGCATGTCACCGGCAAGGCCGAACACATCGCGCACGGTACGCGGGCCGAAGAACGGCAGTTCCACGTAACGCGAACGGCGCCAGCCCCACGCGCCCAGGGTCTGCCCGAAGTCTTCGCGGCGGTTGGGCACCATCGCCTTGCTGGCGGGATCGAACAGGCCACCGATGCCCAGCGTCGAGTTCATCAGGAAGCGGCCCAGGGTGTCCCACGCATCATCCGGGCGGCCCTGCAGCAGCTGGTTGACGATGGTGACCGGCGCGCGGATGTTGCTGAAGAAATTGCTCACGCCGGTACGTGCGAAGCGCGGCACGACATGGGTATAGGCAGTGGCCAGCGGGCGCGCGATCACGTTGTCCACGCCCACATTGAAGCGGTGAACGCGGCGGTTGAGCGGCTCCCACGGGTCATAGGCGGCCGTGGTGGCAGCCGTGCCGGTGTTGCCGTACAGCGCGTCGAAGTCGTCGTCGCCACCGGGCGCGGCGGCGGCCGCAGCGGTTGCCTCGGCGTCGGCGTCGGCGGGCGTCGGCGTGGTCGTTGCCGACGCGTCATCCGCGGCAGCCGTCGGTGCCGGTTCAACCGCACCGGTGTCGGCAGCGGGTGCGTCGGCGGTGGCGGTGGCGGTGGCCGGAACCACGGTGTCGGCCACCGGCGCATCGCTGCGCGCGGGCTTGCCGGCACAGGCGCTGAGCGCCAGGGCCAGGATCATCAGGGGAAAGGCGCGTACGACGTTCATGTCAGCTCGCAGCAGAAGGTGCATTGAAATCCAGATCGGGCGACAGCCGGTAGGCTGCGCTCAGTTCGTTGAAGCCGGCCGGGGTGCCGGAGATGGCCAGTGGGTGGCCCTGGCTGCGTGCGCGCGCGGCCAGTTCGGCCAGCAGGGCCAGGCCGGCGCTGTCCACGCGCTCGACTTCGCCCAGTTCCAACCGTGCCAGTTTTGCCGGCAGGGCCTGCAGCTGCGGCCACAGCGCGACCACGGCGGCACGGTCGAGCACCCCGCGCAGGCGCAGGGTGTCGCCTTCCAGCAGGGCCAGCGGCTTACTTGCCATTGCCGGCCGGCCCGGCCTGCATGCTGCCGCTGCGCAGTTCACTGGCAACCTGCTTGATGCCCTTCTGGCGCAGCGGGGCGTCGAACTGGTTGCGGAAGGTCTGCACGTAGGAGATGCCTTCGATGTTGACGTCGAAGATCTTCCACTGGCCGTTCACGTTGCGCATCCAGTACTCGACCGGGGTCGGCTCGTTGCCGGCACGCACCAGCTCGGTGGCCACGCGTACGCCGCGGTTGCCCGGCAGCGGGCTCTCGCCCTTCAGGCGGAAGCTCGGCTTGCCCTGGATGTTCAGCAGGGTCGAGCCGTAGCGCTGCATCAGGCTGTCGGCCATCGCGTCGGCAAACAGCTTGATATCGGCGTCGGACGCACCGCGGGCGTGCGTGCCCAGCACCAGGCGCGCGGCATAGTCGCGGTCGAAGGTGCGGGTCAGTTCGCTGTCGATGTAGCTGCGCAGGCTGGCCGGGTTGCTGGTGAACTCAGCGCGGCGCTGCTGCAGGGTGGACATGATGCGGCTGCTGGCGTCGATCACCACCTTGCCGGCCTGGCCCTGCGGGGCGGCGGCAGCGGCGGGGGCGGACTGCGCCTGGGCCAGGAACGGAGAGGCCAGCAGCAGCGAGGAGGCCAGCAGGGCCGGGATCAGTTTCATCTTCATGGTTGCGGTTCCGTTGCAGGCGACTGCTCGCCATCGTTGGGTTTCTGGCCCGCGCCGCCACCGGCGCTGCCACTGAACATGTACTTGCCGACCAGCTGCAGCAGGTCCACCGCCGGCTGGGTGAAGACGATCTCCTCACCGGGCTTGAGCACTTCCGGATCACCACCCGGCTGCAGACCGATATAGCTCTCGCCCAGCAAACCGCTGGTGAAGATGCCGGCGGAGGTGTCGGCCGGCAGGTCCTTGACCTTGCTGTCCATGCGCAGGGTCACGATCGACTCGAACTTCACCGGATCCAGTTCGATGGAGGCGACCTGGCCGACGGTGACACCGCCGATCTTCACCGGCGCCTGCTTGCGCAGCTGGCCGACCTGGGAGAAGCGCGCCTTCAGTTCATAGCCCTGGCCGCCCCAGCTCCAGCGCTGGTTGGTCGAGGCCACGGCCAGCACCATCAGCGATGCCAGGGCCAGCAGCAGGAATGCGCCGACGGAGAATTCGAGTCTGGGACCGCGTATGGCCATGTGGATTACCTGATCGAGTCGTGGTGGCCGCGCGCCCTGCGCACCGCCGGAGGAGGGGTTAGGTGAACAACATTGCCGACAGCACGAAGTTGAACATCAGCACCAGCAGCGAGGCATTGACCACCGCACGGGTGGTGGCCACCGAGGTGCCTTCGATGGTCGGTTCGGCATGGAAACCGACGTAGGAGGCGACCAGCGCGGCGGTGCCGCCGAAGATCGCCGACTTCAGCATCGCCACGCCGAAGTCGTCCCAGAAGTCCACGCTGTTGCGCAGCGCCGACCAGAACACGCCGTTGTCCAGGCCCAGCACGTGCACGGCCTCGAAGTAGCTGGCACTGATGGCCAGCGAACAGAAGATGCCGGTCAGCAGCGGCACGGTCAGCACCGCCGCCCAGAAGCGCGGCGCCACGGCCTTGGCCACCGGATCGATGGCCATCAGTTCCAGTGCCTTGATCTGGTCGGTGGCCCGCATCAGGCCCAGTTCGGCGGCGATCGAGCTGCCAGCGCGGCCGATGAACAGCAGCGCGGTCAGCACCGGTGCCAGCTCGCGGTACAGCGACAGGCCAAGCAGGGTCGACAGCGCGTCGGCCGCACCAAAGGTGGTCAGCGTGCGGTAGCCCTGCAGGGTCAGCACCAGGCCGACGAAGGCGCCGCCGACGGCGATGATCGGCAGCGAGCGCGCGCCGATCTTGTAGATCTCGCGGGTCAGCTCGGCCAGGAAGTCGCGCGTGGGCAGCGAGCCGCGCAGCACGGTCAGCGAGAACAGGCCGGCGCGGCCCAGCGAACGGGTGGCTTGCACGAACGGCATCAGGCAACCCTCGCCCGCGGAGCGGCGTCGAACGGAATGGGGCCGTCGGGCTGGCCGTGCAGGAACTGCCGCAGCAGCGGGTCCTGGCTGGACTGCAGCGCTTCGGGCGTGCCCTGGAACACGATGCCGCCATTGGCGATGGCGATCACCTGGTCGCAGATCGGCAGGGTTTCATGCACGTGGTGGCTGACGATGATGCTGGTCAGGCCCAGGCTGTGGTTGAGGCGCTGGATCAGGCTCATGATGACCCCGGAGGCGATCGGGTCCAGCCCGGTCAGCGGCTCGTCGTAGATCATCAGCGGCGGGTCCAGCGCCAGGGCGCGGGCCAGTGCCACGCGGCGCGCCATGCCACCGGACAGCTCGCGCGGCCAGGCATCGGCGGCGGCCAGCAGGCCCACCGCGTGCAGCTTCATCTGCACCAGCCGGCGCAGCACCGCCGCCGGCAGGCGGGTGTGGGTACGCAGCGGCAGGGCGACGTTTTCGGCCACGGTGAGGTCGGTCAGCAGGCCATTGCCCTGCAGCAGCACGCCCACGCTCTTGCGCATGTCCAGCAGCGCGCCACTGTCCTGCGGGATGGGCTTGCCGAACAGCGTGACCTCGCCGGAAACCGGGCGCAGTTCGCCGGTCAGCGCGGCCAGCAGAGTCGACTTGCCGCTGCCGGAAGGGCCCAGCACGGCGGTGATGCTGCCCTGCGGAACCTGCAGGGAAACGTCGCGCAGGATCGTGCGTCCGCTCCGGTCGATGCGGACGTTGGACAACTGCACCAGACTGGAGGCGGAAGCCGACATGGGCACCATTAACGTTTTTTAGACATCGAAGGGTGGGGTCAGCCGGCTGAACATAAGCGGACTGGACGGTCCAGTATTGTCGCACGACGCGGCGGCCGGCAGGCCGGGACAATGCCCGGGTGTCCCGGAACAATCCATCGCGGCACATGCGGGCCTGGATGGGCCTGCCACCATTGAATACTGCCCGACGTCCTGCACACTGTGCACGATGACCGACCCGTTCAGCGATTTTCGCCTCTATCACTCCAACACGCTGGACGTGCTGGCCGCCCTGCTGGCCCGCAACGTGCGTGCCCCCGTGCAGGGCCAGCCACTGCTGGCGCCGGAGGTGGTGCTGATCCCGCAGGTGGCGATGCGTCGCTGGCTGCAGGCGACGCTGGCAGCCGAGTATGGCGTGGCCGCCAACCTGGAATTCCTTACGCCGGGCGAGTTCGTCGCCCGTGCGCTGAATGCCAATGTCGAGGGCGAAGCCGACGATCTGGATGCCGCCGGCCTGCACTGGAAGCTGTACCAGGCGCTGCGTGATCCCGCGCTGCTGGCGCAGCCCCCCATGCGTGCGCTGCAGGCCTATCTTGCCGGTGGCGACGCGTTGAAGCCGTGGGCGCTGGCCGGTGAACTGGCTGCGGTGTTCGAGAAGTACCAGGCGTGGCGTCGTGATTGGCTGCTCCGCTGGGATGCCGGCGCCGACCCGGCGGACCCGCAGGCGATCCTGTGGCGTGCCATCGCCGCCAACCGCGGCTACCGCGCGCGCCGCATCCAGGACTATCTGGATCGCTTTGAAGGCCCGGGCAAGCCGCTGCCCAAGGGCCTGCCTCCGCGCCTGTCGGCGTTTGCCACCCTCAACATCTCGCCTGATGTGCTGCGGGTCATGGCCACCCAGGCCCGCGTCGGCGAGCTGCACTTCTATATGCCGACCCCGGTGCAGTCGTACTGGGGCGACCTGCAGACCCTGGCCGAGCGGTTGCGCAGCGGCGCGCCCGATCCCTTCGGCGAGGCCGCCGGCGAGAACCGCCTGCTGGAAGCCTGGGGAGCGGCCGGCCGCGACTTCATGGCCGTGCTCGGCAGCTACGAAGTGGTGCACCCGGCCGGCGAGATCGCCGCGTACTCCGATCCGGAAGACGACACCCGCCCGACCCTGGATGAAGGCGGCCTGGCCGACAGCCTGCTGCATCGCCTGCAGCGCGATCTGTTCCATCGCCGGGCATTGCCCTCGGGCGAGCTGCGCGCGCAGCTGCGCAGCGACGATCCCAGCCTGCAGGTGCATGCCTGCCACACCCGCCTGCGCGAACTGCAGGTGCTGCACGACCAGCTGCGCAGCCTGCTGCAGGACCCACGCTTCGACCCGCCCCTGCAGGCGCGCGAGATTGCCGTGCTGGCGCCGGACATCGATCCCTACGTGCCCTATCTGGAAGCCGTGTTCGGCGGCCGCAGTGGCGACGAGGAGCATATTCCCTACGCGCTGGCCGACAGCAGCCCGCTGGCGGGTGAACCGCTGGCCGACGTGTTCGTGCACCTGCTGTCGCTGCCGGTGTCGCGGTTTGGCCTCAACGAAATCCTCGACCTGCTGGCCAGCGCGCCGCTGGCCGAGGCCGCCGGGCTGGAGGCGGTGGACTTCGACCGCCTGCATGGCTGGCTGCAGCAGGCCGGTGCGCGCTGGGGCATCGATGCCAACCACCGCAGCCAGCTGCAGGCCCCGCGCGACGATGCCTACACCTGGCAGTTCGCACTGGACCGCCTGCTGCTGGGCCACGCGACCGGCAGTGATGCCGACCTGGCCGGTGTGGCGCCCTGGAGCGAGCTGGAAGGCGGCGCGCTGGACGCGCTCGATCACCTGTTGCGCCTGCTGCGCGTGCTGGCGCTGTACCAGCGCAGGCTGGGCGAGACCCTGACCCCGGCGCAGTGGCGGCAACGCCTGTTGTCCCTGCTCGATGCGCTGCTGCCGGAGGCGCCCAGTTCGCCCAACAGCCAGCGCGCGCTGGAGCGCCTGCGCAAGCTGCTCAACCAGTTCGCCGACGATGCGCACAAGGCGGGTTTCGAGGACGGTGTGCCGCCGGAGGTGGTGCGTGCCCACTTTGCCGGTGCACTGTCCGAGGCCGATACGCGCGCACCGCTGCTGACCGGTGGCATCAGTTTCGGTCGCATGGTGCCGATGCGCCTGCTGCCGTTCCGGGTGATCTGCGTGCTGGGCCTGAACGATGGCGACTTCCCGCGCCGCGACCCGGCCGCCGGCCTGAACCAGCTCACCGCCGAGCTGGACACGCCGCGCCGTCGCGCGGGCGACCGTTCCACCCGCGAAGACGACCGGTTCCTGTTCCTGCAGTTGTTCGCTGCCGCGCAGGATGTGTTCTACCTGAGCTATCTGGGCGCCGACCCGCGCGATGGCAGCGTGCGTGAGCCCTCGGTGCTGGTCAGCGAGCTGATCGACGCCGCCGCGGCCTATCACCAGGCGCCGGAGCTGGCCATCGGCGCGTTCACCGTGCGTCATGCACTGCAGCCGTTCTCGCCTGCGGCCTTCGGCGAAGGCGATCCGCGTCGCTTCAGTTACCGCCGCCAGTGGTACCCGGCGGCCGGGCGCATGGCGGGGCAGCGCGGTGGGCTGCAGCCCTGGTTCGATGCCGCGTTGCCGCCGCCGCTGGATGATGCGGTCGAAAACGAGGTGGCACTGGATACGCTGCGCCGCTTCCTGTGTGATCCGGCAGGGCAGTTCCTTGCCCAGGCACTGGGCCTGCGCCTGGCGGATGATGTCGAGGACGTGGACGACCTTGAGCCGCTGGTGCTGTCATCGCGCGGCCCGGAGAAGCGCAGCGTGCAGGCGGCCGTGGTGCGCGCCACCCTCAGCGGCGATGCCGAGCCGTTGTACCCGCGCCTGCGTGCCCGTGGCCTGCTGCCGTCCGGTGCGCTGGGCGAGCGCCAGTTCGAGGCCGAGCAGCTCAAGACCCGCCCCTATGCCGCCGCGATGCTGGGCTGGATGAAGGGCGAGCCGCTGGAAAGCCGCCGCTATGAAGTGGAGATCGACGGCGTGCGCCTGCATGGCCGCGTGGCCGACCGCCATCCCGAGGGACTGGTGCGCCTGCGCGCGGGCACGCTGAACGGCAACGCGGTGATCCGCCAGGGCCTGGACTGGTTGCTGGCCAACGCGGCCGGCGATGCGCTGCCGCTGGTGCAGTTCCATGACGGCGGCGATGCCGGCCCCGGCCCGCACATCCTGCCTGCGCCCGGTGCCCCAGCGGCACGCGCCGCGCTGCGCGCCCTGCTGCAGCTGCGACGGAGAGGCCTGCGTGAACCGCTGCGCTTCGCGCCGTATACCGGCTGGGTGCTGTTCACCGCGCCAGCAGACAAGCAGCGCAGCGAAGGCTGGAAGCAGTGGCACGGCAGCGACCGCAGCTGGGGCGAAGCCAACAGCGATGCCTGGCAGCTGCTGCTGCGTGGCGCCGATCCCTTTGCCGATGACGACAGTTACGCCGACCTGCTGCGCAACAGCCAGGTCGTGTTCGGTGCGGTACGCGACGGGCGTGGCCCGGCGGACACCCGCAAGGAGGCCGACGCATGAGTGCACCCGTTGATCCCTACCTGCAGCTGCCGCTGCAGGGCATCGGCCTGATCGAAGCCAGTGCCGGCACCGGCAAGACCTTCACCCTGGCCACGCTGTTCACCCGCCTGGTGGTGGAGCAGGGCCTGCGCATCGGCCAGATCCTGGCAGTTACCTTCACCGATGCGGCCACCCAGGAACTGCGCAAGCGCATCCGCGAGCGCCTTGCCCTGGCCGCGCGCCTGGTCGATCTTGCGCCGGCCGGCGACGAGGCGCCGGACGCGCTGCTGACCCGGCAGGTGCTGCAGCGGCACCTGGATTCCGGCCAGGAGAGCGCCACCGCACTGAAGCGCCGCCTGCAGGTGGCCGCCGATGAGATCGACCTGGCCTCGATCTTCACCATCCATGGCTTCTGCACCCGCGTGCTGCGTGAGCATGCGCTGGAAAGCGGGCATACCTTCGATCCGCCGGAACTGCTGGCCAGTGATCGCGAGCTGCTGGAAGAACTGGCTGCAGACCTCTGGCGCCTGCACGCCAACGACCCGGCCACGCTGGAGCCACTGACCTGGCTGTGGTCGCACCCCGATGCACTGGCCTCGGACCTGCGCGCGCTGCTGGCCTCGCCGCCGCTGTACCCGCGCCCGCAGCCGGTTGTGGTGGACGATCCGCGACCGGCCCTGCAGGGCGCAGCCGCGGAACTGTCGCGGGCCGTGCGCGAGCATGGCGAACAGTTCTTCCTCGACCTGTGCGAAGCGGTCGACAACAAGTGGATCAACGGCGTGTCCTACAAGCTGGGGTGGCTGCATCCCCTGGGCCGGCAGCTGCTGGCCTGGGCCGAGCGCGGTGATGCCAGCGAACTGATGACCAGCGACCGCCTGCCCGCGCTGCTGCGCGATGCACTGGTGGCCAAGACCAACAAGAAGTTCGTCGACCGCACGCCGTCCTCGCCGCTGCAGGCACCGCTGGAACGCTACGTGGCGCTGCTTGCCGTGCGCGAACAGTGGCTGCGTGCCACCGCATTGAACTTCCTGCACGCCCTGCGCGAGGAAGCCACCCAGCGCCTGGCCATGCTCAAGCGCACCCGCCGTGTACAGACCTACGACGATCTGATTGATGGCGTCGCCCACGCACTGGAGGGATCGCAGCGACTGGAACTGGTGCGCAAGCTGCGCCAGCAGTACCGCATCGCCCTGGTCGACGAATTCCAGGATACCGATGACCGGCAGTGGAGCATTTTCCACACCGTCTTCGGCGATTCACCCGAAGTGCGGGAGCTGGACCTGCCGCCCGCGCTGTTCCTGATCGGCGACCCGAAGCAGGCGATCTATGGCTTCCGTGGCGGTGACATCCACACCTATCTGAAGGCCAAGCAGGCCGCGCGGCCGGCCCCGCCGCTGGACCAGAACTTCCGTTCACGGCCTTCGGTGCTGCGCGCGCTGCAGGCGCTGTATGACAACGGGGGTGAGGACGCCTTCCTGGAAGCGGGCATCGGCTTCGAGCCGGTCCGCCCCGGTGGTGTGCGCAGCGACGGCGATTACCAGCGCGATGGCAACGCAGCGCCGGCACTGACCCTGCGCGTGCTGCGCAGTGAAGGCGACAAGGCGATGAGCGCCGACGCATCGCGCGCGGCAGCCACCCAGGCCTGTGTGGCCGACATCCACCAGACGTTGCTGGATGCGCGCGCCGGTACCGCCCTCCTGCGCGGCCGCGCCGTGCAGCCTGGCGACATCGCCGTGCTGGTGCGCTCGCACCGCGAGGCGACGCTGGTGCAGCGCGCGCTGGCGGCAGTGGGCATTCCAGCGGTGGCGGCGGGCAAGCAGAGCCTGTTTTCCACCCCGGAAGCACGCGATCTGCGTGTGCTGCTGCTGGCCTTGCTGCAACCAGCCGACGAAGGCCGCCTGCGCGCGGCACTGGCGACCGTGCTGCTCGGCCAGCAGGCCAGTGCGATTGCCAACATGGAACGGGAGGGTGACCTGCAGCGCGCATTCCAGGCACAGCTGCTGCACTGGCGCGAGCGCTGGCAGCGCGGTGGCCCGTTTGCGGTGGTGGCCGATGTCTGCGCCGCGCAAGGCGAACGCCTGCTGGCGCTGATCGACGGCGAGCGCCGGCTGACCAACTACCTGCAGCTGGGCGAACTGCTGCAGGAAGCCTCGGCGCAGGCGCTGGGCATGCATGGCCTGCTGGACTGGCTGCAGGGGCAGATGGCCAATGCCGACCAGAACGACGAACAGCAGCTGCTGCGCTTGGAATCGGATGCGCGCCGCGTGCAGATCATCACCCTGCACAAGAGCAAGGGATTGGAGTACCCGCTGGTCTACCTGCCCTTCGTCGGCATCGACGGTGGCGCACCCAGTACCGCCGGGCACTGCACCGTGCATGTGGACGGCGAGCGCCAGCTGCACTGGAAGCTGGACAAGGACGAGGCCTGGGAAGCGGCCAGCGGGCAGCGCGACCGCGAGCAGCGCGCCGAGGATGCGCGGCTGCTGTACGTCGGCCTGACCCGTGCCGAGCATGCGCTGTGGATCGCCATCGGCGATCTCGCTGGGCTCGGCAAAACACGCCTCGCACCGCTGCTGGGAGACCTGCAGGCGCTGCGGACGCATGCCGATGTGCACGTCGATGACAGTGAGCCGGTGCTGCGGCTGCCGCAGCTGCCGGTGGAACAGGAGGGCGGACTGCCGCCCGTGCGCACCCTGACCCGGCGCGTACCGCATGACTGGTGGGTGTACAGCTTCACCCAGCTGGCGCATGCCGATGCCGGCGACGACGTTGAAGCCGCTGCCACCGAACTGCCGGCCCCGGCCGCCGACGAACCGGCCGGCGCGGAACTGCCCCTGGAGCCGGCCCTGCCCGAACCCGCCGCCGCCGAAGCCGCGCCGCTGGACCCGCGCTTCATGGGCAGCCGCTTCGGCAACGTCCTGCACAACGCCCTGGAGAACGTCGATTTTGCCGCCTGGGGCGCATGGGTACCCGGGCAGACTGCGCCGCAAGGACAGGATGTACTGCTGCGCAAGGCGCTGCATGACGAAGGCTATGCCGACCAGGACCTGGACGATGGCGTGGCGGTTCTGGTGCCGCTGGTCGGCCACACGCTGACCGTTGCACTGCCTGAGGGCGGTGCCCTGCACAGCCTCGGTGAAGATGAGCGTCGTGCCGAAATCGAATTCCACTTTGCGATCGAACCCACTGCCGTGCCAGCGCTGCTGCAGCTGCTGCACGACCATGGCATTTCCAGTGCGCGTCGTGGCTTCGGCCTGCGTCGCCGTCTGGAAGGGCTGATGACCGGCAAGATCGACCTTACCTACGTGCGCGATGGGCGCTGGTACGTGCTCGACTACAAATCCAACCGACTGCCGGGCTACAGCCCGGACCTGCTGCAGATCGCCATGCACCACAGCGAGTACGACCTGCAGGCGCTGATCTACACCGTGGCCCTGCACCGCTGGCTGCGCTTCCGTCTGGGCCGTGCCTACGCGTACACGCGCGACATGGGCGGCATCCGTTATCTGTTCTGCCGTGGCCTGGATGGCACCGGCAATGGCGTGCACACGCAGCGGTTCCCGCCGGAACTGGTGGATGGGCTGGATGCACTGTTCGCGGGGGGCGAAGCCGCGCATGCGGAACTGGTCGCGCGCGCCATCGGAGCCAGCGCATGAGCGAGACCCTGCTAAAGCAGCTGTACCGCGGCGGGCACCTGCGCACGCTCGACCATGCGCTGGCCACCAGTCTGCTGCGGCTGCGCCACGACACGCCCGATGGCGTGGCGGTGGCCGCAGCGTTGGCGTCGCTGGCAGTGTCGCAGGGGCACGCCGGCTTCGATCCGTGGCAACCCGGCCGCCTGATCGAGGGTGAGATTCCATGGCCGCCTGCGCAGCACTGGCTGGCCCAGCTGCAGGCGTCGCCCTGGGTGGCGCAGCCGGAGGATGCCGATGCTGCTGCCGGGGAGGCCCCCCTGGTGCTCGAAAACGGCCTGCTGTACCTGCGCCGTTACCGCGAGTACGAACGACAGCTGGCCGCAGGCCTGCAGCGCATCGGCCGGCATCCGTTGCCGCCACCGGACCTGGCCGCGCTGGCGCCGCTGTTCGCACGGCTGTTCCCCGCTGCCGCCGTGCAGGAAGACCACCAGGCACGTGCGGCCGGCGTGACCCTGCGCCATCCGTTGGCGCTGGTGACGGGCGGTCCCGGCACCGGCAAGACCACCACCATCGCCCGCCTCTTGTTGCTGCTGGCTGCGCAGGCCCTGCAGGCGGGCGCACCGGTGCCACAGGTCGCCCTGGCGGCACCGACCGGGCGCGCCGCCGAACGCATGGCCGAAAGCCTGCGCCTGGCCGTGCAGCGGCTGCAGGAAGAAGGCCTGGATCCGGCGCTGTGTGCGGCATTGCCGACCACCGGTACCACCCTGCATCGCCTGCTCGGCGTCATCCCCGATTCACCGCGTTTCCGCCACCACGCTGACAATCCGTTGCCGGTGGACGTCGTGGTGGTGGACGAAGCCTCGATGATCGATCTGCCGCTGATGGCCAAGCTGGTCGATGCCATTGCCAGCGGCACCCGCCTGATCCTGCTGGGTGATCCGGACCAGCTGCCCTCGGTGGAAGCGGGCGACGTGCTCAGCGCCATCCTGCGCGCCAGTGGCGATGGCACCGGCACCCGTGCCGACGATGCGCAGGCCCTGCATCATCTGCTGGCAACACCGACCCTGCAGCCGCCAGCCGCGCCGCGCGCCTTTGCTGGCCGTCGCGTGCAGCTGCAGCGCGGCTACCGGCAGAGCGACGCATTGCAGCTGGCGCCGTTGGCCCAGGCCGTGCGCGAAGGCGACAGCGATACGGCCCTGGCGTTGCTGCGTGCAGGGCAGCTGTCCGGTGTCCACTTCCACGACAATGACGCCGACCCGCTGCGCGGCCAGCGTGAGCACCTGCTTTCGCACTGGCGGGCGCTGGCCGAGGCCGAAGACCCCGGCCGCGCGCTGCAGCAGGCCGGCCGCCTGCGCGTGCTGACGGCCCTGCGCGAAGGCCCGCAGGGCGCACGCGGGCTCAACAGCCGCATCGAACAGCTGCTGGCCGGCAACACGCCGGGCTACTTCCAGGGCCGCCTGCTGCTGGTGACCGAGAACAGCTATCGCCATCGTCTGTTCAACGGGGACATCGGCATCTGCCTGCGGGACAGCAGCGGTGCGATGGCGGCCTGGTTCCCTGGTGACGCCGCCGAGCAGCCGCGGGCGTTCCATCCGGCAGCACTGCCGGCGCACGAAAGCGCCTTCGCCATGACCGTGCACAAGGCACAGGGCTCGGAGTTCGATGAAGTCTGGTTGCAGCTTCCCCGCCAGGACAGTCGTGTGCTGTCGCGCGAGCTGGTCTACACCGGTATGACCCGCGCCCGCCAGGTGCTGCACGTGGCCGGCAGCGAAGCGGTGCTGAAAGCCGCGTTGAAGCGGCACGCGAGCCGCCTCGGCGGATTGGCGTGGCGCTTGGGTGCAGAGCCGGGGTCAGATCCCGATGCCGACGGGAACGGGCTCTGACCCCCATCCACGCATGGCGTGGATCTACTGGAAACTGCGGCTGTTGGTAGGTGTCGACCGTTGGTCGACACATCTGTCAGACATCGATATCCGACCCCGTGTCGACCAAGGTCGACACCTATTTCATTCCGCGATCAGCACCAGGCCATCGGGAAAAACGATCGCTGCTTCATCGGCACTCAGGTCGAAAAAACCCACGCCGTGCTTCTCGGCCAGATCCTGCACGCGCCCGTGCGCACGTTCGGCCACCGAGTACGCGAACGCCCCGTAGATCACCTCGCGGCCGATGCTGTAATCGGTCACCTCGGCACGGTCGTCATCGTCGTTGCTCAGCGGCCCGTTCATCGGCGGGTACTCCTGCGCCATGTCCGCAAACCATGCCTGCAGTGCCGGGCTGCTGACCACCGGGTCGTCGTACTCGTGGTTTTCGCCCCACTGTGCCTGCTTCTCGAACCAGGCGATGAAGGCCGCTGCTTCGCGCGGGGCCGCGCTGGCCTCGAACACCATCATGTCGTAACTCATGGAAC
This sequence comes from Stenotrophomonas sp. ESTM1D_MKCIP4_1, assembly GCF_003086895.1. Classification (NCBI taxonomy): domain Bacteria; kingdom Pseudomonadati; phylum Pseudomonadota; class Gammaproteobacteria; order Lysobacterales; family Lysobacteraceae; genus Stenotrophomonas; species Stenotrophomonas sp. ESTM1D_MKCIP4_1. The sequence continues at coordinate 4,436,996 of NZ_CP026004.1, read as the reverse complement.
CGTCCTGTGCATGGCGGGGTCAGAGCCTACGCCCTTGGCGAAGGATCCGACCCCGGCGTGGGATCTGTGGCTGCACAGGGTATCGCGCTACGAGGGTTCGGCCGCACTCATCGCCAACCCCGGTGCCAGTGCCTTCGCCTCCGGGAACAGCGCGAAGCGCAGGCCGATCAGGCCCATCAGCGCCTCGTCGCGTGCTTTGCACGCAGCCACGCCGCCGACGCGGCCCAGTGAGGTGTCCAGGCGCTCGCGCAGTGCCTCGGCCGGGGCGATCGGGTGACGCGCAATGATCTGCCGGCGGTAGTGCGCGGCAATCTCTTCCAGGATGTGCTCGACCGCTTCGCGGCTGCGTTCGGGCAGTTCCAGCCGGGCGCGACGCAGCTGCAGGATGTTCAGGCCGATGCGCGCCTCGTTGAGCATGTCCACCGAGGCGATGTCGCTGCCTTCCGGGGTTGCCGCCAGGCGTGGTGCGAGCAGGCCCAGCAGATCGAGCATGCGTGCGGCAAAGCGCTGGCGGTCCTGCTGGCCACGCCCTTCGGCGGCTTCGGCCAGCGTGGTCCACCCCTGGCGCACCAGGCGGCGCGCGGTCCATTCGGCACCTACTGAACGGAACAGGCGCGTCATCACCACCGCAAAGCCAATGCCGATGAACATCGCGATGGACGAGTTGAGGAAGCTCTGGATGTTGGCGCTGTAGGTGTTCTGCAGGCTCAGCAGAGCAGCCAGGTTCACGGTCAGCGGCAGCGCGAACAAGGCGCTCTTGGGGTGGTGCAGCATCAGGCCCAGCGGCAGGAACGCCACGGCCAGCACCAGTGCCAGCAGACCGAAGTCATGCACGGCCGGGAACACGCCGAACAGGTACACGCCGGCCACCAGCGAAGCGACGATGGCCCACACCAGGAACGAGACCATGCTCGGTGCCGGGTCATCCTGCGCAGCGAAGAACGCGGCAGTGACCGCCGCCATCATCGCGCCGTTGCCGCCACCCTCCCAGCCCAGGCATATCCACAGGACGCAGTAGCTCATCAATGCCACGCCGGCGCTGAGCGCGGAGAACAGCGCCATGCCGTAGTCCACGTGCTTGTCGGTGGCCACGCGTTCGGTGCGGATGCGGTAATGCGCGCGGTCCAGCGGTGCCGTGCCCTGGTCGATGGCGTGCTGCAGGGTGCGGCAGTCCTGCCACAGGTCCACCAGCTCCTCCAGGCGCAGCAGCAGGCTGGCCAGCTGCAGGTGTTGCAGGTCACTGTCCACCTGCGGTTTCAGCGCACTGATGCGCGCGCGCAGGCGGGCATAGGCGCTGGCGCTGGCGGGCGCATCGATCCAGTCGCGGATGTCATCGACCAGCGCCGGCAGCCCCTCAGGCAAGGCCTGGCCATCGCTGCGCAGTGCGCTCAAGCGGTCGGCAATCGAGGACAGCACCGGCAGCAAAAGCAGCATGCGCTCGCGCAGGCGTTCCATCGAAACGGCGCCACCCGCATGGCGCGGATCATCGCGGCGCAGGAACTCGATGAGCGCCTCGAACTGCACCAGGTCGGCGGCCAGCCGGTTGCGCGGGGCATGGGCGCGGCCACGCTCGAGGATCTGCCGGCACCACTGCGCGGCATCCTCCATCCAGTTGCCGATGCGGGTGCGCAGCATCGGCTGCACCGAGGCCGGGAACAGCAGCGAGGCCGCCAGCACCGCCACCACCGTGCCGAGGATGATCTCCTCGCTGCGCGCCACCACGGTATCGAAGATGGTTTCCGGCGAAGTGACCGCCGGGAAGCCGATGAAGGCGGTGGTGTAACCGGCCAGCAAAAACGCATAGCCACGCGGGCCACGGTTGAGCAGGGCCAGGAACAGGCAGGCGGCCAGCCAGACCGACATCGCCGCACTCAGTACGAAGGGCGTTTCCACCAGGGCCGGCAGTACCAGCAGGGTCGCCAGGCCGGCCACCAGGGTACCGACGATGCGGTACACACCCTTGGCCCGGGTCGGCCCCAGCAGCGGCTGGCTGACGATGTACACCGTGCCCATCGCCCAATACGGGCGCGACAGGTTGCCGGCCATGGCGATGTACAGCGCGGCCACTGCGGCCAGATAGGTCTTGATCGAGAACAGCCAGGCCTGGCGGTCGGTCAGCGCGTTCATGGCTTACTTCGCCGTGGCCTGTGCGGTGGCAGGAGCGGCCGGGGCCACCGTGGTCTGCCAGCCGCCGCCGAGCACCAGGAACAGATGGATCTGGTCGCGCGACACCTGGGCTTCGGCCGCGGCCAGGGTGGCATCGCTGGTGGCCAGGCTGCGGTCGGCATCCAGGCTGGACAGGTACGGCGTGCGACCGCCCTGGTACAGCCGGCGGTTCTGCTCGGCGGCCAGCGCGGCCTGCTGCTGGGCTTCGCGCAGCGACTGCAGGCGGCGAAGATCCTGTGCATAGCGGTCCAGCGCGGTCTGGGTCTCGCGCAGCGCCTGCAGCACTGCATGGTCGAACTCGGCCAGTGCCGCGTCGGCGCCTGCCTCGGCGGCGTGGATGCGCGCATGGGTGCCCGAGGACGGCAGGGTCCAGGAGATCAGCGGGCCGATCGACCATTGCTGGGTCATCGGTGTGCCGAAGTCCTCCAGCAGGCCGGCCGCACCGAGCGAGGCGCCCAGCCGGATGTCCGGGTACAGCTCGGCCGTGGCCACGCCAATCCGCGCGGTGGCCGAGGCCAGCTTGCGCTCGGCCTGGCGGATGTCGGGGCGGCGCTGCAGCAGCGCGCGGCCATCGCCCACCGGCAACGGCTGGGCCAGGCGCGGCGCGTCGGCGCAGTCGATCACGCCGGGCGGCAGTTGGCCGGGGGTCTGGCCCAGCAGGGCGGCCAGGGAATACGCCGCCGCCGAACGCTGCGCGCGCAGCGGCGGCAGCGCGGCTTCCAGCAGGGCCACCTGCGCGTTGGCGCGGGCCAGTTCCGGCGGCGTGCCGCGGCCGGCGTTGATCAGGCGCTGGGTCACCGAGCGGCTGCGCTGCTGCAGCTGCAGCGAATGTTCGGCCACGTGCAGCTCGTGGTTGGCATGGCAGATCTCCAGGTAGCTGTCGGCCACCTCGGCCACCACGCTCACCTGGGCCAGATCACGTGCGGCGGCCACCGACTGTTCGTCGGCGCGTGCGGCTTCGGCACCCCGCTTGAGCTTGCCGAACAGATCGAACTGGTAGCTGACCGCGAACTTGCCGTCGGCCAGGTTGATCACCGGCAGTTCGTGTTCCTGCAGGAAAGCCTCGGCAGACAACTGGGCGCGGCTGACGCCAGCCTCGGCCTCGTACTCGAAGCCACCGGCATCCATCGCCTGTTCGTACACGGCGGCAGCGCGGCGCAGGTGCGCATCGGCGGCCTTCAGCTCAACGTTGTCACGCAGCGCCTGGGTGATCAGGCCATCCAGCACCGGATCGTTGTACAGCGACCACCAGCGGTCGGGCAGCGCCTGGTTGGCGGCAACGTCCGGGTTCCGGGTGTCGATGAAGGCCGCATTGGCCTCCGGGCGCTTGAAGGCCGAGCCTTCCGGCAGGGCGTAATCCGGGCCGACGGTCCTGCAGGCGGCCAGGCTGGCCAGCGCAACGATCAGGCCGAGACGGGGCAGGGCGGTGTTCACAGGCCCGCCTGTGTCGGCGTGGTGCCGGCCTTGTCTGCGTGCTTCGTACGGTTGGTCTGCACGGTCACCGTGGCGGTACGCCCGGCGATCAGTTCCACGCCTTCGGGCACGTCGTCGATGGTGATGCGTACCGGGATGCGCTGGGCCAGGCGCACCCAGTCGAAGGCCGGGGTCACATTGGGCAGCAGCGTGCTGCCATTGCTGCGGTAGCGGTCTTCGATGCCGGCGGCGATGCTTTCCACGTGGCCATGCAGCGGGGTCGATTCACCCATCAGGCGGATGTCCACGCTCTGCCCCGGAGCCACGCCGCGCAGGCGGGTTTCCTCGAAGTAGCCATCGATGCGGAACGAACCGGTATCCAGCAGCGCCAGCACCGGCTTGCCCGCAACCACGTAGTCGCCCACGCGCAGGGTGCGGTCGTTGACCCGGCCATCGGCCGGCGCGTGTACTTCGGTGCGGGCCAGGTTGAGCTCGGCCAGGTCCACCGCCGCCTGGGCGGTGGCCAGCGCAGCCTGTGCAGCCTGCAGCTTGGCCCGGCGCACTTCGGCGTCCTCGGCGGCCACCAGGTCCTGCAGGCTGCGGTCGCGGCCGATCTCGCGGCGCAGCTGCGCCACCGAGGCTTCGCGCTCGGCCTGGCTCGCCCTGGCCTGTTCCAGCGCGATGCGGTAGCGCGCGCGGTCGACCACGAACAGCACGTCGCCCTTCTTCACTGCCTGGTTGTCGGCCACGTTCACCGACTCCACCAGGCCGGACACGTCCGGCGCCACCTGCACCACGTCGGCACCGACATGGGCGTCGCGCGTCCATGGCTCATCCATGTAATAGACCCACAGCTGGCGCAGCACCAGCAGGGCCACGATCACGGCTGCGCTGGTCAGCAGTATGGGAAGGGTCTTCTTCACGATCTTGTTCACGATTGCATCCAACGCAGGAGGTGGAACAGCAGGCCAAGCACGATCCCGTACAGCGCCAGGTTGAACAGCGCCGGATGCCAGACATGGCGATAGGCACCGGCACGCTGCAGCAGCGCGTGCAGGCCGCTGTTGACCAGGTAGGCCAACAACATCAACCCGAGCAGGGTCGGGACGAACACTCCGTGGAGACTGAATTCACCGGGCATCGGAAGGGGGCGGGATGGGGGAGGGAAGGGGCAACACACAGGACAACGGCAACGGGCAAAAGCCGCTGGCGCATTCACGGCAGCGGCGGTGTTCCAGGGACAACGGGCTTACGTGATGCGGTCGGCCGCCTCGGCGAGCAGGCGCCATGCCTTCAGCACGGCCTGCAGTTCATCCATGGAAAGTTCGCCGAACACGTCCTGGCGCAGGCCGATGAGCTGTTCTTCCAGCTCGCGCACCAGCGCCTGCCCCTCGTCGGTCAGCCACAGCAGGTTGGCGCGGCGGTCGCTGGCATCGCTTTCGCGACGCACCAGCTCGCTGGCGCACAGCTTGTCCAGCAGCCGCACCAGCGACGGGCCTTCCATGCCCAGCTGCTGGGCCAGCGCCACCTGGCGGATACCGCCGCCGGAGCGGCCGATCATCAGCAGGGGCATGGTGCAGGCGGTGGAGATGCCGTAGCTGCCGAGCCGGCTGTCGGCCAGCCGCTGCCACTGCCGCCCTGCGTAGAGCAGGCCGGAGCTGAGCTGCATCTGCAGCCGGGTGCGGTCGTCGAGGGGTCGGTCCATAAGAGATAGATAGGATACTACTAATTTCATTCCTATCAATAGTTTTTGCTGAATGGGGTGGGGTGTATTGAGGAAAGCGTTGCGCCGGTTGGCTATCGGTTGGGTTTGCGGAGGGCCGGACGGGGCAGGGCACGCTGCAAGTACGTCCATGTAAGCTCGATCGGCGCATCCATGCGCCTCACGGCCCTGCCCCGCCCGGCCCTCCGCAACCCACCCCACATCCGGCGAGCGCGGTGGGTTGGCTCTTTAAAGGCAAGGGCAGGAGCCGAAGCAGTGCGGACCAACGGTCCGCACCCACCACAGCAGCTGCGCGGTCCTTCCGGCGCCATGAACCCCCGCTTTTGCCCCCGCTTTCGGGCGGTCCGGCCGCGCCCGCAGGAAACTGTCCGGGAGGCGCGGGGGAGGGCAGGCAGGACCGCAGGCGCCATGGATGGCGCCTACGAGCCCCCATGGATTGGTTTACGGCGTGTCCTGCCTGCCCTCCCCCGCGCCTCCAAACCGATAGCAGGTAGGCGCCGCCAGACCCCCGATGAACCCGATCCACAGGACGACCCACCCCCCGGTCGGGTACGATGCTCGCCCCCCGTTCGGGACGCTGTACGCAATGAGCAAGAACAACGAAAAGGCCGCCCCGCAGGGCGACGTGACCCAGGACCAGGCCGAGGATGCCGTGCGCACCCTGCTGCGCTGGGCCGGCGAGGACCCGTCCCGTGAAGGCCTGCTGGATACCCCCCGCCGCGTCGCCGAAGCCTATGGCGACTGGTTCAGCGGCTACCGCGACGACCCGCGCGCCTACATGGAGCGGACCTTCGAGGAAGTGGCCGGCTACGACGAACTGATCGTCCTGCGCGACATCGAGTACGAAAGCCACTGCGAACACCACATGGCGCCGATCATCGGCCGCGTGCACGTCGGCTACCTGCCGGCCGGCAAGGTGGTGGGCATCAGCAAGCTGGCGCGCGTGGTCGAAGCCTACGCCCGTCGCTTCCAGGTGCAGGAAAAGATGACCGCGCAGATCGCCCAGTGCATCCAGGACGTGCTGCAGCCGATCGGCGTCGGCGTGGTCGTCGAAGGCGCCCACGAATGCATGACCACCCGCGGCATCCACAAGCGCGGCGTCAGCATGGTCACCTCCAAGATGCTGGGCAGCTTCCGCGACGACGCGCGCACCCGCGCCGAGTTCCTGCGCTTCATCGAAGTGGGCGGCAAGCGCTGAGCCGCTTGTCCGCACCGCGCCGGCCCCGCGTGGCCGGCACGTCCACGGCTGCCCCCGCGGCGGCCGTGCATGGCTGCCCGCAGCCGCCAGCGTCCATGAATCCTTTCGCTGCATGAAGCACCGCGAACGCATTGCCCGTTACCGCCATCTGCGCGAACAGCCCCAGTGGAAGCTGCTTGCCGCCGACCACGCCCCGGAAATCATCGGCCTGCTGCAGGGCCTGCTGATGGATGGCGAGCGCACGCTGCCGTCCTCGGTGCTGAACGAGCGCCTGCAACGCGCGCTGGACCAGCTGGCCGGCGACGAACTGTCGCGCGAGCTGCCACGTACCGCCCAGGCCTACATTGCCCATTGGCTGGCGCAGGGGTGGCTGGAACGCCGCCTGCCCGAAGGCGCCGACCAGGAACAGTACGAACTGTCGACCCCGGCGCTGCAGGCGATCCGTTTCGCTGACAGCCTGGAACAGGCCCGCGTGGCCGCCACCGAAAGCCGCCTGGCCCTGGTCATCGAGCAGCTCTCGGCACTGGCCGCACAGACCGAAGCCGATCCGGATGCGCGCCTGTCCGCGCTGCACGACGAACGCGACCGCATCGACGCCGAGATCGCCCGCGTCGGCGCCGGCCGCGTGGTGGCCCTCGACGGCAAGCGCGCGCTGGAGCGCACCCGCCAGATCATCGGCCTGGCCGACGAGCTGACCGAAGACTTCCGCCGCGTACGCGATGACTTCGAGCAGCTCAACCGCGATTTCCGCGAACGCATCATCGACGACGAAGGCGAGCGCGGCGACGTCCTGTCGCAGCTGTTCGAGGGCGTCGACGTCATCGGCGAAAGCGATGCCGGGCGCAGTTTCCAGGCATTCTGGCGCCTGCTCAACGACGCCGAACAGAGCGCCCAGCTCGACGCCGCGCTGGAGGCTGTGCTCGCTCGCGGCTTCGCCCGTCGCCTGGATCGCAACGAACGTAATTTCCTGCGCGGCTTCACCAGCACCATGCTGGAACGCGGCGGCCAGGTCCACGACGTACTGCAGAACTTCGCGCGCAGCCTGCGCGGCTTCGTGCAGAGCCGCGGCTATCTGGAACAGCGTCGACTCAACCAGCTGCTGAAGCAGGCACAGTCCGAAGCGCTGGCCCTGCGCGATGAGTTCCCCGCCCAGCGCAGCATCGGCCGCGACCTGCAGCTGACCACCAGCCGTCTGCGCTCGTGGTCGCAGTGGAAGCTGCACGACCCGCGCAGCGCGCAGGTGGATGGCAACGTCGAATACAACGATGCGGCCAGCATCAGCCTGGAAAGCGTGGGCGATCTGGTGGCGTCGTCGGAAATCGACTTCCGCACCCTGCGCCGTGACCTGCACGATCTGCTGGACGCGCAGCCGCGCCTGAGCATCGCCCAGGCGCTTTCGCAGCGCGAAGCGCCGCAGGGCCTGGGCAGCGTCATCGGCTACCTGTCGCTGGGCACGCGCTTTGGCAACGTGGTTGCCGGCGAGCAGGAGCTTGCGCAATGGCGCGGCGGCGACGGCCAGGTGCGCCGTGCCCGTATTCCGCTGGTTTGGTTCACCCAGGAGAGACGCCATGAGCTGGCATGAAGACCCCATCGAAGCAGCGGCGCCCGACCTGGTCGAAGACGCCTACGAGGCCGAAGCGGCCGTAGCCGCACCGCCGCGTCGTGGCAACGACGTCTATTACATGGGCGATACCGGTCGCCTGCCGCTGGATGCGCGCCGCGCGCTGTGCCAGCTGCTGATCGGCCCCAGCATCGACCAGCTGCGCCACGCCAAGCTGTGGCCGGCCCTGATCCGCAGCGAAGCGGCCATTCGTTCGGCCCTGGCTGACCTGTTCCTGGAGCTGGTGCTGGACCGTGACAGCGGCGTGGCTTTCACCCGCCAGGCCGACACCGAAGACGTCGACGCACCGGTGCTGCTGCGCACCTCGCCGCTGACCTTCATCGACTCGGTGCTGCTGCTGTTCCTGCGCCAGCAGCTGGCAGAAGCCGATGCGCGCGGCAATCGCGCTGTCGTCGCCGACGCCGAGATGGCCGAAGCGCTGGCCATCTATGAGAAGAACCTGTCCACCGACCGTGCCGGCTTCAACCGCCGCGTGGCCTCGGCCGTGCAGAAGATGAAGGACAACCACATCCTGACCCGCCTCAGCGGACAGGAAGACCGCCACGAAGTCTCGCCGGCGCTGAAGCTGCTGTTCTCCGCCGAAGACGTGTCCCAGCTTTCGGCGGTGTACCGCCAGCTGCGCGAAACCCCGGCCGCCGAGGCCTGAGAGACCCGAGTACCGCATGGCCATTTCCAAGCACACTCCCGCCCTGTTCAACGACGGTCTGCCGGACCCGCGCCTGCAGCAGTTCCGCATGCGCCGCCTGCAGGTGCACAACTGGGGCACCTTCAACGGTCTGACCGAGGTGCCGATCGCCGAGCGTGGCTTCCTGTTCGTCGGCCGTTCCGGTTCGGGCAAGTCGACCCTGCTCGATGCCATGTCCGCGCTGCTGACGCCGCCGGCCATCGTCGACTTCAACGCCGCCGCGCGCGAGGCCGAGCGCAGCGGTCGCGACCGCAACCTGGTGTCCTACGTGCGCGGCGCGTGGGCCGACCAGCAGGACAGTGGCACCGGCGAAATCGCCACCCAGTACCTGCGCAAGGGCGCGACCTGGACCGCACTGGTGCTGGAATACCGCGCCGGCGATGGCCGCGTGGTGTGCCTGGTGCGCCTGCTGTGGATCTCCGGCAACGGCACCTCGGCCGGTGACGTGCGCAAGCACTACATGATTGCCGAGCGTCCGTTCGACATCGCCAAGGACCTGGGCGGTTTCGACCTGGACCTGCGCAAGCTGAAGCAGAAGCTGGCCGACCTCCACCACTTCGACACCTTCTCCGGCTACGCCGAGCGCTTCCGCCACCTGCTGGGCATCGACAATGAAATGGCGCTGCGCCTGCTGCACAAGACGCAGTCGGCGAAGAACCTGGGCGACCTCAACGTCTTCCTGCGCGATTTCATGCTGGACACGCCGCGCACGTTTGATGCCGCCGAGCGCCTGGTCAGCGATTTCGCCGAGCTGGATGGCGCCCACCAGGCGGTGGTCACCGCCCGCCGCCAGGTGGAAACCCTGCTGCCGGCGCGCGCCCACTACAGTGAACTGAAGGCCATGCATCGCCAGCGCGGCGATGACGAGACCCTGAAGCTGGGCATCGACAGCTTCCGCGAGAGCCGCCGCCAGCTGCTGATCGAAGCGCGGCTGCGCGAGATGGACGTGCGTGACCGCGGCCTGCTGGGTGAAGAGGCCCAGCGCCGTGCGGCGCTGGACAACCATACCGAACGCCTGGCCGAGCTGGAACTGCAGCGTCGCCAGCAGGGCGGTGAGCGCATCGAGGAACTGGAACGCGAACAGGGCCGTGCCGAAGCCGAGCGCGACCGTCGCCTCGCCAAGCAGGCGCAGGCGCGCGAAGCCGCACGCCATCTGCAGGCCGAACTGCCGGACGATGCGCACGGTTTCTCCGAACTGGTCGAGCGCGCGCAGAACGAACTGCAGGACCGCCAGCGCGCTTCGGCGGCGCTGGACGATGCCATCAGCGAGCGTCTGGGCGGCAAGCGCGATGACGAACGTCGCTTCGGCGAAGTGCGTGGCGAACTGGAAGCGATGCAGCGCACGCCGTCCAGCATTCCCGCGCCGATGCAGAAGCTGCGCGCACGCCTGGCCGAAGAGACCGGCATCTCCGAAGCCGCGCTGCCCTTCGTCGGCGAACTGATCCAGGTCCGCGGCGAAGAGCAGAACTGGCAGGGCGCCATCGAGCGCGTGCTGGGTGGCTTCGCGCAGTCGCTGCTGGTGGACGACAAGCACTACAACGAGGTGGCCGACTGGGTGAACCGCACCCACCTCGGCATGCGTTTCACCTACTACCGCGTGCGCCGCAACGACGATGCGTTCGCCCGCGAACCGTCCGCACGTTCGCTGCTGCACAAGCTGGAACTGCGCGACCACGCCTTCGAGGGCTGGCTGCGCCGCGAACTGGGCAAGCGCTTCGATTACGAATGCGTCGATGCCAAGCAGCTGCGCAACGTCGACCGCGGCATCACCCGCGAAGGCCAAGTCAAGCATCCGGGTGACCGCTTCGAGAAGGACGACCGCAGCGCGGTGAACGACCGCCGCCGCTGGATCCTCGGTTTCAACAACCGCGACAAGCTGGTGGTGTTCGAGCGCGAGGCGCAGGAACTGGCCAAGCGCATCGCCAGCTGCGATACCGACATCGCCAGCCTGCGCGGCCAGCGTGACCGCGACAACGAACGCCGCCTGGCCTGCCACGAACTGATCGGCATCCAGTGGAACGAGATCGACGTGGCTGCGCCGCAGCAACGCCTGGCCGACATCGAAGCTACCCTGCGCGACCTGCGCGAAGGCAATGCCGACCTGGCCCGCCTGGCCCAGCAGATCGACGCCGTACGTGCCGATATCGAGCAGGCCCGCCGCACCTATGAAGACACCCGTGTCGAGCGCGGCCAGCTGGTGCGCGAACGCGACCGCCTGGACCGTGCCCGCCAGCAGAGCCGTGCGCTGGTGCTGCCGGCGCTGGCCGAAGACCAGGAAGCCGGGCTGGCCGAGCGCCTGCAGGAGCAGGGCCCGCTCAGCCTGGAAACGCTGGAAGCGCACATGCGCCAGGTCAGCAATGCACTGAACGAGCAGCTGTCGTCCTCGCAGCAGGACGTCAACCGCGTCGAGAACCTGCTGCTGGGCTGCTTCCGCCGCTTCATCCAGCAGTGGCCGGAGGAATCGGGTGACTTCACGGTGTCGGTGGCCTCGGCCGAGGATTTCCTCGCCCGCCTCGAACGCCTGGAGCGCGACGGCCTGCCGCAGCATGAAGAACGCTTCTTCGACCTGCTGCAGAACCAGAGCAAGAACAACCTGCTGGCCCTGCAGCGCCACAGTGCCGAGGCCCGCAAGTCGATCGGCCAGCGCCTGGATGAGGTCAACGCCAGCCTGGAACAGGTGCCATTCAACCGTGGCACCCTGCTGACCATCGAACTCAGCGACCGCCGCCTGCCGGAAGTGGGCGAGTTCCACCTGCAGCTGCGCGAGGTGCTGTCGCAGCAGCAGACCGAACAACGCGAGCTGGCCGAATCGCAGTTCACCGTGCTGCGCCAGCTGGTCAACCGCCTCGGTTCGCAGGAAGGCGAGGACAAGCGCTGGCGCGAGCTGGTGCTGGACGTGCGCATGCACGTGGAGTTCATCGGCGTGGAGCTGGACGCGGAAACGCGCCAGCAGGTCGAGATCTATCGCAGCGGCGCCGGCAAGTCCGGTGGCCAGCGCCAGAAGCTGGCCACCACCTGCCTGGCTGCGGCCCTGCGCTACCAGCTCGGCGGTGCCGACAGCCAGCTGCCCAGCTATGCCGCCGTGGTGCTCGACGAAGCCTTCGACAAGGCCGACAACGAGTTCACCGCGCTTGCGATGAACATCTTCGACAACTTCGGTTTCCAGATGGTGGTGGCCACCCCGCTGAAGTCGGTGATGACGCTGGAGCCGTTCATCGGTGGCGCCTGCTTCGTCGAAATCAGCGGTCGGCACGACTCCGGCGTGTTGCTCATCGAGTACGACGAAGAAGGCAAGCGCCTGAAGCTGCCCGAACGCAGCCGCCAGCAGGCCAACGAACCGGAAGAAGCCGAGGCCTGACCGGCCAGATTGAATGGGCATGCCGGCCAGCGGCCGGCACTACCGATGGGCAGGTTCATGACCCGGTAGTGCCGGCCGCTGGCCGGCAACCACATTCACGCGCCGCGGAACGTATCCCACGCCATCCGCGCGATCAGCACCACCACCAGCCCCACGAACAGCTTGCGGATGAACGGCGTGCCACCCTTCAGCGCCAGGCGGGTGCCCACCACCGAACCGAAGATGTTGGCCGCCGCCATCGGCAGCGCGAACAGCCACAGGATGTTGCCGGTGGGGATGAAGAACGAGATCGCCGCCACGTTCGTCGCCAGGTTCACCACCTTCGACGCCGCCGAAGCACGCAGGAAATCCAGGCCGAAGAAGCGCACGAACAGGAAGATCAGGAAGCTGCCGGTACCGGGCCCGAAGAAGCCGTCGTAGAAACCGATCGCCGCGCCGATGGCCAGTGCGATCACCAGCTCGCGGCGGCCGATCTCCTGCGGCCGGTGCAGCGCACCGAAATCCTTCTTCCACAGCGTGTAGCCCAGCATCGCCACCAGCAGCACCAGCACCAGCGGGCGCACCGCGTCCTTGGGCAGCAGGCTGACCGCCGTGGCGCCGGCGAAGGAGAAGACGAAGGCAGTGCCGGCGGCGAACAGCACCGGCTTCCACGGGAAGCGCACGTTGCGCGCATACCGCCACGCGGCCGCACCGGTGCCGAACATCGAACTGAACTTGTTGGTGCCGAACAGCATCGCCGGTGTCTGCTGTGGCAGCACCGTGAACAGCCCAGGCAGCTGTACCAGCCCGCCGCCGCCCACCGCCGCATCGACCAGGCCGGCGATGAAAGCGATCACCACCAACCACCACAACTCAGGGGGAACCAGTTCCAGCACGGCGATCGACACTTGAATGGGGGCGCGACAGCATACGCCTATCGGCGATGGATGCCGGCGGCGTCCCGCGCGACAATACCGGCATGACCCGCACCCCCGCTGACCCCTGTCCCTGCGGCCTGCCCGCCGATTATGCCGCCTGCTGCGGCCGCTTCCACGCCGGCGAAGCCGCGCCGGATGCCGAACGCCTGATGCGCTCGCGCTACAGCGCCTACGTGCGCCAGCTGGCCGATTACCTGCGCCAGACCTGGCACCCGGACACTCGCCCGGCCGAACTTTCGCTGGACGAGGCACCGGGCCAGCGCACTCACTGGCTGGGCCTGACCGTGAACGAACACCGCGTTACCGGCGCCGACAGCGCCGAGGTCCGCTTCACCGCCCGCTACCGCATCGGTGGCGGCAGCGCGGTCAGAATGACCGAGCACAGCCGCTTCCTGCGTATCGACGGCCGCTGGTACTACCTCGACGCCGTCTGAGCCTCAGCCCCCGCGTACTGCCAGCACACGCTGGCCCCCGTGCGCGCAGACCCGGTTGCGGCCTTCTTCCTTGGCCGCATACAGCGCCTGGTCGGCAGCCTTGACCACCCCGGACGGCCGCGCGTCGACGCGGCTGTCGGCCAGGCCGATGCTCACCGTCACCTGCACCACCTGGCCCGTGCCGCCGCGCCCACGCTGCTGCTGCCCGGCCGCGTCGTCCCGGCTGCGCGTGCTGCGGTCACGCAGCTGCATGCGGCTGTCCTCGATGCTCTGCCGCAGGGCCTCCACTGCATCCACGCAGGCCGGTGCCGGCCGGTCCAGGAACACCACTGCGAACTCCTCGCCGCCGTAGCGGAATGCGCGGCCCCCATCGCCCACCCGCGCCAGGCGCGAGGCCACCAGCTTCAACACGTCATCGCCGGTATCGTGGCCGTGTGTATCGTTGAATGCCTTGAAATGGTCCACGTCCACCATCGCGATGCTGTAGGTGCCGGCGGCCCGCTGCAGGGTTTCATTGAAGGCCCGGCGTCCGGGCAGCCCCGTCAGTTCATCGCGGAACGCCATGTGGAAGGATTCCTGCAGGGTCGCGCCCAGCATCAGCAGCAGCGCGGCCACGCTCAGCGCCGGCAGCAGCGCCGGCTGCAGGAAGATGCGCGGCAGCATCCACCACAGGCACAGCAAGGCCAGCAGCATCGCCGTGTGCAGTGGGCGGGGCCGCCGCCAGGCCTGCCAGCCCAGCGCGGCGGTGGCCAGCAGGAACAGCAGGGCCGGCAGCTGTGCAAGCGCATTCCACTCGCTTGGAACCCAGGCGGCATGCCGGTTCGAGAGCAGGTCATGCATGGCCTCCGGCTGCTGCGCGGCCAGCAGCAGGAAGATCGCCAGCACGGTGCCGCTGCTGATCCCGCGCAGCAGCAGGTCCTGGCGGCGCCGGCCGCGCTCCGGCCACAGCGCGTGGGCAGCGAACAGCACTGGCAACCAGGTGGAAACGGCATGGAACCGCAGCGGTGTCAGCGGGCGGATGTAGCCCAGGCGCAGGAAGTGCGCCAGATCGGGGTGCAGCATCGTGAACACGGCCGCCGTCAGCAGCAGCAGGCACAGCGTGCGGACCTGGTTGTACATCAGCGCCAGCCCCGAGCCCAGGCAGGCCAGCAACCACGGCAGCACGCGCTGTCCGCTGCGGCCGACATCGTCGTTGCCCAGCGTGGTCCACAGCACCAGCGCGACCAGCAAGGCGGGCAGCACGAACAGGTAATGCGCAGGCTGGCGGAGCGGATGATCGGACAAGCGGTAGTTCCAGCGCGGTCACTACACGGCCGCAGCACTGCCGTTAGCGGCGTTGCCACCGGCTTCTTGAATGGGCGGGATGTGAATGCGGTGACCTGAAGCGATGACATCGCGCTCACCCATGGCAGCCGAAGCTGGGCCCATGGACAGCGCAACCCTCGCCGTCGCTGCCCCGCAGCGTGAACTCGACGGCCACTTCGCTCACGTGCGTGGACGCAGCCAGCAGTTGGCGGCACCCCTCAGCGCCGAAGACGCCATGCTGCAGAGCATGGACGATGCCAGCCCGGCCAAATGGCATCTGGCCCACGCCACTTGGTTCTTCGAGCGCTTCGTGCTGGCCGGCGTGCGTGGCTATCAACCGTGGGATCCGGCCTGGGATTTCCTGTTCAACAGCTACTACAAGAGCCTGGGCCCGGCTCACGCCCGCCCGCGCCGTGGGCTGCTGTCGCGGCCTTCGCTGCAACAGGTGCGTGACTATCGCCGGCACGTCGATGAGCAGGTGCTGGCCCGCCTGGCCGACGGCGACCTCGGCGAAGAAGCGCTGCAGCACCTGCAGCTGGGCCTGCAGCACGAACAGCAGCACCAGGAGCTGCTGCTGACTGATATCAAGCACGCACTGTGGTGCAACCCGCTGCAGCCGCCCTATCGCGAAGACCTGGCCGCGGTCGCCAGCGTGCCAAGCGCGCAGGGCTGGGTGCCGCAGGAGGAGCGCATCGTCAGCGTTGGCGCAGCGCGCTGGCCGCAGCAGGCAGCCTTCGCCTACGACAACGAATCGCCGCCACACCGCGTGCTGCTGCCCGCGCACGCCCTCGCCGAGCGCCCGCTCAGTAACGGCGAGTACCGTGCCTTCGTCGATGCCGGCGGCTATCGCGATCCCCGCTGGTGGCTCAGCGAAGGCTGGGCCCTGTGCGAAGCCGAAGGCTGGCAGCACCCGCTGTACTGGCATGACGACCTGCAGCGTGAGTACACCCTCGGCGGTTGGCGCCCGCTCGATCCACATGCGCCGGTCTGCCACCTCAGCTATTACGAAGCAGATGCCTGCGCGCGTTGGCATGAGGCACGGCTGCCGACCGAGTTCGAGTGGGAAGCGGCCGCCGCCACCCAGCCGCTCAACGGCCACTTCGCCGATGACGACCGGCTGCATCCCTGCGCAGGGCAGGGCAGGGGCCTGCGCCAGCTGTTCGGTGACGTCTGGGAATGGACCTCCAGTGCCTATGGTGCCTACCCGGGCTTCCAGCCGTTTGCCGGCAACCTGGGCGAATACAACGGCAAGTTCATGTGTGGCCAATGGGTGTTGCGCGGCGGCAGCTGCGCAACACCGCGCGGTCACGTACGCAGCAGCTATCGCAACTTCTTCAATCCACCGGCCCGCTGGCAGTTCTCCGGCATGCGCCTGGCAAGGGACCTTCCATGAGTACCGTACAGGATGCGCTGCAGGCGCTGACCGACCTCACACCCGGCCGCCAGCAGATCATGGCCGACACCATCGCCGGCCTTTCACGCGCGGCGCGCCAGCTGCCGTCCAAGTATTTCTACGATGCGCGTGGCTCGCGGCTGTTCGAGCAGATCACCCATACCCCCGAGTACTACCCCACGCGCACCGAACTGGCCCTGCTCGACCGCGTACTGCCGGAGATCGCCAGCGCCGTCGGCGCCCATGCCCACGTGGTCGAGCTGGGCAGTGGCAGCGGACGCAAGACCGCGCGCCTGCTGGCCGCGCTGCACGATCCGGTGGCCTATACCCCCATCGAGATCTCCCGTGCGGCGCTGCTTTCCAGCATCGATCACCTGGCCCCGGCCTTGCCGCAGGTGCAGATGCTTCCGGTCTGTGCCGACTTCACCCGCCCGGTGCAGGTACCTGCGCCGGACCGTCCCGCCGCGCGGCGCCTGCTGTTCTTCCCCGGCTCCACCCTGGGCAATTTCGCCAGCGAGGACGCGGTCGCGCTGCTGCGTGCCATGCGCCAGACGATGGGCGAGAGGGGGCTGGCCCTGGTCGGTATCGATCTGCACAAGGACCCGGCGCTCATCGAGGCCGCCTACAACGACGCCGACGGCATCACCGCTGCCTTTACCCTCAACCTGCTGGCCCGCCTCAACCGCGATGTCGGCAGTGATTTCGACCTGGATGGCTTCCGCCACCAGGCGCGTTACAGCACCGCGCGGCTGCGCATCGAAACCGACCTGGTCAGCCAGCGCGAACAGGATGTGCATCTGGATGGGCAGACCTTCCACTTCCAGGCCGGCGAACCCATCCGGGTCGAATACAGCCACAAGTACACCGAGGCCAGCTTCAACCATCTGCTGCAGCAGGCCGGTCTGGAAACCGTCGCCCACTGGGACGCGGCCGACCCCGCCTACGGCCTGCGCCTGCTGCGCGCCGCCGCTCCGCATCTGTAGCGCCAGGCCGTGCCTGGCGGCTGCCAGGCCGTCCACCCGCGCTAACATGGCCCCAGCACCGGCAACACGGAGGACGCCATGCCCTTGATGACCACGCTCGGCCTGGCCGCCGCGCTGGCCGCGCCGTCGGCCGCGCCCACGATGCCCGCCGCTGATCCGGTGTTCGCCCGCTGCATGACCCAGCTGCAGGCCACGGCCGCCAGGCAGGGTGTGGCCGCGGATCGCTTCACTGCGATCACGGCCGGCCTGCAGCCCGACCCCAGCGTGCTGCCACTGCTGGACGCACAGCCGGAGTTCACCACGCCCATCTGGGATTACCTCGCCGCGCTGGTCGACCGCCCGCGCGTGGATGACGGACGCGCGATGCTGCAGCAGCATCGCGACCTGCTGCAGCGCGTATCGGCGCAGTATGGCGTCGATCCGGCCACCATCGTCGCCGTATGGGGCGTGGAGAGCGACTACGGGCGTGTGTTCGGCAAGCGCCCGCTGCTGCAGTCGCTGGCCACGCTGTCCTGTGTCGGCCGGCGCCAGCCCTTTTTCCGTGGCGAACTACTGGCGCTCATCAGACTGATCGAGCAGGGCGACCTGCAGGCGCAGGGGCTCACCGGTTCCTGGGCCGGTGCCTTCGGCCATACCCAGTTCATGCCCAGCACGTATGCGCGCATCGCTGTCGACGGCGACGGTGATGGCCGCCGCGATCTGGTCGGCAGCATTCCCGATGCGCTGGCCTCCACCGCCAACTATCTCAAGCGCGCCGGTTGGCGCAGCGGCGAACCGTGGGGCATGGAGGTGCGTGTGCCCGAGGGCTTCAAGACCAGCCTGGCCGGGCGCACCCAGCGTCGTGCGCTGGCCGACTGGCGCGCGCTGGGCGTCACCGGTCTGGATGGCAGCGCCCTTGCAGCGCAGGGCCTGCCAGCCGACGCCCGCGCAGCGCTGCTGCTGCCCGCCGGCAGCAAGGGGCCTGCACTGCTGGTGTTCCGCAACTACGATGCGATCTACAGCTACAACGCCGCCGAAAGCTACGCGCTGGCCATTGCCACCCTGGCCGACCGGCTGCGCGGTGGCAGCGGGCTGGCCACGCCCTGGCCCACCGATGACCCGGGCCTTGGCCGTGACGAGCGCCGCCAGCTGCAGACCGTGCTGCTGGCGCGTGGTCACGCCATCGGTAGTGCTGATGGCATGATCGGGACCGCCAGCCGCCGCGCCATCCAGGCCGAACAGCGTCGCCTGGGCTGGCCCAACGCCGATGGCCGCCCCGGCCAGCGCATCCTGCGCACCCTGCAGAGCGAGCCGCGCACGCCAGCGTTGCCTACCCGTTTCAGCCTTCCCGCCAACTACAGTGCCGTGCAGTCGCCGGCCATACGGAGTCGATCCACCGTGCAACAGATCCAGGGTGTCAGCAGCGGCCAGTTCCAGGGACTCGATGCCTGGCTGGTGGAAACCCCCGAGGCCACCGCCGCCATCAGCGTGTTCGGCGGCCAGTTGCTGTCCTTCGTGCCCAAGGGCCAGCCCGACGTGATGTGGCTTTCGCCCAAACGGGCCGAACTGCCGACCCCGATCCGTGGAGGCAGCCCGGTGTGCTGGCCGTACTTCGGCCGCCAGGGCCAGGGCAATGACGTGCCGGCGCACGGCTTCGTCCGCACCCTGCCGTGGGAACTGCAGCAGGCGCGCCGGCTGGACGACGGCAGCATCGAGCTGACCCTCGCACCGCCGGCGCTGCAGGATCTCGGCCTGCGCTTGGCGATGACCGTGCGGGTGGGTCGCGAGTTGCGCCAGCAGCTGCTCACCGAGAACACCGGCCAGGCACCGGCCACCTTCACCCAGGCTCTCCACAACTACTTCCGCGTGGGTGACGCCACCCGGGTCGAGGTCGATGGCCTGGATGGCGTGACTTACCAGGACAAGTACGAGAACTACGCCCAGACCCGTCGCCAGCAGGGCCCGTGGTCGTTGAACGACCCGCGCGATCCGGGGCGCAGCGACCGCATCTACAGCCCGGCCGGCGGCCGCTACGTGCTGCGCGACCCGGTGCTGAAGCGCCGCATCGAGCTGCGAACCGAGGGCAGCCGCGCGCTGGTGGCATGGAACCCCGGTGCCGACGCCGCGGCGAAGATGGCCGACGTCGGTGCAGGCTGGCGCGATTACGTCTGCCTGGAAGCGGCCAACGCAGGCCCCGATGTGGTGACCGTGGCCCCGGGTGGCCGCCATGTGCTGGTGCAGACGCTGTCGGTATCACCCCTGTAGGAAGGGTGTAGCCAGGGCGCCGCAGCCCATCCTGCAAGACAGACCGGGGTAGTGCCGGCCGCTGGCCGGCCCCCCGCTGCAGAGGGCACGTCCTGGCCGCATGCGCTGGGTGAGAGTCGGTCATCCTGACGTCGATGACGCAAACGGCCTGGACGGTCTGGAAGGACTCCGTGACCATCTCCCGGCCCGCCGCCCGGCCCGGCGGTGCGTCACTGCGCACACAAGGATGAACGGTTCCATGGAGAAGGCACGCTGGCATTACGTCGATGGCGCAAGGAGCAAGGGGCCCTACAGCCTGGCGGAGCTGCACCATCTGCAGGCGCAGGGCAGGGTCACCGCCCAGACGCTGGTGTGGTGCGAGGGCATGCCAGGCTGGCAGCCGCTGGACACTGTTGGCGTGGGCGCGCCCCCGACGACCGCAGGTTTCGATACAGCGCCGCACGATCCCTACCGCGCACCCGGAGCGAGCGCGGGTCCACACCCAGCAGCAAGCGCGGCTGATCGCCTGCCAGGTGAGATGGCGCCCTATGCCGCCTTTGTCGGCAAGCGTTTCTCCACCTATCGCAAGCGCTGGCGCTTGGACTTCGGTGGTGCCAACGCCGCCAGCACGTGGCACTGGCCGGGTTTCCTCTTCGGTGTCGTCTGGCTCATGTACCGCAGGATGTACGGTATTGCTGCCGTCTGGTATGGCGTGATGATCGCGCTGACGGTGCTCGAGAAGGTGGCGGGCCTGCCCGAGGTGGTCACGTTGTTCGTCTCCGTGGGGCTCTCCATCACGGCCGGTGCCTGCGGCAACGCCTGGTACCTGTCCCACTGCCAGCGCAACATCGCCGAGGTGCGCCGCCTGCGCGGTTACGACGAACCACGGCGGCTGCGCGTGCTGGCGGAACGCGGCGGCACCAGCGTGGGTTCCGCGCTCGCCGCCCTCGGTATAGCCTTGGCCATGAGCGTACTGGGTCTACTCATGGCGGCCTGAGTCGTCTCAGCCCGATGCACGCGGCCGCAGGACCAGCAGGCACAGCGTGCCGGCCACCAGGCCCCAGAATGCCGAGCCGATGCCGGCCAGCGACACCCCGGAAGCGGTCACCAGGAAGGTGACCAGCGCGGCTTCGCGGTCGCGCTCCACGGCCAGGGCGCTGGCGAGGCTGTTGCCGATTGTGCCGAACAGGGCGATGCCGGCCACGCAGGCGACCAGTTCCTTGGGGAAGGCTGCGAACAATGCCGCCACCGTCGCCCCGAACAGGCCGATCAGGATGTAGAACGCACCGGCGGCCATGGCGGCGGTATAGCGGCGTGCGGGATCCTCATGGGCATCGCGGCCCATGCAGATCGCCGCGGTGATCGCCGCCAGGTTCAACGCATAGGCGCCGAAGGGCGCCAGCAGCGTATTGACCACGCCGATCCAGCCGATCACCGGCGAAATGGGAGCGCTGTAGCCGGACGCGCGCATGACAGCCACTCCGGGGATGTTCTGCGATGCCATGGTGACCACGAACAGCGGCAGGGCGATGCCGGCCACGGCCTGCCAGGACAGCGAAGGCGTGACCCAATGCGGGGCAGCCAACTGCAGGTGCAGGTCCTGGGCGTGCAGCAGGCCACGGCTGGCCGCGATGATGATGCCGACCAGCAGGGTTGCGATCACCGCATAGCGCGGGAACAGGCGGCGGCCGGCCAGCCAGGTGGCGAACATGGCCAGGGCGAGCAGCATCTGGGTGTTCATCGCTACGAACACATCCAGGCCGAAGCGCAGCAGCACGCCGGCCAGCATGCCCGCTGCCAGTGCCATCGGCACCCGCTGCATCAGACGGGCGAAGATGCCCGAGAAGCCGGCCAGCATGCCCAGCACCGCAGCGAGCAGGAACGCACCGGTGGCTTCAGACAGGGAGGCGCCACCGGCACCGACCACCAGCATTGCCGCACCGGGCGTCGACCATGCGGTGACCACAGGCACGCGGTAGCGCAGCGACAGGCCGATACAGGTCACCCCCATGCCCAGTCCGAGCGCCCACATCCACGAAGCGATCTGCGCCTGGTCAGCGCCAACGGCCTGTGCAGCCTGGAACACGATCACCGCAGAACTGGCGAAGCCCACCAGTACGGTAATGAAGCCGGCGACGATGGCCGGTACAGAAAGATCGCGCCACCACGCGCGTTGAACCTGCGCACCCATCACTCTCTCATCTCTGTTCATCCCTACATAGATAGCGCCTGCGGCATTGACCGCGCAACGCGCGGGCAATGCCGCAGTGATGCCGGCACGCGTGTCATGCATGGCGCAGGCGACGTCGTTGTCATCTTCCTGAAAAAAAGTGTTGACGAATTCTGCAGGATCTCTAGAATTCGCTCCCTTGCTGCGGCGTGGCAACTTCCTCGGAAGTGACCCGCCAACAGCGACGCCACACCGGCGAACGAGATGATCGAACGAAGGTGTTGACGGACTCAGAAAGTCCGGCATAATAGGCGGCTCGCAACGACGAAAGGCCCTCGGGTCCAACGACGAAGCGGCATCGGCAACAACGTCCACCCCGGTGAGACGGCCTTGAAAAAGGTGTTGACGAAGCGGAAAAGCCGGCTATAATGGGCGGCTCGCTACGAAGGAAACTTCGCAGCACACGGGAGCGGCGCTGAGGCCACTTCCCCGGATCTTTGAAAGTATGCGCAGGTATCTTGTGAAGGCGCCTGCAGGAAGGATGATTGTCCATCTTGCAGACGTTTGATCAAGCAACTATTAATTGTTTTAAAGCAAGCGATACGTTGCCAGCATCAATAAAGCCTCCCTGGTGAAATTAGCGCTGTGGAACCACCCGATCCCATCCCGAACTCGGAAGTGAAACGCAGCTGCGCCGATGGTAGTGTGGCTCAAGCCATGCGAGAGTAGGTCATCGCCAGGGTTTATACCCAAAAACCCCGCTGCTCACGCAGCGGGGTTTTTTCTTTGCGCGAGGATAGACACGCCGGGCGCGCTGCCGCGCATTGCGCGGTGCCAACCAAGGTTGGCAGCTACCAACGACGAACCCGGTACATCCACGCCATGCGTGGATGCGTCCCCGACGCAGCGCCATCCGGTAGATCCACGCCATGCGTGGATGGGCCGCCTACGCAGAGACAGGTGCCAACACCACGGTTGGCACCTGCCCAATGCAACCGCGCTTCCTCAAGCCAGCGCTACGTCCTGCGCTTCCTGTTGGCGGAACACCGCTACCGCTTCACTCAACGTCCCTGCCTGCGCCTGCAGTTCACGTGCGGCGGCGGTGGCTTCCTCCACCAGCGCCGCGTTCTGCTGCGTGGCCTGGTCCATCTGCACCACGGTCTGGTTGATCTGCTCGATGCCACTGGATTGCGCCTGCGAGGCGGTGGAGATCTCGTGCATCAGGGCGCTGACGCGCTGCACGCCACCGACAATACCCTCCATGCGCTGGCCAGCATCGGCCACCTGTTGTGCACCCTCGCCGACTTCGCGGCCAGCGGTGTCGATCAGCGTCTTGATCTCCTGCGCGGCTGCCGCTGAGCGCTGGGCGAGTACGCGCACCTCACTGGCCACCACCGCAAAGCCGCGCCCCTGTTCGCCCGCGCGGGCGGCTTCAACGGCGGCGTTCAGGGCCAGGATGTTGGTCTGGAAGGCAATGCCGTCGATCACGCCGCTGATGTCGCCGATGCGACGCGACGCCGCTTCGATCGCCTGCATGGTGTGGACCACCCGTTGCATCGCCTGGTTGCCCTCATGGGCGGCATCCTGCGTGGTGGCGGCCAGATCGCTGGCTTGGCGCGCATGGTGGGCGTTCAGGCGCACGGTGGACGTCAGCTCCTCCATCGAGGCGGCCGTCTCCTGCAGGTGCGCGGCCTGGCGCTCGCTGCGCTCGGACAGTGCGTCGTTGCCGGTGGCGATCTCGCGGGCGGCGCTGCGGATCGCGCCGGCACTGTGCTGGATGCGACCGACCATGCGGGCCAGCTGGGTGGCGGTGGCGTTGGCATCGCGCTGGATCGCGGCGAACGCGCCCTGGTACTGACCCTGCATGCGCTGGTCGAGCTCACCGCGGGCCAGTGCGGCCAGCATCTGTCGTACCTCTTCGACGGTACCGCCGACGGTTGCCATCAGCTGGTTGATGCCCGCCGTGAGGCCGTGCAGGAAGCTTGCACCCTCGCTGGCCTGGAGCCGCTGCTCGAGATCGCCCGCCGCTGCCGCCGCGACGATGCCGGCGACGGCGTTCTCCAGTGTCAGTTCATGCGTGCGGTCGTGCCACTCCACGGCAAAGCCGAGCCGGTTGCCCTGTGCATCGAACACCGGGGTGACCACCTGGGCAAAGTGCACCGCGCCGATCTGGATCTTGCCGTTGTGGGTGACCTGCAGGCCGTTGAGGAGGGTGCGGATGCGGTCCGGATTGGCGTGGAAACGATGGATGCTGGTGCCCACCAGCCGTTCGGCATCGAAATCCGGGAAGGCCTGGCGCAGCGTGGCTTGCTGGTTGCGCAGCAGGGCGACGACCGATCGGTTTACGTAACGGATCACGTGCTCGTTGTCGGCGATCATCATGGCCGTGCGCGAGACATCCAGCGCCTGACGGATCTGCGCGTTCTCGGCATGTGCCTGTGCCTGCCGGCCACGCTGTGCCTGCACGTGGCGGGCCGTGTCGGCCAGTGCATGGGCCAGGGAACCGGCGGCGTAATCCTGCGCGTTGCTGTGTGCGGTCAGGTCGGCTCCGGTGGCAATATCCCGCGCCAGTGCGGCCAGTCGCTGCGGGCCATGGCCCAGCGCCTCGCCCTGCTGGCGCAGGCGCGCCGCAGTCTGGCCGAGCACGAGGGCCAGACCACCCAACGCAGCGGCGTGCAGCAGGCCAGGCAGTATCGCGGCGCCCTGCAGGAGCGGCAGCAGCAGGGCGATCACCCCGACCGTACCCGCCAGCCACAGTGGCAGGCGGTCGCGATGGCCCAGCAGAACCGCAAGCAGCAGGGCGATCGGCAACGCGGGGCTGACACCCCCGAGGTGGCAGAGCAGGCCAAGCTGGGTGGCGATGATCACCGCCAGGCCATTGCGGGCCAGGCGGCTACCTGCCTGCGGGCCAGCCAGCCACGCGGCGGGCAGCACCGCAGTCACTGCCAGCAGGGCGACCAGATCGCGCTGGCCATTCAATACAAGGCCCAGCCCGAGCAGCGCCATGGCAACGCTGCCGACCAGCAGGCGGCGGTCACCGCGTCGTGCGAGCTGCTGCAGATAGGGGCGGCGGCCCTGATCGGGGGGACGAGGGGATGCGACGGACATCGATGACTCCTGGAAAAGCGGACGGCACAGGCCCGGCGTACCGCCACGCGCGACGGCGTGTCAGTGGCAGGGCCAGGAATGTGCAGGGGGAGATGACGCGGATGGCAGACACCGGGGCCACGTCCTGTGGGCGGCGGTGCAGGCAGACAGGCATGTGGGCTTCCTTGCAGAGCACGAACAGCCGCAGGCCCGACCGGACCCGCGTACCACGGGCGCAGGGGCCCGCAACTGTTCTATCGGCCGTGCGCGCGCAGAGTGAAGCGTGCGGCGCAGGCGCTGCTCAGCCGGCGAGGAAGCGGTTGATCACTTCGGCGATCTGCGCCGGATGTTCCATGTGCAGGTGGTGGTTGCCGGGAAACACGGCCAGGCGCCCGTCGCGCAGGTGCTGCAGCCGCTGGCTGCGGCCGGGCTCCGGATAGTAGGACTGTGCCGGCGTGGCGTAGATCACCTGGGTGGGGCAGGCGATGGCCTGCAGCAGGTTGTCGATCTGGCCCTCGCTGAGGCGGATGGCCGTGGGCAGCATCAGGCGCGGATCGCTGCACCAGCGGTAGCCGCCTTCCACCGGCTCCACGCCGCGTTCGACCAGCAGGCGGGCGCAGCCCTCACTGAGCTGGTTGGCCATCATCCGTGCGCGGATGGGTGCTGCGAGTTCCGGGAACACGCGCAGCTGCTTGCGCGCCAAGGCGCGGCTGGCATTCACGTGATCGCGCAGGCGATCGGCGGTTTCTTCTTCGGGCCCGCGCAGGCCGCCCAGCGCTTCGATGGCGATCAGCCGTTCGACGCGATCACTGACAGCTGCGGTGAGGCTGGCGATGCCGGCGCCCATCGAATGGCCCATCAGGGTGAAGCGGTCCCAACCCAGCGCGTCGGCGACATCCAGCACATGGGTGATGGCGGCTGGCGTGGTGTAGACCGCACCCGCAGGCAGGTGCGCGCTGTGGCCATGGCCAGGCAGGTCGATGGCCACCAGTTCCACACCCTGCAGGTGCGGCGCCAGCGGCACGAAGCTGGCGGCATTGTCGAGCCAGCCATGCAGGGCGAGTACGCGGGTGCCGTCGGTGCTGCCGCCGCGCAGGCCGGACACGCGCGTACCGGCGATGTCCATCGCGAATGGCTGCAGGCTCATGCCAGCGATGCCACGGCCAGACGGGCCAGCGCCCGCGCGTGCCCGGGTTCTGAATTCAAGCAGGGGATGTAACGCATCGTCGCGCCGCGTTCGGCCAGCGTTTCGGTGAAGCCCATCGCCACTTCTTCCAGCGTTTCCAGGCAATCGGTGGCAAAGCCCGGACAGACCACGTCGATCTGCTTCACGCCTGCTTCGGCCAGCGCCCACAGGCTGGGTTCGGCGTAGGGCTGCAGCCAGCGCTCACGGCCGAAACGCGACTGGTAGCCGAGCTGCCACTCGTCGGCGGCCAGACCCAATGCGTTGGCGATGGCCTGCGCGCTGGCTTCGCAGCGGTGCGGGTACGGGTCGCCTGCATCGGCCAGGCGCTGCGGAATGCCGTGGAAGGAGAACACCAGCTTCTGGCCGCGGCCGTGCTGCTGCCAGTAACGCTGGATGGAGCCGGCCACGGCGGCGACCCAGTCCGGGTCGACCGAGTAATCCTGCACCAGGCTGATGGTGATGCCGGGATGGCGGTGCTGCCAGTCATCGACGCGGTCTTCGATCGACGCGGTGGTGGTGGTCGAATACTGCGGGTACAGCGGCAGCACCACGATGCGGCGCACGCCCTCGGCCGCCAGGCGGTCGAGTTCGGCGGTCAGCGCGGGCGTGCCGTAGCGCATGGCGTGGCGAACCCGCAGGGTGGGCAGCAACGCCTGCATGGCCTCGGCCAGGCGCCGGGTGTGCACCATCAGCGGCGAGCCTTCCGGCAGCCACACCTGGGCGTACTTGGCCGCCGAACGGCCGCTGCGCAGCGGCAGGATGAGCCCGCGCAGCAGCGGCTGCCAGAGCAGCGCCGGAATCGAGACCACGCGGGGATCGGACAGGAATTCAGCCAGGTAACGACGTACGGCGGGTGCCGTCGGCGTCTCGGGCGTGCCTAGGTTGACCGCCAGCACGGCGGTATCGGGTGCGTCGAGCATGGTGGCCATTGTCGCCGATCCGGCGCCGCACCGGCATACGGGGTTCGGATCGTGGTGATGCAGCACGGCTATCGACGGCGGACGCGCTCATTGGATATTCATGACAACGCTACTAATTTCAGTCACTTGCTATATCTTCCTATGGACTGACTTCTGGAGCCCGCCATGCGTCGCCCGATCCAAGCCCTGCTGATCGCCGCCAGCCTGCTGTCCAGCCAGGCCATGGCCGGACCGCAGGAAGACCAGCGCGCCCGCAACGCGGTGCGTGTGCTGGCTGAAATCCAGGAAATCCCCGAACAGGGCATTCCGGACAAGTTGCTCGACGAAGGCCGCGCGGTCATCGTCATTCCCGACACGATCAAAGCAGGTCTGGTCATCGGCGGTCGCCGGGGCCATGGCCTGATGTCGGTGCGCATGCCCAACGGTGCCTGGTCCAACCCGGTGTTCATCAAGCTGACCGGTGGCAGCATCGGCTTCCAGGCCGGCGTGCAGTCCTCCGATGTGGTGCTGGTGTTCCGCAATGACCGCAGCCTGGACAACCTCGTCAATGGCAAGTTCACCCTGGGCGCCGATGCGGGCGTGGCTGCCGGTCCGGTGGGCCGCAATGCCGCCGCCGCCACCGATGGCCAGCTGAAGGCTGAGATCTGGTCGTGGTCGCGTGCCCGTGGCCTGTTTGCCGGTGTGGCGCTGGATGGCGCGGTGCTGCAGATCGACGATGCCGCCAACCTGGACGCCTACGGCAGCAACACCACCCCGCGGATGATCTTTGAAGGCCGCGCTGCCGGTGCCCCGTCGATGGACGTGGTGGCCTTCCGCGACCGCCTGGAAGAAGCCACCTACGCTGCGCGCAACAACCGCACCGGCAACGCTGGCACCGCCAGCGCCCCGCCGCCGCCGGTCCAGGCGCCTGTTCAGGCACCGACCCCGGCGCCGGCCGAAGCGACCACCGCGCCCCTGCAGAACATGCCGCAGAACCCGCCGCCGCCGCAGCAGGGCTTCCAGCCGGTCGGTGACGGTGAGATCCGCACCGAGACGCTGGGCGGCAACTGACTTTCGTCACGCGCGCCGGCTTGCAGCCGGTGCGCTATGCTCGACAGCCTGATCACTACGTAACGAGCGTCTTTATGGGCGGTTTGAGCATCTGGCATTGGTTGATTGTCCTGGCCGTGGTTCTGTTGGTGTTCGGCACCAAGCGGCTGACCAGTGGCGCCAAGGATCTCGGCTCGGCGGTGAAGGAATTCAAGAAGGGCATGCGCGATGACGACAAGCCGTCGGCGCAGCTGGGCGACGAGTCGCGCAGCCAGGATGCCTCGCGCACCGCGCAGGACGAGCACGACCGCAACGCGCGTTGATCCGGAGCGGTTGCGGTGTTTGATATTGGTTTCAGCGAACTGCTGGTGATTGCCGTGGTCGCCCTGGTGGTGCTCGGTCCCGAGCGCCTGCCCAAGGCGGCCCGTTTCGCCGGCCTGTGGGTACGTCGTGCCCGCAACCAGTGGGATTCGGTGAAACAGGAGCTGGAGCGCGAACTGCAGGCCGAAGAGATCAACCGGCATATGCAGGATGTGCGGCAGAGCATGCACGACACCGAAAGCCAGCTGCGTGCCAGTGGCGAAGCGGTGCGCCGCGAGGCGGTACAGGCACAGCAGCAGGGCGATGCCCTGGCCCAAGAAGTGCGCGCGCCGGCCCCGGCGCAGATGCCGCCGCACCTGGCCGAAGACGACCCCGCGATGCCCGCAGCGGCCCAGGACGGCGATTCAATTCCGCCCACCTCCACCGACGTCGCCAAGGATGCTCCGGCGAACCCCGTGGCCGATGCGCCCGCTGCGCCGGAGCGCCAGCCATGAGCGAACATGATTTCGGCGAAAGCTCGCTGGTCGAGCATCTGGTTGAACTGCGCGCGCGCCTGATCCGTGGGCTTCTCGGCTTTGGCGTGGTGCTGCTGGGCCTGCTGCCGTTCACCCAGAAGCTCTACAACACCCTGGCCGAACCGCTGGTGTCGCAGTTGCCGAACGGGCAGACGATGATCGCCACCAACCCGGCTGGTGCTTTCTTCGCGCCGTTGAAGCTGACCTGCTTCGTTGCCCTGTTCGTGGCGGTGCCCTGGCTGCTGTACCAGCTGTGGGCGTTCGTCGCGCCGGGTCTGTATGCGCGCGAGAAGCGCCTGGCGGTACCGCTGCTGGTGTCCTCGGTGCTGCTGTTCTACACCGGCTGCGCGTTCGCCTACTTCCTGGTGCTGCCGGCGGTGTTCCACTTCCTCACCACCTTCAGCCCGGAAGTGATTGCGATCACGCCCGATGCCAACGCCTACCTGGATTTCGTGCTGGCGATCTTCTTCGCCTTCGGCGGCAGCTTTGAGCTGCCGGTGGCGATGGTGATCCTGGTGCTGCTGGGCTGGGTGACGCCGCAGCAGTTCAAGGAAGGCCGTGGCTACGCGATTGTCGGCATCTTCGTGCTGGCCGCGGTGCTGACCCCGCCGGACGTGGTCTCGCAGCTGATGCTGGCGATTCCGATGTGCCTGCTGTACGAGCTGGGCATCCATGCGGCGCGCTGGCTGGTGCCGTCGTCCGTGGTGAAGAAGCCCGCTGCCTGATACAAAAAGGGGACGGAGGGGACCAAGTCGCGTGTGCACACACGAGACTTGATCCCCTCCGTCCCCTTTTTTCACGGTGCAGGTCAGGCGTGGAAGACGTCGTTCGCGGGGGCGGTGGCCGGCACCGGCGGTGCGCCGCGGCTGCCGCGGTGTACGAACATCTGCTTCCAGGCGGCATAGACCGCGCCGACGTACAGCGGCATGACCACGGTGGTCAGCACCAGCTGGGCGATGAAGGCCGCTGCCAGCGGGCCGCCGATCAGCATCGCGATCTGGATGACGATGACGAACAGGATGTAGCCGCAGAACGCGGCGATCAGGCCCAGGGCCGCGAACACGACCATCGCCACGATGTTCTCGATGCAGCCCTGCAGGCTCAGGCGCAGCGCGTGCATGCCGCTCTGCTTGTCGAACACCACCAGCGCCGGCTGGGTGAACATCGCCAGCGACAGACCCACGGCGGTGACGAACACCAGCAGCAGCCACAGCGCGATGCGCTTGGCCGGCAGGTTGGCGACCAGGCTGGCCGCATCATCGGGACTGATCTGCTGGCCGCTGCGGCTGATCTGTTCCATCTTGGTCATGACCTCGCTGAAGGCGGCAAAGCCTTCGCGACCGATCATCAGGTACAGCAGCACGCCCAGCAGCAGCACCGCCAGTACCTGGATGGCCAGCGGCACCAGCAGGTGGCTGACGCGACGGTCGCGGATCGGCTGCAGCAGGTGCGAGGCCAGGCCGGGGCGGCCCTCGTCGATCTCGCCCATGGCATACAGCATGCCGCCGAACATGACCGGCGAAATGGCCAGGGTCATCAACTGCACGGCCAGGCCCGCCGCGCCCGGAATCAGGGTCGACAGCAGCGTGACCACCCAGCTGACCACCAACCAGGTGAGACCGATGCGGGCCAGCTGCAGCGGCGCGCGCCGGTACAGCGAGAACGTATCCAGCAACCACTGGGCGCCCGCCGAAGCCGGCAGCTTGCGAATCTCTTTCATGGACATCCGGGAAGGGACAGAAGGGGGCCGGGCGGGTGCCCGTGCCGCCGATTATCCCTGTTTTGCGACCGGCTGGGCTGAAGACTGGCGGGCCTGGCGGACGAAGCGCCGCAACAGCTGGCGGGCCAGGGGGGCGGCGCTGACCGCGCGTTCGATGCTGCGCGCGCAGCCGCCATGGCGGCCGATGCAGTCGGCACGGGCGCGGATGTAGCCGCGCATGTGGTGGGTGGCGAACTCGGGATGGAACTGCACGCCCCAGGCCTGGCGGCCCCAGCGGAAGGCATGGCAGCCATCCAGCGGCGAGCGCGCCAGTACGGCGGCGCCATCGGGCGCGCGCAGCACGGTCTGCAGGTGGGTGGCGTGGGCCGGGAAATGGCTGGGCAGGCCGCCGAACAGCGGATCCTCGGCGGCGGCCGGGTCCAGCGCCAGTTCGATCGTGCCCGATTCGCGTCCGGCCGGGTTGTAGGCCACCTCACCCCCGAGCGCATGCGCCAGCAGCTGGTGGCCGTAGCAGATGCCGAACACCGGCACGCCGTCATGGGCGACCTGGCGCAGCCACGCCGCGCTGCGTTCGCTCCATTCGGCATGGTCGGTGACATAGGCGGCCGAGCCGGTCACCAGCACGCCGGCGAAGACGCGGGCATCGGGCAGCGCGGCGCCGTGTTCGACATCGACCACCACGGTTTCGTGTTCTTCCAGCCCGGCGGCCACGCGGATCCAGTGCGGGAAACGGCCGTAGCGCCGCAGGGACGGCACCGGGCGGCCGGTTTCAAGGATCAGGAACGGGGCTGGATTCATCCGGGGGCGGCAGGACTGACAGGACTTCCTCGATTGTAGTCAGCCCCTGCGCCACCTTTTCAAGCCCCGCCTGGCGCAGGGTTCGCAGTCCTTCAGCCTGTGCGGCATGGCCGAAAGCGGCCAGATCCATGTCCGCGCGGATCAGCCTGCGCAGCCGCGAACCCAATGGCAGCAACTCATACAGCCCGATGCGGCCGAGGAAACCGGTGCGCCGGCATTCCAGGCAACCGACCGGGCGACAGGGCGTGGCGGCATCTGGATATGCTGCATGGCTATCAGCCAGCACCGCCCAATCGGACGGGCCGAGGCTGTGCGGCTGCTTGCAGTGCGGGCACAGGGTGCGCACCAGGCGCTGGGCCAGGATGCCGTTGAGGGTGCTGGCCAGCAGGTAGTGCGGCACGCCGATGTCGAGCAGGCGGGTAATGGCCGAGGCCGCATCGTTGGTATGCAGGGTGGACAGCACCAGGTGGCCGGTCAGCGAGGCCTGCACCGCCATCTGCGCGGTTTCCAGGTCGCGGATCTCGCCGATCATGATGATGTCCGGGTCCTGCCGCAGCAGGGTGCGCACGCCGCTGGCGAAATCCAGGTCGATGTTGGCCTGCACCTGCATCTGGTTGAACTCCGGCGAGATCATCTCGATCGGGTCCTCCACCGTGCACACGTTCACGTCCGGCGTGGCCAGCCGCTTCAGCGTCGAATACAAGGTGGTGGTCTTGCCCGAACCGGTGGGGCCGGTGACCAGCACGATGCCGTGCGGGCGCTCGACCAGGGCATTCCAGCCGGCGGCCTCCTGCGGGCTGAAGCCAAGCTGGTCGATGCTCTTGAAGGCCGCGTCCGGGTCGAAAATGCGCATCACGCACTTCTCGCCGAAGGCGGTGGGCATGGTCGACAGGCGCATTTCGACCTCACGGCCGCCCGGCGAACGGGTCTTGATGCGGCCGTCCTGCGGGCGCCGACGCTCGGCCAGGTCCATGCGGCCGAGCACCTTGATGCGACTGACCACGGCGGTCATCACCGTCGGCGGCACCTCGAACACCTTGTGCAGCACGCCGTCGATGCGGAAGCGCATGCGCCCCATTTCGCGGCGCGGTTCCAGGTGGATGTCCGAGGCGCGCTGCTCATAGGCGTACTGCAGCAGCCAATCGACGATATGGACGATGTGCTGGTCATCGGCATTGACGTCGCCGGCCCGGCCCAGTTCGACCAGCTGCTCGAAGCTGGGCAGGGTGGTGCTGGCTTCGCCGCGCACATCACCGCGGGCCCCACGCACCGAGCGGGTGACCCCGAAGAACTCCATGGTGTAGCGGTGCAGATCCAGCGGGTTGACCATGGCCAGCTCGATCTGGCGCCGGGTCAGGTGCTGCAGGTCGCGGCGCCACTCCTGGGCCAGCGGTTCGCTGGTGGCCACCAGCACGCGCTCGGCATCGACGGCCAGCGGCAGGAAGCGATGGCGGCGGGCGTAGGCGTGCGAGGCCACGGCGGTGACCGAGGCGACGTCGACGCGGGTCGGGTCGATGCGCAGGTAGCGGCAGCCGGTGCGCCGGGCCAGCCATTCGGTCAGGCGTTCCAGGCTGAGCTCGCCGCCCTCGCTGGCGGCCAGCTTGAGGTTGGACAGCAGGACCAGCGGGTGCACCTCGCTGGCGTTGCGCGCGCCCTGTGCGGAAAAGCGCACGCGGTCGCGGTCACGTTCGGCGATCAGGCCATCGGCCAGTGCGGCAGCGGCCACCTGCTCGAACTGCAGGCGCCCTGGCGGCAACGGGGCCGGTGCGCCGGGCGTGCCTGCCGGCAGCCGGTGTTCCATCTGCCTGCTCCTCCCGGGTACGGAATGCCCCGCAGGTCGGCCGTTATACTAGCGCACCCCTCTGCCGGCCAAGAATCGTCCGCATGTCCGCGACCCCGACCGTTCCGATCACCTTCCAGGGCCTGATCCAGACCCTGAACCAGTTCTGGGCCCAGCAGGGCTGCGTGCTCATCCAGCCGCTCGACCTGGAGGTGGGCGCCGGTACGTTCCACCCGGCCACCTTCCTGCGTGCGATCGGCCCGGAAGGCTGGAACGCGGCCTATGTGCAGCCGTCGCGCCGCCCGACCGACGGCCGCTACGGCGAAAACCCGAACCGCCTGCAGCGCTACTACCAGTACCAGGTGGCGATGAAGCCGGCGCCGGACAACATCCAGCAGCTGTACCTGGATTCGCTGAAGGCGCTGGGCATCGACCCGCTGGTGCATGACCTGCGCTTCGTCGAAGACAACTGGGAATCGCCGACCCTCGGTGCGTGGGGCCTGGGCTGGGAAGTCTGGCTCAACGGCATGGAAGTGACCCAGTTCACCTACTTCCAGCAGGCCGGTGGCCTGGAGTGCCGGCCGGTGCTGGGCGAGATCACCTACGGTCTCGAGCGCCTGTGCATGTACCTGCAGAACTGCGACAACGTCTACGACCTGGTCTGGACCTACGGGCCGGACGGCCAGCCGGTGACCTACGGCGACGTGTACCACCAGAACGAGGTGGAGCAGAGCACCTACAACTTCGAGCACGCCGACGTGGAGGAACTGTTCCACCGCTTCGATGCGTGCGAGCGTGAGGCGCAGAAGCTGGTGGAAGTGAATCTGCCGCTGCCGGCCTACGAGCAGGTGATGAAGGCCAGCCATACCTTCAACCTGCTGGATGCGCGCCGTGCGATCAGCGTGACCGAACGCCAGCGCTACATCCTGCGCGTGCGCGCGCTGGCCCAGGCGGTGGCCAAGGCCTATTACGAGCAGCGCGAGAAGCTGGGCTTCCCCGGCGCGAAGAAGGCCTGACGGCCGCTCTCCCCCTCACTTCGGGGCGCCGGCCGCGTCGCGCGCTGCGCCCCCACCACAGGATTGAAACGATGAGCCAACTGTCCCCCCTGCTGATCGAACTGGGCACCGAAGAGCTGCCGGTCAAGGCGCTGCCGGGCCTGGCCCAGGCCTTCTTCGATGGCGTTGTCGAGGGCCTGCGCAAGCGTGGTGTCGAACTGGACCTGGGTGATGCCCGTCCGCTGTCGACCCCGCGCCGCCTGGCCGTACTGTTGCCGGGCGTTGGCCTGGAACAGCCCGAACAGCGCAGCGAAGTGCTGGGCCCGTACCTGAACATCGCGCTGGACGCCGAAGGCCAGCCGACCAAGGCGCTGCAGGGCTTTGCCGCCAAGGCCGGAATCGACTGGACCGCGCTGGAAAAGACCAGCGACAACAAGGGTGAGCGCTTCGTGCACCGTGCGGTGAGCCCGGGCGCGCGCACCGCTGCGCTGCTGCCGGAGATCCTGCGCGAAGCGATTTCCGCGATGCCGATTCCCAAGCCGATGCGCTGGGGCGACCATGATTGGGGCTTCGCCCGCCCGGCGCACTGGCTGGTGCTGCTGCACGGCAACGATGTGGTGGAAGCCGAGCTGTTCGGCCTGAAGGCCGACCGCATGAGCCGCGGCCACCGCTTCCACCACGACAAGACCGTGTGGCTGAGCCAGCCGCAGGATTACGTGGAATCGCTGCGCGCGGCCAAGGTGCTGGTCGACCCGGCCGAGCGCCGCGCGCGCATCGTCGCCGAGGTCGAGGCCGCTGCTGGCCAGGCCGGTGGCAGCGCCCGCATCACCGAGGACAACCTGGAGCAGGTGGTGAACCTGGTCGAGTGGCCGGCGGCGGTGCTGTGCAGCTTCGAGCGCGCGTTCCTGGCGGTGCCGCAGGAAGCGCTGATCGAGACGATGGAGATCAACCAGAAGTTCTTCCCGGTGCTGGATGACAGCGGCAAGCTGACCGAGAAGTTCATCGGCATCGCCAACATCGAATCGAAGGACGTGGCCGAAGTGGCCAAGGGCTACGAGCGCGTGATCCGCCCGCGCTTCGCCGATGCCAAGTTCTTCTTCGACGAGGACCTGAAGCAGGGCCTGGAATCGATGGGCGATGGCCTGAAGACGGTGACCTACCAGGCCAAGCTGGGCAGCGTGGCCGACAAGGTGGCGCGCGTCTCGGCGCTGGCCGAAGTGATCGCGCCGCAGGTCGGTGCCGACCCGGTGCTGGCCAAGCGTGCCGCACAGCTGGCCAAGAACGACCTGCAGTCGCGCATGGTCAATGAATTCCCGGAACTGCAGGGCATCGCCGGCCGCCACTACGCCGTGGCCGGTGGCGAATCGCCGGAGGTGGCGCTGGCCATCGACGAGGCCTACCAGCCGCGCTTCGGTGGCGATGACATCGCCCTGTCGGCGCTGGGCAAGGTGCTGGCCATCGCCGAGCGTGTGGACACCCTGGCCGGCGGGTTCGCCGCGGGGCTGAAGCCGACCGGCAACAAGGACCCGTTCGCCCTGCGCCGCAACGCACTGGGCCTGGCCCGCACGATCATCGAAAGCGGTTTCGAGCTGGACCTGCGCGCGCTGCTGGCCAGCGCCAACACCGGCCTGGCCGCGCGCAACGTGCAGGCCGACGTGGGCGAGCTGTACGACTTCATCCTCGACCGCCTGAAGGGCTACTACGCCGACAAGGGCGTGCCGGCCACGCACTTCAATGCAGTGGCCGAGCTGAAGCCGGCCTCGCTGTATGACTTCGACCGTCGTATTGACGCCATCGGCACGTTCGCCGCGCTGCCGGAGGCGGAGGCACTGGCTGCGGCCAACAAGCGCATCCGCAACATCCTGCGCAAGGCCGAGGGCGACATTCCAGGCCAGATCGATGCCTCGCTGCTGCAGGAAGACGCCGAGCGTGCGCTGGCCGAAGCCGTGACTGCGGCCATCGACGACACCGGCGCCAGCCTGCACCACAAGGACTACGTGGCCGTGCTGGCGCGCCTGGCGCGCCTGCGCCCGCAGGTGGATGCGTTCTTCGATGGCGTGATGGTCAATGCCGAAGACCCGGCCCTGCGCGGCAACCGCCTGGCGCTGCTGACCCTGCTGGGCGAGCGCCTGGGCAAGGTGGCGGCGATCGAGCACCTGTCGAGCTGACGGGTGCCCCATCCACGCATGGCGTGGATCTACTGGGCACGCCCACGCATGGCGTGGATGCATCGGTAGTGCCGGCCGCTGGCCGGCATTGTCCATGTTGCCGGCCAGCGGCCGGCACTACCTTCGCCGGGCATGGCCCGGCGCTACCGGTTTCGTGCAGATTCGACGCACAAAGATGCGCATTTTGACTGCCACTTAACAACCGATCCCGATTCGCGCGCTGCATTTCGCATCGTCACGCGCGGTCGGTATGCTGTGCCGCATGCAGCCAAAGAAATACGCCCTCCCGCTGATGGTCCTGAGCCTGGCCACCACGTCCGTGGCCCACGCGCGCGGCACCATCGACAAGGTGGACATCAAGGGATTGGACAAGGGCGACGACGCCGCGATCATCGAGAACATCCAGGAATCGCTGTCGCTGTACGACACCATCGGCAAGGAACAGGGCGAGTCACGGCTGGAATACCTGCTGTCACAGGCCGAGCGGCAGACCCGCGAGGCGCTGGAACCGTTCGGTTACTACAACCCGGTCATCACCGTCGAAGCGCCCCGCCAGGATGAGCGCGTGCAGGTGCACATCCGGGTGGAGAAGGGCGAGCCGGTGCGGGTGCGCCGCGAGCACATCGACATCACCGGCCCGGCCATGTACGACCAGTACCTGCAGGATGACATCGCGGCCTTCAAGCCGCGCAAGGGCCAGCGCTTTGAACACACCCAGTACGAAGCGAGCAAGATCACCATCACCCGCCGCCTGGCCGAGCGTGGCTATTTCGATGCCGACTACACCCAGCGCCAGGTGCAGATCACCCGCGCGGAGAATGCGGCCGACATCGACCTGACCTGGGACAGCGGCCGCCGCTACAACATGGGCCCGGTGACCTTCGAGCAGGACTACTTCGTCGACAAGCTGTTCGACCCGCTGGTGTACTGGAAACAGGGCAGCTACTTCCACGAAGGCAAGCTGGACCGCCTGCGTGAATCGCTGACCAAGCTCGATTACTTCAGCGTGATCGACATCCAGCCGCGGCCCGACCAGGCCGACGAAAACGGCGAAGTGCCGGTGGAAGTAAAGCTGACCCGGGCCAAGCGCACCATCTATACCTCGGGCCTGAGCTACGGCAGCGAGAGCGGGGCCGGTGTGCGCGGTGGCATCGAGCGGCGCTACGTCAACAGCCGCGGCCACAAGATGAACACCCAGCTGGACTATGCGCAGAAGCGCAAGAGCCTGACCAGCACCTACCGCGTGCCGGCGTTCAAGTGGCTTGATGGCTGGTATGGGTTCACCGCCAGTGCCTACGACGAGCAGACCGACTACATCGACCTGCGCAACTTCAAGCTGATCGCCAGCCGCAGCGGCCAGATCAACGAGAACTGGACCGCCATCGCTTCGATGAACGCCCTGCGCGAGCGCTGGCGCTATGCGTCGGGCACCGAGTTCACCAATGCGGTCTACAACACGTCCACCCTGGTGTATCCGCAGCTGGTTGCCGACTACGTCAACGTGGACGATCCGCTGTTCCCACGCAGCGGCATCAGCGGCACCGCCACCCTGCGCGGCGGCATCGAGGGTGCCGGTTCGGACACCAGCTTCGTGCAGGCCAACGCGGTGCTGCGCTGGTACATTCCGGTCGGGCAGAGCGACCGCCTGATCCTGCGCGGCGAAGGCGGTACCACCTGGACCAGCGACCTGGTGGCCATGCCGCCGAGCCTGCGCTACTTCGCCGGTGGCGACCGCAGCATCCGGGGTTATGCCTTCCGCGAAGTCGGCCCGCGCACGCCGGCCCCGGACAAGTACGCGCTGGGCGCGAAGAACCTGGTGGTCGGCTCGGCCGAGTATGAGCATTACTTCAATGGCGGCCCCTGGGGCGCGGCGGTGTTCGTCGACACCGGCAGCGCGTTCGACAACACCATCGACCTGCACACCGGCGTGGGCTTCGGCGTGCGCTGGAAATCGCCGGTCGGCCCGGTGCGCGTGGACATCGCGCACGGCCTGAACAACCCGGATTCGCAGTTCCAGCTGTACCTGAATATCGGAGCGGACCTGTGAGCGCGCAGACCCCGGACACCCGCACTCCGCCGCCACCGCGCGTGCGCTTCTACCGCCGTCGCCGTTTCTGGGCGTGGTCGGGCGTGGGCGTGATCGGCCTGGTGCTGCTGGCGCTGTTGGCGGTGTACTGGCTGCTGCAGACCGTGGCCGGCCGCGATGTGCTGCTGGCCCAGGTGGTGGCGCGCCTGCCGGTGGGCGCCAGCTTCACCTGGGACAAGGCGGATGGCCCGGTGGCCGGGCCGTTGACCCTGTACAACGTCGATTTCCGCTACGACGACATCCACTTCCACGCCGAACGCGCGCATCTGGAGCCGGACCTGCGCCCGCTGCTGGGCCGCAAGCTGCTGCTGGACAAGCTGGAACTGACCAACGCCACGCTCAACCTGGCCAAGAGCGATGAGCCGTTCAAGCTGCCGTCGTGGCCTGATTCGCTGCCGCAGATCGAGATGCCGCTGGCGATCCAGGCCGATGCCATCGCCATCGATGGCCTCCGCATCAGCCAGGGCAACGAGCCGGTGATCGACATTGCCCGCGTGCGTGGCGGCATCGAGATCGCCAATGGTGAATTCCAGGCCCGGCAGCTGGTCGTGGCCAGCGACATGGGCGATTTCACCGCGCAGGGGCGTTACATCCCGGCCAAGGATTACGACACCGACGTGACCGTGACCGCCGTGCTGCCGGCACCGCGCGGACGCACCGCCGCCACCCTGGGCCTGGTCGCACGCGGCGACCTCGCGCACATGGAAGTGGCCGTAGCCGGCCGTGCACCACAGCCGCTGAAGGCAATGCTGGTGTTCGACGGCCGCACCGACCCGACCTGGAGCGCTACGGTGCGCAGCGATGAGCTGGACCTTGCGCTGCTCTCGCCGGCCCTGGCCACGTCGGGCATCGCGCCGCTGGCGCTCGATTTCAGCGCGTCGGGCAAGGGCGGCAACGCCAACCTGCATGGCCGGGTGAAACAGGGTGAGCAGGAACTGGAACTGGCCCCGTCGATGGTATCCCTGCAGGACCAGGTCCTGAAGGTGTCGCCGCTGGTGCTGAAGGGCCTGGGCGGCGAAGCACGCCTGCAGGGCACCGCCGATTTCAGCCAGGAAGACCAGCAGAAGCTCGATTTCTCGGTGGTGGCGCAGAACCTGACCTGGGTGCCGGCGCCGGACCCGAACACCGCCGGCAGCGCGCCGGTGCCGGTGACGCTGAAGGAAGCGCGTTTCGGCCTGGCCGGCACGCTGCGGGCGTGGGCAGCGATCGGCCGCGCCGATGTGCAGCGTGAGGACCAGAAGGCGCAGCTGCGTTTCGATGTGCGCGGCAACGACAAGGCCGCGCAGATCCATCAGCTGCAGGCACAGACACCGGGTGGCCAGCTGCAGGTGGAAGGCCAGGTGGCGTGGTCGCCACAACTGGACTGGGACGCCAAGGCCACCCTGAAGGACTTCGATCCGGGCTATTTCGTGCCGGGCTGGAATGGCCGCCTGTCCGGCAATTTCGCCTCCAAGGGCCAGCAGCTGCCGCCACCGGCCAATGCACCGCCCGGCACCTCCGGTACCCTGCAGGCGACGGTGGACCTGCCGTCGCTGAAGGGCACCCTGCGCCAGCGCAACGTCGACGCCCAAGGGAAGTTCGCGCTGCAGGGCGAGCAGGGCCAGGGCGAGCTGAAGCTGGCCGTGGGCAGCAGCCGGGTGACGGCGTCGGGCAAGGTGGGTGACCGCCTGGACATCGACGCACGTTTCGAGCCGCTGCAGCTGAGCGATCTGCTGCCCGGTGCCGATGGTGGCCTGCGTGGCCAGGTACAGGTGAAGGGGCCGCGCGATGCGCCCGACATCACCGCCGACCTGGTCGGCAACAACCTCAACTGGGATGGCTACGGCGCAGAAAGCCTGAGCATCAAGGGCCATCTGCCGTGGCGTGGCGACAGCGGCACCCTGGCGGTGCAGGGCCAGCAGGTCAATGCCGGCATGCTGCTGGAACGCTTGAACGTGGATGCGCAGGGCAGCGTCTCGAACCTGCGCCTGAGCGCACAGACCCACAACGAGATGGGCGCGATCGACCTGCAGGGCAGCGTGCGCCAGCAGGGCGCGCAGTGGCGCGGCGAACTGGCCACGCTGCGCATCGCGCCGATGAAGGGCGACCCGTGGTCGCTGCGTGCGCCCGCGGCGTTCGCGATCAACGGTGGTACGTACACCTTGTCCGAGGCCTGCCTGACCACCACCAGCAATGGCGCGCTGTGCGCGCAGGCCAACTGGCCGCGTGAGGGCGTGGTGGTGCGCAGCGATGCGCTGCCGCTGTCGCTGGTGCAGCCGTGGCTGCCGCCGCAGTCCGGCCGCCGCGTCTACCTGCGTGGTGATGTCAGCCTGGACGCGCAGATCCGCCCGCGCGCCAACGCCTGGGAAGGCCACGTGGAAGTGCGCTCGAAGGAAGGCGGGGTGCGCCTGGGTGAGGTCCGCAACGCCGGCACCGATACCACCCGCGGCGAACTGGTGCGCTACGACCAGTTCTCGCTGAAGCTGGACATGACCCCGGCCAGCATCAAGGGCTACCTGGGCATGGGCTTCCAGGGCAACGGCTTCGTCGATGCGAAGATGCAGACCGGTTGGGAAGCCGGTGCGCCTTTGAACGGCGAGCTCTACCTGAACATGTCACGGCTGTACTGGCTTGAGCTGTTCTCGCCGGACATCGTGCGCCCCACCGGCCTCATCGAAGGCCATGTGAGCCTGCGCGGTACGCGTGGCCAGCCCTCGCTGGGCGGCGACGCAACCCTGAGCAACTTCAAGGGCGAATTCCCCGCGCTGGGCCTGACCTTCGACCAGGGCAAGGGCAGCTTCGTGGCCCAGCCCGATGGCTCGGCCAAGATCACCGCACAGGCCAACTCGGGGCAGGGCACGCTGTATGTCGATGGTGGCCTGTCCTGGTTCGGCGATGCGCAGCCGCTGCAGCTGAAGATCCACGGCGAGAACGTGCTGGTCTCCAACACCAGCGAACTGCGCATCGTCGCCAACCCCGATCTCGACTTCACTCTGGCCAAGGCGGCGATGGAACTGCGCGGGACCGTCAACGTGCCCGAGGCCGACATCGACCTGGAGCGCCTGGACCGCGGTACCTCGGTGTCCGAGGACGTGGTGGTGCTGGACCCGGCCGACCCGGAAGAATCGCGCACTTCGCCGCTGGACATGGACCTGACCGTCAGTCTGGGCGACAAGGTGAAGATGACCGGCTTTGGCCTGAAGGGTGGGCTCACCGGCAAGATGCAGGTCTGGGCCAAGCCCGGCCGCGAGATGACCGCCAACGGCGGGCTTGAGGTGAGCGGCCGCTACAAGGCCTACGGCCAGGACCTGACCATCACCCGCGGCAACCTCAACTGGAACTACAACGCGGTCTCCGACCCGCGCATCAACATCCGCGCCGAGCGCCGCATCGGTGACGTCACCGCAGGTATCGACGTCACCGGCCGCGCGCAGCAGCCGCGTGCGGACGTGTGGTCCGATCCGGCGATGTCGCAGTCCGAAGCGCTGGCCTACCTGGTACTGGGCCGCAGCCTGACCAATGCCAGCACCGACCAGACCCAGCAGGTCACCGCGGCCTCGGCGGCGCTGTCGGCCGGCAGCGGCCTGCTGGCCTCGCAGCTGGGCGCCAAGCTGGGCCTGGACGATGCCGGCGTGAGCCAGTCACGCGCGCTGGGCGGTTCGGTCATCGGTTTCGGCAAGTACATCTCGCCCAAGCTGTACGTGGGCTACGGCGTATCGATGGTCGGCGCCGGTTCGGTGCTGACCCTGAAGTACCTGCTGCGCCGCGGCTTCGACGTGGAAGTGGAATCGAGCACGGTGGAAAACCGCGGCTCGCTGAACTGGCGCAAGGAAAAATAAGAATGCGGTAGTGCCGGCCGCTGGCCGGCAACCCATGCCGGGGTCAGGTCCCTTTCAACGAAAGGGCTCTGACCCCAGGTGCAACGCCGCCCCCAACCATCGGCCGTTGCCCCATCGGCCCCCAGCGGCTATGGTCCCGGGCTGTTCTGTACTGCCGGAAACGCCGATGTCTGCCCGCAAAACCCTTCCTGCCGCCCTGGCCCTGGGCCTGACCCTCGCCGCAGGCGCCCACGCCGATGAAGGCATGTGGATGCCGACCCAGCTGCCGGAGCTGGCCAAGCCGCTGAAGGCGGCCGGCTTCAAGGGCAACCCGGCCGAGCTGGCCAACGTCACCGCGCCGCCGCTGAGTGCGGTGGTGCGTGCCGGCGGTGGCACGGCCTCGTTCGTTTCCAAAGATGGCCTGCTGCTGACCAACCACCACGTGGCGATGGGCGTGATCCAGTACAACAGCTCGCCCGAGCACAACCTCATCAACGATGGCTTCATCGCCCAGGGCCGCGCCGACGAGCGCCCGGCCAACCCGGATTTCCGCGTGCTGGTCACCGTCGGCTTCGACAAGGTGACCGACCAGGTGCTGGCCCAGGCCAAGGGCAAGACCGGCCGTGCCTACTTTGATGCCGTCGATGCGGCCAGCAAGCAGATCGTGGCCGAGTGCGAGAAGGACGGCAGCGTGCGCTGCTCGGTGGCCAACATGTATTACGGCACCGACTTCTACCGCATCGCCCAGCTGGAACTGAGCGACGTGCGCCTGGTCTACGCGCCGCCGCGTGCGATCGGCAACTACGGCGATGAGATCGACAACTTCATGTGGCCGCGCCACACCGGTGACTTCACTCTGCTGCGCGCGTACGTCGGCAAGGACGGCAAGCCGGCCGCCTA
Organism: Stenotrophomonas sp. ESTM1D_MKCIP4_1; assembly: GCF_003086895.1. NCBI lineage: Bacteria > Pseudomonadati > Pseudomonadota > Gammaproteobacteria > Lysobacterales > Lysobacteraceae > Stenotrophomonas > Stenotrophomonas sp. ESTM1D_MKCIP4_1. The sequence goes on along the minus strand of NZ_CP026004.1, from coordinate 4,394,105 downwards.
CAGCAAGGACAACGTGCCCTACCAGGCGCCGGCGCACCTGCAGATGTCGGTGGAAGGCCCGAAGGAAGGCGACTACGCGATGCTGGCCGGCTACCCGGGTATCACCTACCGCCACCGCACCGCGGCCGAATTCGCCGGCCAGATCGATACCGTGCTGCCGCGCCGCGTGTCGGTGTTCCAGCAGATGATCGACACCATCGAGGCGGCCAGCGCCAACGACGCGCAGGCGCGGACCCGCTACGCCTCGCAGCTGCAGTCGCTGAAGAACAACCGCAAGCGCGCTGCCGGCGAGCTGGAAGGCCTGCTGCGCAGTGATGCCAAGGCCCAGCGTGCCGCCGACGAAAGCGCCATGCTGGCGGCCACCGACCGCCGCTACCAGGCCGATATCAAGGCGCTGCTGGCCAACCTGTCGCAGGGTGCGGCGGTGGGCGAGCGCGACCTGCTGCTGGACCAGATGGCCCTGCAGACCCAGCTGCTGCGTTCGGCACTGCTGCTGGAACGCCTGCGTATCGAGTCGGCCAAGCCGGACGCGCAGCGCGAGACCGGCTTCCAGCAGCGCGACCAGGCGATGATCGAGGGCGTGCTCAAGCAGGTGCAGCGCCGCTACGCACCCGAGGTCGAGAAGGCCTTGCTGGGCAGCCTGCTGACCCGCTACCAGCAGCTACCGGACGCGCAGCGCGTGGCTGAGTTCGACGCCGCCTTCGGCCGTACCCCCGTGCAGCTGGGCAAGGCGCTGGACACCCTGTACGCCGGCACCCAGCTGGGTGACGAGGCGCAGCGCCTGTCCCGCTTTGCCGCTGCCCGCGAAGGCAAGGCGCTGGCCGCCGATCCGCTGATCGCCATCGCCGCTCCGCTGGTGGCCGCGCAGCTGCGCATCGAGAACGAGAGCAAGACCCGCGAAGGTGAGCAGCTGCGCCTGCGTCCGGCCTACATGCAGGCGCTGTTTGCCTGGCGTGCCAAGCAGGGACGTGCGGTGTATCCGGATGCCAACCGCACCCTGCGCATCAGCTACGGCAAGGTGGAAGCGCTGCATCCGCGCGATGGCGTGACCTACTCGCCGGTGACCACGGTGGCCGGCATCGTCGAGAAGAACACCAACGCCTACCCGTTCGATGCACCCAAGCCGCTGCTGGCCGCCATCGCCAAGGGCGATTTCGGCACGACCGCCGACCCCGCATTGAAGACCCAGACGGTCAATTTCCTGACCAATCTGGATACCACCGGCGGCAACTCCGGCTCGCCCGTGCTCAATGCGAAGGGTGAACTGATCGGCCTGAACTTCGACAGCAACTGGGAGTCGGTCAGCGCCAGCTGGTGGTTCGACCCGCGCTTCAAGCGTGCCGTGCACGTGGACATGCGCTACCTGCGCTGGCTGCTGGCCAAGGTCTACCCGGCGCCCGAGCTGCTGAAGGAAATGGGCGTGCCGGCCCAGTAAGAAGCCGACCACGACCAACGGTCGCGGCCCGCACCGCGTAGGCCCCCACCTTGGTGGGGGTGGTTGCCCCCAACGAGCCCGTACACCTGGCCACGCCTGGCCTACACTGCGGGTTCCTCTGACGGAAACGCACGCGTGGTCTCCAGCTGGATCCTGCTGCTGGTCTCGGTTGCCTATGCCGCGCTGCTGTTCGGCGTAGCGTGGTGGGGCGACCGTCGGCCGATGTACCCCGACCGGCCCTGGTTGCGGCCGGTTGTCTACAGCCTGGCCCTGGCCGTGTACTGCTCGTCGTGGACCTTCTACGGCGCGGTCGGAACCGCGGTGCGCCATGGCGTGGGCTACCTGCCCATCTACATCGGCCCGCTGCTGATGCTGCTGTTCGGCTGGCGCATCATCGAGCGCCTGGCGCTGGTGGCGCGCAGCCAGAACGTGGTGTCCATCGCCGATTTCATCTCCTCGCGCTTCGGCCGCTCGCGGCGGCTGGCCGCGCTGGTGGCCATCATCGCCCTGATCGGCATCGTTCCGTACCTGGCCCTGCAGTACAAAGCGGTGGCGATGAGCCTGCAGGTGCTGACCGGCAATACCGGCCCCACCGGCTTCTTCACCGACCCGGCGCTGTATGTGGCGCTGCTGATGGCCCTGTTTGCGACCCTGTTCGGTACCCGCCAGGTCGATGCCACCGAGCACCACCACGGCATGATGCTGGCCATCGCCTTTGAATCGGTCATCAAGCTGCTGGCGATGCTGGCGGTGGGCGTGTTTGCCTACCTGTGGCTGAGCAATCGCACCGATGCGGTGGTGGAGTCGGTGCATACGCTGTTCACCGGCCTGCCCCCGGTGGGCTTCATCTCGCAGACCCTGCTCAGCTTCCTGGCGATCATCTGCCTGCCGCGGCAGTTCCACGTGGCGGTGGTGGAATGTGGCGACGTGCGTGACGTGCGCCGCGCGCGCTGGATGTTCGGCGGCTATCTCGTATTGATCTCGGCGATGGTGCTGCCGATTGCCACGGCGGGTGTCACCCTGTTCGGTACCGGCGGCAGCGTGGCCGATGATGCGATGGTGCTGGCCCTGCCGTTGGCCGAAGGCCGCAACGCGCTGGCGCTGATCGCCTACGTTGGTGGCTTCTCGGCGGCAACCGGCATGGTCATCGTGGCCTCCATCGCGCTGGCCACCATGGTCAGCAATGACCTGGTGATGCCGGTGCTGCTGCGCCGCAGTGGTGACCACCAGGAAGCGGCCGACATGGCCTCGCGCGTGCTCTGGATCCGCCGCATGGCGATCCTGCTGCTGGCCTTGATGGCCTACAGCTACTACCGCAGCAGCAGCAACGACAGCACCCTGGCCTCGTACGGGCTGATGGCCTTCGCTGCCGTGGCGCAGTTCGCGCCAGGGCTGATCGGCGGCCTCTACTGGCGCGGCGCCAGCCGCAGGGGCGTCGAAGCCGGCATGCTGCTCGGCTTCGCCACCTGGATGTACACCCTGCTGCTGCCGGCGATGACCATGGCCGGCTGGGTCGATGCAACCTGGGTGCAGCATGGACCGTTCGGGGTTGAGTGGCTGCGCCCGCAGCAGCTGTTCGGCATGACCGGCTGGGACCCGCTCACCCATGGCACCTTCTGGTCGCTGCTGGTGAACGCGGCCACGATGATGCTGGTGTCGGCGCGCTGGCGCCCCGGCGTGGATGAACGCCTGCGTGCCGCGCCGTTCCTCGATCCCTATGCCGAGCGCCCCTCGGTGGCAGGTGGCTGGCCCGGCCATGTGCACGTGGGCGATCTGCTGGCGTTGGCGTCGCGCGTGGTCGGCGAGCGCCACGCGCGCCGTTCGTTCTTTGAACAGGCGCAGTCGCTGGGCCGCGAACTGCAGTCATCGGCGCCGGCCGACCGGCCCTGGGTGCAGTTCACCGAGCGCCTGCTGGCGGCCTCGATCGGTGCTGCCTCCGCGCGTCTGCTGCTGACCAGCCTGCTGCGCGGCTCGGGCATGGATCTGGGCGAAGTGGTGGCCGTGCTGGACGAGGCGGGGCAGGAGCTGCGCTTCAACCGCGAGATCCTGTCCACCACGCTGGAAAACATCAGCGCGGGTGTCAGCGTGGTCGACCCGGACATGCGCCTGACCGCCTGGAACCGCCGCTACCAGGACATGTTCGGCTACCCCGACGGCATGCTGTACGTGGGCCGGCCGGTGGCGGACCTGATCCGCTACAACGCCGAACGCGGTGAGCTGGGCGAAGGCGATATCGAAGTACAGATCAACCGCCGCATCGGCTACATGCGTGCCGGTTCACCGCATGTGTTCGAGCGTACCCGCAGCGACGGCAAGGTGATCGAGATGCGCGGCCAGGCCCTGCCCGGCGGCGGTTACGTGACCAGTTACAACGACATCACCGACTACAAGCACGCGGAAAGGGCGCTGCTGGAAGCCAACGAGACGCTCGAGCAGCGCGTGGCCGAGCGCTCGCACGAGGCGGAAGTCGCGCAGCAGTCCAAGACCCGGTTCCTGGCCGCCATCAGCCATGACGTGCTGCAGCCGCTGAACGCCGCGCGCCTGTTCGCCTCCGCGCTGCGTGACAGCGACCACGTAAGCGATGAACAGAAGCACCTGGCCGAGCGCGTGGATGCCTCGCTGCGTGCGGCCGAAGAACTGCTGGACGGTCTGCTGGACGTGTCGCGGCTGGATGCCGGTGGCCTGCATCCGGTGATCGGCGAGTTCGACGTGAGTGCATTGATGCGCGAGCTGGCCGCGCAGTACACGCCCGTGGCTGCCGGCCGCGGCCTGCGTCTGGATCTGTTCGCGCGCACCACCTGGGTGCGCAGTGACCGCCGCCTGCTGCGCCGTGTGCTGCAGAACTTCCTGGCCAACGCGCTGCGCTACACGCGCCAGGGCCGCATCGTGCTGGCCGTGCGCCAGCGGGGTGATGAAGTGGAACTGCAGGTGTGGGATACCGGCCCGGGCATTCCCGAGCACCACATGCGGCAGATCTTCGATGAGTTCCATCGCTACCAGCAGCCCTTCGACTGGGGCGAGCAGGGGCTGGGCCTGGGCCTGTCGATCTGCCAGCGCATCTCGCGCCTGCTGGACCACCGCTTGAACGCGCGCAGCCGGGTCGGCAGTGGTTCGATGTTCTCGATCATCCTGCCGCGCGTGGCGCCGTTGCCGGGCTACAGCGAACCCCTGCTGCCCACCCAGGCCGCACCGCCGCCGGTACGCAGCGATTCGCTGGCCGGCATGCGCGTGCTGTGTGTGGACAACGACGAAGAGATTCTTGACGGCATGCGCGCGCTGCTGGGCCGGTGGCAGGTGCAGGTCATCACCGCATCAACGGTGGACCAGGCGCTGCAGAAGGTGGCCGAGCAGCCGCAGGTGATGCTGGTGGATTACCACCTGCACGACCGCATGGATGGGCTGGATGCGCTGGTGGCGCTGCGCGAAGCGGCGGGCTACCCGTTGCCGGGCGCGCTGCTGACCGCCGACGGCCGCGATGAACTGAAGCGCATGGCACGCGAGCGGGGTTATCGCGTGCTGACCAAGCCGATCAAGCCGGCCTCGCTGCGCGCCTTCCTCGGCGCACTGCGCGACGCGAGGTAACGCCGGCCGCTGGCCGGCAACCACGCAATCCTCAACGTGTTACGCCACGCCGTGCAGGTGTTCGTACAGGATCGTCGAACCGATGATGATCAGGATCACGCCGCCGATGATCTCGGCGCGCTTGCCGACCATGCTGCCCAGCACACGGCCCAGCATGATGCCGGCGGTGACCATGGTGAGCGTGCACAGGCCGATGACCGCCGCCATCACGCCGATGTGCACGTCCATGAAGGCCAGGCCGATGCCCACCGCCATCGCGTCGATGCTGGTGGCGAAACCGGTCAGTGCCAGCTTCCAGAAGCCGTGGTGATGCGAGGGATCTTCATCCTCTTCGCCGCTGTCCGGGCGCACGCCGTTGATGATCATGTGCACGCCCAGCGCAACCAGCAGGCCGAAGGCGATCCAGTGGTCGAACGCTTCCACGTACTGCAGGGCGGCGCGGCCGAGCAGCCAGCCGATGACGGGCGTGATCGCCTCGATGACGCCGAAGATGATGCCGGCGCGGAGCGCATCACGGAATACCGGCTTGCGCATGGCCGCACCCTTGCCGATCGCGGCAGCGAAGGCATCGGTAGACATGGCGAAGCCGATCAGGAGGATTGAAACAGGAGACATTGGCGGCTGCTGAAGGTTGGGCAAGGACGGACGCACGGCTCGCGCTCGCGCCCAACCTGACGTTGCGCGCGCGGGCCGCTGGTCTCGCCAACCATCATGGTTGTCCGCGCCACGGCGCACTGGCCGAGTATGTTGACGTGGACGATTCCTGCACAGGAATCCGGCTACTCCCCAAGGGGAGGCGAAGCTTAGCACCGCGATCCGTGCGTGGCGCATTTGCGGGCAAACGCGCAGGCAGGGCTGGTTTGTATAGCGATGGCTATATCGCGGGTGATCCAGTAGTGCCGGCCGCTGGCCGACAGACGCGATGGCAGGAGCGTGCCAGACGATTGCCGGCCAGCGGCCGGCACTACCGTCAGTCTTCTTCCGGCGGCAGCACGATGGCGTCGTCGTCGATGGCCAGCTTGCCGGCCATCAGCACCGCCTGGGTGCGGTTGGTCACGCCCAGCTTGCGCAGGATGGCGGTGACGTGTGCCTTGATCGTCGCTTCGGAAACGTTGAGGTCATAGGCGATCTGCTTGTTCAAGCGACCGGCACCAAGCATCTGCAGCACACGGAACTGCTGCGGGGTCAGTTCGCGCAGGCGATGGCCGACCTCGCGTTCCTCGCTGCCGGTGGGGGGCACGTTGTGCGCCTCCGGCGGTGCCCACGTTTCGCCGTCGAGGATGGTGCCCAGTGCATGGCCGATGGTGTCCGAGTCGGCCGATTTCGGAATGAAGCCCAGTGCGCCGTGATCGAGCGCGCGGCGCATCACCGTCGCTTCTTCGCGGGCGGACACGACCACCACGGGCAGGTGCGGGTGCAGCGAGCGCATGTGCACCAGCGCGTTGAATCCCTGCGCGCCGGGCATGTTGAGGTCCATCAGGACCAGGTCGGCGTCGTTGTGCTGGTCGGCCAGCGCATACAGCGCTTCCACGCTGTCGGCCTCGAACAGCTGCACGCCCGGAATGACCCGCTGCACGGCTCCGCGCAGGGCTTCACGGAACAACGGGTGGTCATCGGCAATCAGGAGGGTGGTCATGGGTCGAGCTTATCGATCAGGAAAAAGGGGCGACGTGACGGCCGGCACGGGACGGGTTGGACGTGGCCGGGTCCCTCCCCCCGGCCGCGTCCCTGGCGCGTCCCGCGCCCGCCTTCATGCCATCAGCGTACCTTGCGCTCGTCCACCAGCGAGGCCACGACCGACGGGTCGGCCAGGGTCGAGGTGTCGCCAAGCTGGTCCGGCGCGTTCTCGGCGATCTTGCGCAGGATGCGGCGCATGATCTTGCCCGAGCGGGTCTTGGGCAGGCCTGGCGCCCACTGCAGATGGTCCGGCGTAGCGATGGGGCCGATCTCCTTGCGCACCCACGCCACCAGTTCCTTGTGCAGTTCGTCGCTGGGGGCTTCGTCGGCCACAAGGGTCACATAGGCATAGATACCCTGGCCCTTGACGTCGTGCGGGAAGCCGACGACAGCGGCTTCGGCCACCTTCGGGTGGGAAACCAGCGCGCTTTCCACTTCGGCGGTGCCGATGCGGTGGCCGGACACGTTGATCACATCGTCCACGCGGCCGGTGATCCAGTAATAGCCGTCCTCATCGCGGCGGCAACCGTCGCCGGTGAAGTAGCTGCCCGGGTAGGTGCGGAAATAGGTATCAATGAAGCGCTGGTGGTCGCCGTACACCGTGCGCATCTGGCCCGGCCAGGAATCACGGATGATCAGGTTGCCCTCGGTCGGGCCGTCCTGCACTTCGCCATCGGCATTGACCAGCGCCGGCTGCACGCCGAAGAAGGGCAGGGTGGCCGAACCCGGCTTGAGGTCCATCGCGCCGGCCAGCGGCGAGATCAGGATGCCGCCGGTCTCGGTCTGCCACCAGGTATCGACGATCGGGCAGCGGCTGTCGCCCACCACTTCGTAGTACCAGCGCCAGGCTTCCGGGTTGATCGGCTCGCCGACGCTGCCGAGCAGGCGCAGCGAGGCGCGCGAGGCTTTCTTCACTGGCTCCTCGCCTTCGCGCATCAGGGCGCGGATGGCGGTGGGCGCGGTGTAGAAGATGCTCACCTTGTGCTTGTCGATCACGTTCCAGAAGCGCGAGGTATCCGGGTAGTTCGGCACGCCCTCGAACATCAGCGAAGTGGCACCGTTGGCCAGCGGGCCATAGACGATGTAGCTGTGGCCGGTGACCCAGCCAACGTCGGCGGTGCACCAGTAGATGTCGTCCTCGCGCAGGTCGAACACCGCTTCATGGGTGTAGGCCGCGTACAGCAGGTAACCGCCGGTGGTGTGCAGCACGCCCTTCGGTTTGCCGGTGGAACCGGAGGTGTAGAGGATGAACAGCGGGTCTTCCGCGTTCATGCGCTCGGGTTCGCAGGTGGACGGCTGGCTGTCCACCACGTCGTGGAACCAGCGGTCGCGCGGGGCCTGCATGTCTACTGCGCCCCCGGTGTGGCGTACCACCAGCACGGTTTCGACGGTATTGGTACCCGGCAGTTTCAGTGCGGCGTCGACGTTGGCCTTCAGCGGAATCCTGCGGCCACCACGCAGGCCTTCGTCGGCGGTGATGATCAGCTTGCTCTGGCAGTCGCTGACGCGGTCGGCGATCGAGTTGGGCGCGAAACCGCCGAACACCACCGAGTGGATCGCACCGATGCGCGCGCAGGCCAGCATGGCCACGGCAGCGTCGACGATCATCGGCAGGTAGATGGTGACCCGGTCGCCCTTCTTGACGCCCAGGTTGCGCAGCGCGTTGCCGAGGCGGCAGGTGCGCTCGTACAGCTCGCGGTAGGTCACGTGCTGGGCGGGTGCGTCCGGGCTGTCCGGCTCGAACAGGAGGGCGGTCTTGTCACCGCGCTTTTCCAGCTGGCGGTCCAGACAGTTCACGCTGGCGTTGAGCTCGCCGTCCTCGAACCACTTGATGTGGAAGTCGGCCAGGTCGTAGCTGACGTTCTTGATCTTCGTCGGACTGCGCATCCAGTCCAGCCGCTCGGCGGCCTTGCCCCAGAACGCATCCGGGTCGGACACCGAGGCCTGGTACTGCTGCTGGTAGGACGTCTTGTCGATGCGTGCCTTGGCGGCGAACTGCGGATCGACGGGATAGATATCAGCCATGGCACCCTCACTTGCACGTTGACTTTGTATGTGCGGTCGCAGCATCGCAACGACCCTCCGCCATCAGTGTGCCCCATCCACCCCCGGTCGCGTCACCGCCGCGCTTAGACCATGGTCGAAAGACGGTGCCCTGCAGGCCCGGCTTCGACCAATGGCGAATACCGCTATACATAAACGCACCGCAGTCTCGGCTCGACCGTGCCCCACGCGCGGCATCACCTTGCCACTTGGGAGAGAGGGCAACATGAGCCACCGTACGTTGAAAGCCGTGCGCACACCTTTGGCGGCCTGCCTGCTGGTCGCCCTGGTGGCACCGGGCATGGCGTTTGCAGAAACCGCCAAAGAGAAAGCGCTGGAAGCGCGCGTCGCCGAACTGGAGCGCCAGGTCCAGGCGCTGCTGTCGTCGCAGCAGCAACAGCAGACCCAGATCGTCCAGACCCAGCAGGCGGTGACCGACGTCCGCGCCGTGCAGGACGAGCAGAAGCCGGTCGCACAGGTGCCGGCCGGCAAGCAGCCGATCCAGGTCACCACCATTACCCCGGGCGCTGCGCCGGGCACCACGGTCAAGATCGGTGGCTTCATCAAGGCCGACTTCCTGGCCACCCAGACCGGCGATGGCCAGCTGGCCGACGATGCCACCGGCCGCGCACTGTACCTGCCGGGCCAGACCCCGGTGGCCGGCGCCGGTGGTTCGGGCAAGCGCTCTGACGTGGACTACAACGCCCACGCCAAGTTCTCGCGCTTCAACCTGGGCATCGACAACGTCAGCGAGTCGGGCAACAAGGCTGGCGCGTTCTTCGAGATGGATTTCTTCGGCAACTCGCTGGGCAACCAGACGGCCACCAATACCTACGGCGTGACCCTGCGCCACGCTTACATGTACTGGAACAACTGGCTCGCCGGCCAGACCTGGTCCAACTTCATGGATGCGGCCGCGCTGCCGGAGGCTGTCGACTTCGTCGGCCCGACCGACGGCGTGGTGTTCGTGCGCCAGGCCCAGGTGCGCTACACGCAGGGCGGCTTCAGCGTGGCCTTGGAGAACCCGGAAACCACCACCCTTACCGGTACCCGCAACCCGGTCACCGGCGCGTGGACCAATGCCAGCGCCAACTCCGACCGTGGCAGCCTGCCTGACCTGACGATGCGTTACGGCTGGAAGGGCGACTGGGGCACCTTCGGTGTCGGCGGTATCGTGCGTCAGCTGAAGGTCGATAACCAGGCCAGCGGCGCCAAGGCCGACAAGGTGGCCGGTGGCCTGACCCTGGGCGGCAAGTGGGTGATGGGCGGCAACGATTCGCTGCATTACCAGCTGACCGGTGGTGAAGGCATCGCCCGTTACATCGGTCTGGGTGTGACCGCCGATACCGCGTATGACGTAGTACGTGACGAACTGAACCCGACCGGCGTGCTTGCCGGCTACGTGGGCTGGCGGCACGCGTTCACCCCGAAGCTGCGTACCAACCTGATCTACGCGCGCAGCGATTACGACAACGATGGCAGCCTGGGGCCGCTGGTCACCAAGAGCGTGCAGAGCATCCGCGGCAACATCTTCTACACGCCGATGCCCAAGGTCGATATCGGTGCGGAGTACATGTACGGCGTGCGTGAGATCGAGGACGGCCGCAAGGGCGACATCAACCGCGTGCAGTTCACCACGAAGTACAGCTTCTAAATGAGTGCCGACCCACGGTCGGCACCTACCGGGATTGCATGCCGACCAACGGTCGGCATCTACAGAGGGAAAACGTCTCATGTCCAGCACACCTGCACCGGCGAAAGCCCAACTTACCCAAGGCCACAAAAAGGTCATCTTCGCATCGAGCCTCGGCACGGTGTTCGAGTGGTATGACTTCTTCCTGTACGGCTCGCTTGCCGCCATCATCGCCAAGCAGTTCTTCAGTGGTTTCAATGAAACCACCAGCATGATCTTCGCCCTGCTGGCGTTCGCCGCCGGCTTCTTCGTGCGTCCGTTCGGCGCGGCCTTCTTTGGCAGCCTCGGCGACCGCATCGGCCGCAAGTACACCTTCCTGGTCACCATCCTCATCATGGGCATCTCGACCTTCCTGGTCGGCGTGCTGCCCAACTACGCCACGATCGGTTTCGCCGCGCCGGTGATCCTTATCGTGCTGCGCCTGGCCCAGGGCCTGGCGATGGGCGGTGAGTACGGCGGTGCCGCCACCTACGTGGCCGAGCACGCGCCGGATGACAAGCGCGGCCTGTACACCAGCTTCATCCAGTGCACCGCCACGCTCGGCCTGTTCATGTCGCTGCTGATCATCCTGGCGTGCCGCTACTTCCTGGGCAACGAAGCCTTTGAAGCCTGGGGCTGGCGCATTCCGTTCCTGGTCTCCATCCTGCTGCTGGGCATTTCGGTGTGGATCCGCCTGCAGCTGAGCGAGTCGCCGCTGTTCCAGCAGATGAAGGCCGAGGGCAAGGGTTCCAAGACCCCGTTCCGTGACAGCCTGAAGGGCGGCAACCTGAAGCTGATGCTGCTGGTCCTGCTGGGTGCTGCGGCTGGCCAGGCCGTGGTCTGGTACGGCGGCCAGTTCTACGCGCTGTTCTTCCTGAGCAGCATGCTGAAGGTCGATGCCACCACCTCCTACCTGCTGATCGCCGCTGCGCTGGCGCTGGGCGTGCCGTTCTTCATCTTCTTCGGCTGGCTGTCCGACCGTATCGGCCGCAAGAAGATCATCCTCGCCGGCTGCCTGCTGGCTGCCATCACCTACATCCCGATCTTCAAGGGGCTGACCCACTTCGCCAACCCGGCGGTGGAAGAAGCACGCAGCAACTCGCCGGCGCTGGTCGTGGCCGATCCGGCGACCTGCTCGTTCCAGTTCGATCCGGTGGGCATGCGCAAGTTCACCAGCTCCTGCGACGTGGCCACGGCCGCGCTGACCAAGGCAGGTGTGCCGTATGACGTGCAGCCGGCCGCTGCCGGCTCGCTTGCGATGATCAATGTGGGCAGCGCCAGTGTCACCTCGTACGAGGCCGCCGGCCTGACCAAGGAAGAAGGCAAGGCCAAGGCGGATGCCTTCGGTGCAGAGCTGAAGACCGCCCTGACCACCGCCGGCTACCCGGCCAAGGCCGATGGCGCGCGCATCAACTACGCCGGCACGATCTTCATGCTGTGGCTGCTGGTGCTGTACGTGACCATGGTCTACGGCCCGATCGCCGCCTACCTGGTGGAACTGTTCCCGACCCGCATCCGCTATACCTCGATGTCGCTGCCGTACCACATCGGCAACGGCTGGTTCGGTGGCTTCCTGCCGGCGATCTCTTTCGCGCTGGTGGCAGGCACGGGCAACCTCTACTACGGCCTGTGGTACCCCATCATCATCGCGCTGATGTCGGTGGTGATCGGTGGCCTGTTCCTGCGTGAAACGAAGAACGTGGACATCACCAAATAACCGGTGGGTTCAATGTAGTGATGGAAAGGCCGCGGTGCAGACCGCGGCCTTTCTGTTTGTGGGAACGGGGGCTGGAAACCCCGCGCTGCGCGCGATAGTCGACCAACGGTCGACTCTACCGTCGCGCGGTCCAGCACGCCCGGGGTCAGATCCCTTTCGCTTGCGAAAGGGATCTGACCCCAGTGAAAGGCGCGGCAGCCCGTATAGTCGGCCCATGACCACCACCGCTCCGGCCGACCTTCCCGCCCTCCTGCACACCCTGCGCAGCGCCTGGCAGGCCCAGCGCCCTTCGCTGGACCAGCGCGGGGACGACCTGCGACGCCTGCGCGAGGCGCTGAAGCCGCGCCTGGATGAAATGGCGCAGGCCATCGCCGCCGACTTCGGCCACCGCGCCGACGTTGAATCAAAGCTGGCCGATGGCATGAGCGTGCTGTCGGCCATCGACCACCTGCGCCGCCATCTGCGGCCCTGGTCGAAGCCGCAGCGGGCATCGGCGGGCTGGAAGCTGTGGCCGGCGCGCGCGCAGCTGCGGCCGACGCCGCTGGGCGTGGTCGGCGTGATCTCGCCCTGGAACTACCCGGTCACGCTGGCGCTGGTGCCGCTGGTCACGGCCATCGCCGCGGGCAACCACGTGCTGCTGAAACCTTCCGAGCACACCCCGCGCACCAGTGCCTTCCTGGCCGATCTGCTGGCCGGCGTGTTCCCGCCTGATCGGGTGGCGGTGGTGCAGGGCGGGGCGGACGTGGCCGCGGCGGTGTCCTCGCTGCCGCTGGACCATCTGCTGTTTACCGGCTCGACCGCCGTGGGCCGCAAGGTGATGGCCGCCGCAGCCGAGCATCTGGTGCCGTTGACCCTGGAGCTGGGCGGCAAATCGCCGGCGATTGTCTGCCGCGATTTCCCGCTGGAAAAGGCTGCCGCGCGACTGGCCACCGGCAAGTGGTTCAACGCAGGCCAGACCTGCATCGCGCCGGACTACGTGCTGATCGACACGGCGCGCCAGCGCGAATTCGTGCAGGCGCTGCAGCAGCAGGTGCGCGAGCGCTATGGCGACTTCAGCGATGCCGGCGATTACACGCGCATCATCAACGAGGGCCAGTACCAGCGCCTGCAGGGCTATCTGGCGCAGGCGCGCGAACGTGGCGTGCCGGTGATCCCGCTGGCGCAGGTGGACGCGGCGCGCGCCGACCGCGAGCGGCTGCTGGTGCCGACCGTGGTGCTGGACCCGCCAGACGACCTGGACCTGATGCGCGAGGAAATCTTCGGGCCGATCCTGCCGGTGCGGGCCTACCCGGATCTGGAGGCGGCGCTGGCCGATGTGCTGTCGCGCGAGCGGCCGCTGGCGCTGTATCCCTTCAGCCATGACACGGCCACGGTGGAACGCATCCTCGGCCAGGTGGTGGCGGGCGGGGTGACGGTGAACGACACGCTGCTGCACTTCGCCGCCGACGGCCTGCCGTTCGGTGGGGTAGGGGCCAGTGGCATGGGCGCGTACCACGGCCGGGCCGGGTTCGATGCCATGAGCAAGCGGCTGCCGGTGCTGTGGCAGTCGCGCTGGGCGGCCAGTGATCGCCTGCGGCCGCCGTACTCGAAAATCGCGGGGTTGTTGAAGCTGCTGGTTCGGTGAAGCCACGTATGGCGTGGCTCTACTGACGGGATCTGCTCTGGTAGGTGCCAACCTTGGTTGGCACACGGAGATTCACGCGCCAACCAAGGTTGGCGTCTACCAAAGCAGGGGCGGGTAGAATGCCCCCATGAAAATCGCCTCGTGGAACGTCAATTCGCTCAATGTCCGCCTGCCGCACCTGCAGCAGTGGCTGAAGGACTTCGGTCCGGACATCGTCGGTATCCAGGAAACCAAGCTGGAGGACCACAAGTTCCCCGATTCGGCACTGGCCGAAGCCGGTTACCGCAGCGTGTTCGCCGGCCAGAAGACCTACAACGGCGTGGCGCTGCTGTCGCGTGAGCCGGCGCAGGACGTGCAGATCGGCATTCCGGGTTTCGAGGACGAGCAGAAGCGCGTCATCGCCGGTACCTTCGGCGATCTGCGGGTGATCAACCTGTACGTGGTGAACGGCCAGGACATCGGCACCGACAAGTACGACTACAAGCTGCGCTGGCTGGACGCGGTGCACGCCTGGATCGCGCAGGAACTGCAGCGCCATCCGAAGCTGATCGTGATGGGTGACTTCAACATCGCACCGGATGCGCGCGACGTGCACGACCCCGAGGTCTGGAACGAGAACCATATCCTCACGTCCACCGCCGAGCGCGGTGCGCTGGAAAAACTGCTGCAGCTGGGCCTGCACGATGCGTTCCGCCTGCACAACGACGAGGCCGGCGTGTTCAGCTGGTGGGATTACCGCGCCGCCGGCTTCCGCCGCAACCTGGGCCTGCGCATCGACCTGACCCTGGTCTCCGATGCGCTGAAGGCAAGTGCCGTGGCCTCGGGCATCGACCGCGAGCCGCGCACCTGGGAGCGCCCCAGCGACCATGCGCCGGCGTGGGTCGAGATCGGTTGAACGAAGAAGGCCCGGCGACTGCCGGGCCTTCTGGAACAGATACCGGCCAGCGGCCGGCACTACCGCTGTTTCACCGTATGCTCTTGCGGGTGAACAGGTTGACGATGGCCAGCAGGATCACCGCGCCGATCAGCGAGAACAGGAACGTGCGCAGGGTGATGGCATCGTTGATGCCGCCGCCGAACAGGAAGCCGGCAATCAGCGCGCCGACGATGCCCACCACGACGTTGAGGATGATGCCCTGCTGGGCGTCGCGACGCATGATGATGCTGGCCAGCCAGCCCACGATGCCGCCAACGATCAGCCAGATGATGATGCCCATGAACGTGACCTCTGGAAGGGGAAGGGACGGGGACCAGTTGACCCGCAGTGCCGTGAAACCGTCGTGCAATCCCGTGACGGGCGCGTGCGGATGAGCCTGCCAGCCACCCTCGACGGCCCCTGGCGTTTCGGCCCGGTGACGGTCTGGCGCTGCCCGCATGTGCCCGGCCAGCGCGGTGAGCCGCAGGCCCGGCAGGTGCTGGCGCAGGCGCTGGGCGGTGAACCCGATGCCCTGCCGCTGGTGCGCGACGACAAGGGCCGGCCGGAACTGGCCGGCGCGCTGGCCCACTACGGCACCGGCTGGAGCCACAGCGGCGAGGTGCTGCTGGTGGCGCTGGGCGAGGGCGTGCGGCTGGGCGTGGACCTGGAACTGCTGCGCCCACGCCCGCGGCTGCTGGAAATCATCCAGCGCTTCTTCCACCCCGACGAAGTGGCGTGGCTGCAGGGGCTGGCTGCCGACGAGCGCGAACACTGGTTCTTCCGCGTGTGGTGCGCCAAGGAAGCGCTGCTCAAGGCGCACGGCCAGGGCATCTCCTTCGGCCTGCACCGCCTGCAGCTGGCGCCCGGCGCCGATGGTGCCCTGCACCTGCGCTGGTGCGACGCCGAACTGGGCCAGGCCGAGCGCTGGCACCTGCACGAATGGCAGGCCAGCGGCCAGTTCCGCGCGGCATTGGCGTGGTATCCACACTGAAGCGGCGAACCGGCGGGCAAAACCGGCGATAATGACGGCATGAGCGAACACGATCTTCCCGCCGGCGCGGTCTCCACGCTGGAACAGGGCCTGGCCAGCATGGGCCTGGCGGCCGCATTGGCGCCGCCGCTGCTGCGCTACCTGGCGCTGCTGCACCGCTGGAACGGCACCTACAACCTCACCGCCATCCGTGATCCGCAGGAAATGGTCACCCGCCACCTGCTCGATTCGCTGGCGATGCAGCCGTTCGTGGCCGATGGCAGCCTGGCCGATCTCGGTACCGGCCCCGGGCTGCCGGGCATCCCGCTGGCCATCGCCTGCCCGGGCCTGCAGGTCACCCTGGTGGAGAGCAACGGCAAGAAGGCGCGCTTCATGCGCGAAGCCGTGCGCCAGCTGGGCCTGGCCAATGCACGCGTGGCCGAATCGCGCGCCGAGGCGCTGGACGAGGCCGGCCGCTACGACCAGCTGACCGCGCGCGCGATGGATACCCTGGCCGGCATTGTCCGCGTCGGTGGCCACCTGCTGCGCCCCGGTGGCGTGCTGCTGGCCATGAAGGGCGTCTACCCGCATGACGAGATCGCGGCCCTGCCGTCAGGCTGGCAGGTGCGCGAGGTGACCCCGCTGAGCGTGCCCGGCCTGGCCGGCGAACGCCATCTGGTCACTGTTACAGGCCCCTGAACCCCGCCGCCAGCCCTTTGCGGAACAACGGGTTGGCGATCCATGATTTCCGCACGGGGCCGGTTGTACGCATAATGACCGGTCCCAGCACACGTCGACGAGGCACACCCGCATGGCCCGCATCATCGCCATCGCCAACCAGAAGGGTGGCGTCGGCAAGACCACGACCGCCGTCAACCTGGCCGCTTCCCTGGCCAACGCACCCAAGCGCGTGCTGTTGGTCGACCTGGATTCGCAGGGCAACGCGACCATGGGCAGTGGCGTGGACAAGCGCGAGCTGGTCTCCTCCACCTACGATCTGCTGCTGGGCGAAGCCAAGGCAGCGGACGTGCGCGTGGCCACCGCCGAGGGCTACGACCTGCTGCCGGGCAACATCGACCTGACCGCGGCCGAGATCCAGCTGATGGCGCAGGAAGAGCGCGAGCAGCGCCTGAAGCGCGCGCTGGCGCCGATCCGCGACGAGTACGACTTCATCCTGATCGACTGCCCGCCGGCGCTGTCGCTGCTGACGCTCAACGCGCTGGCCGCCGCCGATTCGGTGCTGGTGCCCATGCAGTGCGAGTACTACGCGCTGGAAGGCCTGAGCGCGCTGGTGGAAACCATCGAAGCGCTGCGCACCAACCTCAACCCGGTGCTGGAGATCGAGGGCGTGCTGCGCACCATGTTCGACGTGCGCAACAACCTGGCCAACGCGGTGTCGGCCGAACTGACCGAGCACTTCGGTGACCGCGTGTTCCGCACCATCGTGCCGCGCAACGTGCGCCTGGCCGAAGCGCCCAGCCATGGCCAGAGCATCGTCGGCTACGACCGCGCCTCGCGCGGTGGCGTGGCCTACCTGGGCCTGGCCGGCGAGATCATCCGTCGCAACAACGACCGCAACAAGGCCGCCAAGGCCGTGGAGACCGCCTGATGACCAGCAAGCCTGCCGCCAAGAAGCGAGGCCTCGGCCGCGGACTGGACGCCCTGCTGGGCCCCAAGGGCGCGGCCAGCCAGGTGCAGGCCACCACTGCGGTCATCGAACCCCTGCCGGGTGAAGTGCTGCGCAAGCTGGCCGTGGGCCAGCTGCAGCCGGGCAAGTACCAGCCGCGCCGTGAGATGGACGAAGGCAAGCTCTCCGAGCTGGCCGATTCGATCAAGTCGCAGGGCGTGATCCAGCCGATCCTGGTGCGCCAGCTGCCGGCGGGCAACTACGAAATCGTTGCCGGTGAGCGCCGCTGGCGCGCATCGCAGCTGGCCGGGCTGGACGAAGTGCCGGTGGTGGTGCGCGAGCTGGAAGACCGCACCGTCATCGCGATGGCGCTGATCGAGAACATCCAGCGCGAAGACCTGAATCCGCTGGAAGAAGCCGAAGCGCTGCAGCGCCTGATCAGCGAATTCACCCTGACCCACGCCGAGGCTGCCGAAGCCGTCGGCCGCTCGCGCGCGGCGGTGTCCAACCTGCTGCGCCTGCTGGAGCTGCCGGTCGCCATCCGCCTGCTGCTGGAAACCCGCCGCCTGGAAATGGGCCACGCCCGCGCGCTGCTGACGCTGGCCCCGGAACTGGCCGGCAAGCTGGCCCAGGAAGCGGCGGATGAAGGCTGGTCGGTGCGCGAGGTTGAGCGCCGTGCGCAGGCATTCGCCGCCGGCAAGGTGCCGAGCAACCGTCCGGTGGCCTCGCCGAAGGTGCAGCAGGCCGACATCGCTTCGCTGGAAACCGAGCTGTCCGAATCGCTGGGTACCAAGGTGGCCATCAACCACGGCCGCGGCGGCAAGGGCAAGCTGATCATCCATTACACCGATCTGGACACGCTGGACGGCGTGCTGGAAAAGCTGCGCACCCGCCAGGGTTGAGCGTGGCATCACTGCAACCGCGCACGGCAGGAACCTCGCACACCGCCGGACGGCGCCGTGCCGCGGCTCATCCAGGGAGCAGGAATGAGCATTGAGACCGACGACACCAGCCCGGGCGGCAGCCCGATCCTGCGGCACAGCCGGGAGAAGGAGTTCACCCCGGCCCGGGGTGAATCGCACATCGAGGCCATCAGTGCGCACATCGAGCGCCATCTGGGCCCGGTGTCCGGTGTATTCCACGAAATCATCTCCGACCTGGTGCATATCGACGTGCACGTCGTGCCGGCCAGCGAACAATTCCCGTACCTGCGCCTGGTGACCTCGGGCATGAGCGACCTGCCCATGACCACGCCCGCAGAGGTGGAGGTGCCGCAGTACATGGAACTGATGGTGACCCTACCGGCCGACTGGCCGATCACCCAGGACGCCTTCGAGGATGAACGCAACTACTGGCCGGTGCGCCTGCTGAAGACGCTGGCGCGCCTGCCGCACGAGTACGACACCTGGCTCGGCTTCGGCCACACCATTCCCAACGGCCACCCCGCCGAGCCGTACGCGCCCGGTGTGGGTTTCGATGGTGCCATCGTGCTGCCGCCGGTCTCCGCCCCCGATGACTTCGCCACACTGCAGCTGGACGACGGCATCACCGTTGAATTCATGTCCATCGTTCCGCTGTACCCGGAAGAGATGGACCTGAAATTGAAGAAGGATGCCGAGACCCTGCTGGGCCGCTTCGATGCGAAGAACATCAAGGATGTGATCGTGCCGGGTCGGACCAACGTCGCAAAGAAGCGTTTCGGTTTCTTCTGAGATCGGTAACATCCTTCGTCTGAACTTCGTTCCAGAGCCCTTGCCATGACCATCCTGCTCACCGGCGCTGCCGGCTTCATCGGTGCCTACACTGCCCGCGCGCTGCTGGAGGCCGGCCAGGCCGTGGTTGGCCTGGACAACTTCAACGACTACTACGACCCGCAGATCAAGCGTGATCGTGTCGCCGCGCTGTGCCCGGGCCTGGACCTGCGCACGCTGGACCTGACCGACCAGCAGGGGCTGGCCGCGCTGTTCGATGAGGTGCAGCCGACGGCGGTGATCCACCTGGCCGCGCAGGCCGGCGTGCGTTACTCGCTGGAAAACCCGCACGCCTACGTCGACAGCAACCTGGTCGGTTTCGTCAACATGCTCGAGCTGTGCCGCCACCGCGGTGTGCAGCACCTGGTCTACGCCTCCAGCAGTTCGGTGTATGGCGATTCGGCCACGCCGCCGTTCTCCGAGGACCAGCGCGTGGACCAGCCGCGCTCGCTGTATGCGGCCACCAAGGCGGCCAACGAGCTGATGGCCTACACCTACGCGCAGCTGTACGGCCTGCGTTCCACCGGCCTGCGCTTCTTCACCGTGTACGGTCCGTGGGGCCGGCCGGACATGGCGCCGCTGCTGTTCTCGCGCGCGGTGCTGGCCGGGCGGCCGATCGACGTGTTCAACGAAGGGCGCATGCAGCGCGATTTCACACATGTTTCCGACATCGTATCGGGCATCCTCGGCGCCCTCGCGAACCCCAGCACCGAACCCGTGCCGCACCGGGTGTTCAATCTCGGCAACCACACCCCGGTCGAGCTGGAGCGCTTCATCAGCGTGATCGAGCAGGCCGCCGGCCGCCCCGCGCAGAAGGTCTACAAGCCGATGCAGCCGGGCGACATGGTGCGCACGATGGCCGACACCCGCCGCGCTCACGAGGCCTTCGGCTTCGACGCAGCCACCCCGATCGAACAGGGCCTGCCGCCGGTGGTGCAGTGGTGCCGCGAGTATTTTGGCGATCGCGCCTGAGGACGGACCCTCACGCAGCCGGATTCATCTTCGGATAACCTCGGCTTTGGAGAATGCGCGGTCTTTGTATCCCTGCTGGCCGAGTGACCCATGAGCCACCCCGAGCTTTCCGTTGTCGTTCCAGTGTTCAACGAGCGCGACAATGTCGCGCCCCTGGTCGGCGAAATCGTGGCCGCGCTGCGCGGCCAGGTGCCGTTCGAGATCGTCTATGTGGACGACAACTCGCGCGATGACAGTCTTGCCGTCCTGCAGGGCCTGAAGGCCACCACGCCCGAGCTGCGCGTGCTGCACCACGTCAGCCAGAGTGGGCAGAGCACGGCCGTGCGTACCGGCGTCCGCAATGCCCGTGCACCGTGGATCGCCACCCTGGATGGCGACGGCCAGAACGACCCGGCGGATATTCCCCGGCTGCTGGCCGCACGGCAGAGCGCCGATGCGCAGGTGAAGCTGTTCGCCGGCTGGCGCGTGAACCGCCAGGACAGCGGCAGCAAGCGCTGGGCCAGCAAGTGGGCCAATGCGATCCGTGCACGCATGCTGCGCGACGACACGCCCGACACCGGCTGCGGCATCAAGCTGTTCGAGCGCGAGGCCTTCCTCGACCTGCCGTACTTCGACCACATGCACCGCTACCTGCCCGCGCTGATGCAGCGGGCCGGCTGGAAGACCACCAGCGTGCCGGTCAACCACCGCCACCGCACCGCTGGCGTGTCCAAGTACAACAACCTGGGCCGCGCGCTGGTCGGCATCCGCGACCTGCGCGGCGTGGCCTGGCTGATCACCCGCAGCAAGCGCACTGCGGTGGAGGAGCGTTGATGGAGTTGCACTGGCTCGACCAGCCGTTGACCTGGCTGTACTGGACCGGCCTGCATGTGACCGGCTGGAAGGTGATCGGCTACACCGGTGCGCTCATGTTCGGTGGCCGCTGGCTGGTGCAGTTCGTCGCCTCCAAGCGCGCCGGGAAACCGGTCATCCCGCGCCTGTTCTGGTACATGAGCGTGGTCGGCAGCCTGATGACGCTGAGCTACTTCCTGTTCTCGGCCAAGCAGGATTCGGTGGGCGTGCTGCAGAACCTGTTCCCGGCGTTCACTGCCCTGTACAGCCTGCACCTGGACATCAAGCACCGGGGCTGGAAGCGGGACCGGGCCAGCCATTGAGGTCCAGGGTCGGATCCCGTTCCGCCGGAACGGGCTCTGACCCCTGATGTTTGCACGTGCGCCAACCAAGGTTGGCGGCTACCAGAGCGCGGCCACTTGCTGTGGGTAGAGTCGACTGTCAGTCGACTATCGCGCGCAGCGCGGGATTTTCCGTGCTGGCCGAAGCGCAGCCGACCAACGGTCGGCTCTACCACGCGCCTTCGGCCTGCCACGCAGTGCGCCAACCAAGGTTGGCGGCTACCAGAACGGGGCCGCTTGCTGTGGGTAGAGTCGACTGTCAGTCGACTATCGCGCGAAGCGCAGCCGACCAACGGTCGGCTCTACCACGCGCCTTCGGCGCTTGGGTCCCGGCCTGCGGCCGGTCCCCGGTCCTGCCTGCCGCGCAGGCAGGACCTTCGTCCCATGCCACGGGCGCTGCGCGGTGCGATGATCGGGATCTGCCTTCCCGGGAACCTGTGCTCGTGAAAACCCGCCTTGCCGTTGCTCTGCTGATTGCCCTGTCCGCCCCTGCGCTCGCCCTCGCCGCCGCGCCTGCTGCCGCACCGGCCAGCATGGCCACCGAATCGGCTGCCGATACCGCCTTCCGCGCGTTGTATGAGAAGGAATGGAAGTGGCGCCAGGAGGGCGGCGGTGAAGCCAGTGAGGACGAGGACGCGCCGGCCAACGCGACCCGCATGCCCGATGTGGGTCCGGCTGCGCAGCTGGCCCGCCTGAAGGTATGGGACGAGACCCTGGCCGGGCTGAAAAAGGTCGACGCCAAGGCCCTGTCGCCCGACAACCAAGTGAACTACGCGATCTACCGCGACCAGGTGTTCAACCTGGCCGAAGCCGTGCGCCTTCGCACCTACGAGATGCCGTTCAATTCGGACTCCTCATTCTGGTCCAACCTGTCCTTCATGGCCCGGCGTGAGATGAAGACCGCGCAGGACTACCGCAACTACATTGCCCGCCTGAATGATGTGCCGCGTTATTTCGGCCAACAGACCGACAACATGCGCGCCGGCCTCAAGCGTGGCTTCAGCGTGCCGCGTGCGGTGCTGGACGGCCGCGAAGTGTCCATCGCCACCGTGGCTGAGCTGAAGGACCCGACCGGGTCGCCGCTGTACGCGCCGTTCAAGAAGCTGCCCGCCAGCATCCCGGCCGCCGAACAGGCCGCGCTGCGCGAGCAGGCGGTTGCGGCGATCGGCGGCAAGGTCGTGCCGGCGTTCCAGCAGCTGCGCACGTTCTTCGTCAGCGAATACGTGCCGCAGGCGCGCACCACCCTGGCCGCCGAAGTCATGCCCGATGGCAAGGCCTTCTACAAGCAGCAGATCCACGAGTACACCACGCTGGACCTGTCGCCCGATGAGATCCACCGCATCGGCCTGGGTGAAGTGGCGCGCATCCAGAAGGAAATGAACGACATCATCCAGCAGGTGCAGTTCAAGGGCAGCTTCGCCGAGTTCCTGACCTTCCTGCGCACCGATCCGCAGTTCTACGCCAAGACGCCGGAAGAGCTGCTGTCGCGTGCCGCATGGATCTCCAAGCGTGCCGACGGCCAGCTCGGCAAGTTCATGACGCTGCCGCGCGCGCGCTTCACCATCGTGCCGGTGCCGCCGGACATCGCGCCGTTCTGGACCGCCGGCCGTGGCGGCATGGGCACCTACTGGGTGAACACCTACAACCTGCCGTCGCGCCCGCTGTACAACCTGCCGGCACTGACCCTGCATGAATCCGACCCGGGCCACGCGCTGCAGGGCGCGATCGCCGCAGAGCAGAAGAACCTGCCCGAGTTCCGCCGCAACGCCTACATCTCCGCCTATGGCGAAGGCTGGGCGCTGTACTGCGAGAAGCTGGGCGTGGAAATGGGCATCTACGAAACGCCGTACGAAGATTTCGGCCGCCTCACCTACGAGATGTGGCGTGCCGCGCGCCTGGTCATCGATACCGGTGTGCACAGCAAGGGCTGGACCCGCGAGCAGGCCATCGCCTACCTGCGCGACCACACCGCGCTGAGCGAACACGAAGTCACCACCGAAGTAGACCGTTACATTTCCTGGCCCGGCCAGGCGCTGAGCTACAAGCTGGGCGAGATCGCCATCGTGCGCCTGCGCGCGCAGGCCGAGAAGGAACTGGGTGATGGGTTCGACATCAAGGCCTTCCACGATGTGATCCTGAAGCAGGGCTCGGTGCCGCTGCCGGTGCTGGAACAGCAGATCCAGGCCTACATCGCCGAGCGGAAGAAGGCCTGAGGGCCATGTGACCCTGCTCGGGGGTCGGATCCCTTTCCCGTGGAAAGGGCTCCGACCCCACTCCAGGTGCTCCCCCCTGCGATTGTGTAACGGCGCTACCGGCCGCTACCCTCCAGCAGATGATCCGCTTCGTGCGCCGCCGTCCGTCGTTCCTGCTCCGCCTGCTGATGCTGGTGGTGGTGGCCGTCGGCACCGTGGGCGGTGCCACCGCGTCGGCGCTGGGCGAACTGCACGAAATGGCCCACCAGGATCATCCGGCTGCGCCGCATGACGCGGCCGGCTTCGAGACCGGGCACGACCCGGACGACGCCAGCGCACGCCTGCTGCATGCGCTGGTGCATTGCGGGCATTGCCATGGGCAGGGCGGCGTACTGCCGTTCGCATTGGCCAGCTGGGAACTGTCAACGCCGCCATCGGCCGCCGCGCCGACCACGGTCGAGCCCGACGTCCGTCCCGCGCCGCTGGAATCGCTGCTGCGCCCTCCGATCCAGGCCTGATTGATCGCCCGCCATGCGCGGGCCCTCTGATCCTGTCCTGCGTTTTCCGGAGTATTTCCCATGTGGATCCGCCTGGCCGCCTTCGCGGCCCTGGCGATCGCGCCGTGCGTGCACGCACAGGCGCCATCGTCGCTTGACCCGTTGACCCTGGACGCGGCCGTCGACCGCGTTGCCCGCACCCATCCCGACCTGCGCCTGCCCACGCTGCAGCGCCAGGCCGCACAGGCGCGCCTCGACGGCGCCGGCCTCAAACCCGCGCTGGTGTTCGGCGTGGACATCGAGAATGCGCTGGGTACCGGCGCCAACCGCGGTTTCGATGCCACCGAAACGACGGTGACCTTGGCCGGTGTGCTTGAGCGTGGCGGCAAGCTTGATGCCCGCCGCGCGGTGGCCCAGGCCAACCTCGATGCACTGGCCCCCCAGCGCGAGATCACCCGCCTGGACCTGCTGGCCGAGACCGCGCGCCGCTACCTGGCCATTACCGCAGCCAAGGCGCGATACCGCGTTGCGCTGGACGACATCGAGCAGCGTCGCCGCGCGGTGGCCGCCGCGCGCCTGCGCCTGCAGGCCGGTGCTTCGCCGGCCTCGACGCTGATGACCGCGCAGGCGGCCCTGGCCCAGGCCGAGCTGGACCGCGACCGCGCCGGGCAGGCCGGGCAAGCGGCACGCATGGCCCTCGCCGCGCTGTGGAATGCACGCGAGGTGGACTTCGAGGCGGTGACCGGCGACCCGATGCAGCTGCCGGCCCTGCAACCGTTCCAGGCCTTGGCCACGCTGCTGGCGCAGACGCCGGAACTGGCGGTGATCGCCAACGAGGCGCGCGTGCGTGAGGCACAGCTGCAACTGGCGCGCAGCCAGCAGCGCAGCGATGTGTCGTGGCAGCTGGGGGTACGCCACCAGCGCGAAAGCGGCGACAACGCTTTCGTGGGCGGGTTCAGCCTGCCGCTGGGCAGTGCCCGCCGCGCCGAACCCGAGATCCGCGCAGCGCAGGCCGAACTGGCCATGAGCGCGGTGGAACGCGAGGCCCGCGCCCTGCAGTTGTACGCCACCTTGGCCGAAGCGCATGGCCGCTACGTCACCGCGCGGCTTGAGGTGCAGCGCATGGGCAGCGACGTGCTGCCGCAGCTGCAGAAAGCCGAGAAGGCCGCCGAAACCGCCTGGCGTGCCGGGGCCATCAGCTACCTGGAATGGGCACAGCTGCAGGCCATGCGTATCGAGGCACGCCAGCGCCAGCTTGATGCCGCCCTGTCGGCACAGACCGCCCTGATCGAAATCCAGCGCCTGAGCGGGCAGCCGCTGCTGGCCATCCCTGCCGAAGGAACCCAGCCATGAAGGCCTCCAATACCCTGATCCGCCTGCTTGCCGTGTCCCTGCTGCTGGCGGCGTTGACCGCGTGTGGCGCCAAAGCACCGCCGGCATCGGCCGCCGCCGATGGCCACGATCATGCCGACGGTGAAGCCCACAAGGACGAAGACGCCGCCGAGCACACCACCATCACCGCCGCGCAGGCCACGGAAGCGGGCATCATGAGCGCCGCCGCAGGCCCCGGCACCATTGCCGACGAGCACGACGTGCAGGGCCTGCTCGCACCCGTGGATGGCCGCACTGCGCAGGTCACCGCCCGCTTCCCCGGCCCGGTGCGTGCGCTGCGCGCCAACGTCGGCGACCGCGTGCGTGCCGGCCAGCCGCTGGCCAGCATCGACAGCAACCTCAGCCTGACCACCTACAGCGTAGCCGCCCCGATCAGTGGCGTTGTGCTGTCGCGCCTGGTGCAGGTGGGGTCGGTGGCGGGAGAAGGCCAGGTGCTGTTCGAGATCGGCGACCTGTCGCAGCTGTGGGTGGACCTGCACATCTTCGGTGCCGACACCCAGCACATCACTGCCGGTGTACCGGTCACCGTCACCCGCATGACCGATGGGGTCAGCCAGACCACCACGCTCGAACGCGTGCTGCCCGGTACCGCCACCGCCAGCCAGAGCACGGTGGCGCGGGCCAGCGTGGACAACCGCGATGGCCTGTGGCGCCCGGGTGCGGCGGTGCGTGCGCGCATCGTGGTGGCCAGTACCCCGGCCGACATCGTGGTGCCGTTGACGGCGCTGCAGACGCTGGATGGCAAGGACGTGGTGTTCGTCCGCGACGGCGATACCTACACCGCTCGCCCGGTCACGCTGGGTGCACGCGACGCCGGCCAGGTCGCGGTGAATGCCGGGCTGCGCGCAGGTGAGCAGGTGGTGGTCGAACAGAGCTATACGGTGAAGGCCGATATCGGCAAGGCGGGGGCCAGCCATGAACACTGACCTCGCTCCACGTCCCGGCGTGCTGGAACGCATCATCGCCGGAGCCATCGCGCACCGCTGGCTGATGCTGGCGCTCACCCTGGTGCTGGTGCTGGTGGGCAGCTGGAGCTTCACCCGGCTGCCGATCGACGCCACGCCGGACATCACCAACGTGCAGGTGCAGGTGAACACCGCTGCACCGGGCTATTCACCGCTGGAAAGCGAACAGCGCATCACCTATGCGGTGGAAACCGCGATGGCGGGCCTGCCGAAGCTGGACCACGTGCGTTCGCTCTCGCGCTATGGCCTGTCGCAGGTCACGGTCGTGTTCAAGGATGGCACCGACCTCTACTTCGCCCGCCAACAGGTGGCCGAGCGCCTGCAGCAGGTGCGTTCGCAGATTCCGGCCGGGCTCGACCCGCAGCTGGGGCCGATCGCCACCGGCCTGGGCGAGATCTTCATGTACACCATCGATGCCGACCCCAAGGCGCGCAAGTCCGATGGCACGCCTTACACCGCCACCGACCTGCGTACGCTGCAGGACTGGGTGATCCGCCCGCAGCTGCGCAACGTGCCGGGTGTCACCGAGGTCAATACCATCGGTGGCTTCCAGCGCCAGGTGCACATCACCCCCGATCCGGCACGGCTGCGTGCGCTGGGCTTCACTCTGGAAGAGGTGGCTGCCGCGGTCGAAGCCAACAACCAGAACGTCGGCGCCGGTTACATCGAGCGCAATGGCCAGCAGTTCCTGGTGCGCATTCCCGGCCAGGTGGCCGATCTGCAGGAGATCGGCAACATCGTGCTGGACCGCCGCGAAGGCGTGCCGATCCACGTGCATGACGTGGCCGAGGTAGCAGATGGGCCCGAACTGCGCAGTGGCGCGGCCACGCAGAACGGCCATGAAGTGGTGATGGGTACGGTGGTGATGCTGGTCGGCGCCAACAGCCGTGAGGTGGCGCAGGCCGCGGCGGCCCGGCTGCAGCAGGCACAGGCCAGCCTGCCCAAGGGTGTGACCGTCACCGCCAGCTACGACCGCACTGCGCTGGTGGACCGCACCATCCAGACCGTCGCCCGCAACCTGCTGGAAGGCGCGCTGCTGGTGATCGTGGTGCTGTTCGTGCTGCTCGGCAATGTACGCGCGGCATTGATCACGGCAGCGGTCATTCCCCTGGCGATGCTGTTCACGCTCACCGGCATGGCGCGCGGTGGCGTGTCGGCCAATCTGATGAGCCTGGGCGCGCTCGACTTCGGCCTCATCGTCGATGGCGCGGTGATCATCATCGAGAACTGCCTGCGCCGGTTCGGCGAACGCCAGCACGCACTGGGGCGTGACATGACGGTGGCCGAACGTTTCGCCGAAACCGCCAGTGCCACCGCCGAGGTGATCCGGCCCAGCCTGTTCGGCCTGGGCATCATCACCGCGGTGTACCTGCCGATCTTCGCGCTGACCGGCGTGGAAGGGAAAATGTTCCACCCGATGGCGATCACCGTGGTGCTCGCGCTGACCGGAGCGATGCTGCTGTGCCTGACCTTCGTACCCGCCGCCATCGCGATGTTCCTCGGCGGCCGCGTGCAGGAAAAGGAAAACCGCCTGATGGCGTGGCTGCGCCGGCGCTACCAGCCGCTGTTGGCGTTCACTCTGCGCCGCGGGCGCTGGGTGGCCGCCGCTGCGGTGGTGCTGGTGGTCGGCTGCGGTGTGCTGGCCACGCGGCTGGGCAGTGAATTCGTGCCCAGCCTGGATGAAGGCGATGTGGCCATGCATGCCATGCGCATCCCCGGTACCAGCCTGGCGCAGTCGGTGCAGATGCAGGTGCAGATCGAACGCCGCCTGCTGCAGGTACCGGAAGTGGCCAAGGTCTTTTCCAAGATCGGCACGCCGGAAGTGGCATCCGACCCGATGCCACCCTCGGTGGCCGATACCTTCATCATGATGAAGCCCCGCAGCCAGTGGCCGGACCCGCGCAAGCCACGGGCCACGCTGCTGGCCGAACTGGAAAAGACCGCCGAACAGCTGCCGGGCAACAACTACGAGTTCACCCAACCGATCCAGATGCGCATGAACGAGCTCATTTCCGGCGTGCGCGCGGATGTGGCGGTGATGCTCTACGGCGATGACCTGGACACGCTGCGGCAGGTCGGCCAGCGCCTGCAGAAGGTGGTGTCGGCCGTGCCCGGTGCGGCCGATGTGCGGCTGGAGGAAACCAGCGGCCTGCCGCTGCTGACCGTGCTGCCGGACCGGCAGAAGCTGGCCGGCTACGGGCTCAACCCTGGCCAGGTACAGTCCACCGTGTCCGCGGCCGTCGGCGGCCAGGTGGCCGGGCAGCTGTTCGAGGGTGACCGCCGCTTCGACATCGTGGTGCGCTTGCCGGAAAAGCTGCGGCAGGATCCGGCAGCCCTGGCCGACCTGCCCATTTCGCTGGAAACCGCGTTGGCTGGAGGCAATGCCGATGAACTCAGCCGTGGCCAGGCCACCGGCAGTGGCATGGCCCGCACGGTGCCGCTGCGCGAACTGGCGCGCATCGAGAACACCGAAGGCCCGAACCAGATCAACCGCGATAACGGCAAGCGCCGCATCGTGGTCACCGCCAATGTCCGCGACCGTGACCTGGGCAGCTTCGTGGCCGACCTGCAGCAGGCGGTACAGGGCAAGGTCGAGCTGCCGGCCGGCTACTGGGTCGACTATGGCGGCAGCTTCCAGCAGCTGATTTCGGCCAGCCAGCGCCTGGCGGTGGTGGTGCCGGTCACGCTGGTGCTGATCTTCGCGCTGCTGTTCTGGGCCTTTGGTTCCGGTCGCGATGCAGCCATCGTGTTCACCGGCGTGCCGCTGGCGCTGACCGGTGGCGTGCTGGCTCTGGCCCTGCGTGGCCTGCCGCTGTCGATCTCGGCGGGCGTGGGCTTCATCGCGTTGTCCGGCGTGGCAGTATTGAACGGCCTGGTGATGATCAGCTTCGTGCGCCACCTGCGCGAACAAGGCCGACCGTTGGCCGATGCTGTCCGCGAAGGTGCGCTGGGCCGGCTGCGGCCGGTGCTGATGACTGCGCTGGTGGCCTCTCTCGGCTTCGTACCGATGGCCTTCAATGTCGGCGCCGGTTCGGAAGTGCAGCGCCCGCTGGCCACGGTGGTGATCGGCGGCATCGTGTCTTCCACGCTGCTCACCCTGCTGGTGTTGCCCGTGCTGTACCGCTGGCTGCACCGCAGGGATGCCTGAGCATCCCGCACAGACTCCATCGGCCGCGCCACGGCCGATGGAGCCGGTGGCGGTGAACTGCTAAGGTGCCTTCCACGCGCACGCGCGCGGAACACCGGAACAGGGACATGGTTCGTCGATTGTTGAATGGCACGGAGGCCACTGCGCCTGCCGTGCCCCTGCTGGACCGCGCGCGCGCGGCCAGCACCCCCACGCTTTCCGCACCGGCGCGCCTGCAGCGCCTGCGCGAGCGCCGCAGTGCCGCCTACCTGCAGGCGGTGTCACAGCTCGACGCCGGCACCCACGTGCATGACCGCCAGGCGATGGACGCGTTGAAGTCCGCCATCGACCTCGAGCTGGCAGCCCTGATCGACAGCGAGCAGCTGCAGGGCATCGTGGCGCGCTGCCACCTGGGGGACCCCTATGAAGTGCACACGCTGCAGTCCAGCGGCTGGATCATCGACCACTTCAAGTTTGGCCAGCCGCTGCCGCTAATGCTCGAACGAGCCAGGACGCTCGCCGTGCATCCGGCCTATGCCTTCATCGAGGTGTACGCCAACCGGATGGTGGCGGTGATGGCATCAGGGCAGACAGCAATCATCGAGGGAGCGACATGAGCGGCGAACGCATCATCCATCTGGCGGACCTGTCCGCCATCAAGAGCGGGCTCAACGCCATCGGCCGCGACCTGGAAACCCTGTCCACGCAGGTGCATGGCGTGCAGGGCGACGTCGATGCCACACGCAGTGAACTGGCGCGCCTGCAGCAGGCCTTCATGGATTTCGTGGCCGCCGACCTGATGGCCAAGGAACTGGCGCTGGCTGAAACGCGGCAGGTGAAGATCCGCCAGGAACTGGAAACGCGCTTCGGCCACCATGCCGATGTACGCCGCCAGACCACCGGCATCCTGCAGGCGGCCGACATCCAGCTGGTACGGCAGGACACCATCCGCGCCGCCACCGAACAGCTGATGCTTGCCGCGCCGGGCTACTGGCTGGCGCCGGCGCTGGTGGCGCTGGCCAGCTGGCTCAGCGACAACCGTGAACTGGCCGAGCGTGCGCTGTCCGAAGCGCTGCGCCGCGATGACGAAAAGACCAGCCTGCTGTTCGCGCTGGTGTGCCGCCGCGCTGGGCGCCTGCCTGCCGCGCAGCAGTGGATGGACCGCTACCTTGCGCTGCAGAATCCGATGGCGCTGGAACGCCAGACCGTAGTGCTGATCGATGCCATTGCTGCCGGCGTGTTCGGCGTGGACATGGCCAATGCCTGCCTGAAGCGTACCGGCGAATGGATCGATGAACTGTCCCAGCGCGCCGGCTTCGTGGACGAACAGCGCCAGCAGTGGATCCGCGCGCTGCGCTTCAAGACGCCCAGCAACGATGACACGGGCCGCTTCCCCCACCTGCACAAGCACAGCGCCACCTGGCCGGACCTGCAGCAGTCGCTGGACAGCCACGCGACCCATGCCGCAGTCACTGCCCACTTCCAGGGCGTGTTCGAGGGCCCGGCGCGTGCCACCACCAGTCTGGTCTCCGATGTGGATGCGCTGCTGGACAAGCTGGTCGCGCGTTTTGACGGTGACGAACTGCCGCTGCGCCGCGATGAAGAGCTGTGTCGCCTGATCATCGAGGAGAACGGCAACCGCGACGTCGCCCGCCAGCGTTATGCGCTGCAGGAAAAGGCACTCGACGACCAGGTCAGCTTCACCCAGCTGCTGACCAATGCGGCGATGCACCCGGAAACCTCGCATGCCTCGCGCACCACGCAGCGTTTTGCCACCGCGCTGTCGCGCAGCTGGATCCTCGACGCCCACCACGACCTGACCGCCCAGTTCCGCGTGGAGGTGCCGGTGGACATCGCCCTGGCCATCGATGGCTGGCAGGGCAGTACGCGTGATGGCAGCAACCAGGCCGAACTGGAAGCCAGCCTCAACGCGCATGTGGACGTGCAGGAGCAGGCTGCACTGGCCGCCGTGAAGCTGACCTGGGTGCATTGGTGCGCCGTGGCACTGGGCGCGGTGCTGCTGCTGTTCGGCTTCGGCTCGCTGGTGCCGATGGTGATGGGTGTCGGCATCGGTCTGTGGGTGTTCTGGGTCTACAAGAACCTCGACAAGCAGCGTGCGCAGGTGCGTGAGCGATTCGCCCAGGCACGCCAGGCCTGCCAGCAGCGCCTCAAGGCCTGCCTGGCCGAAGCAGTGGAACTGCGTCGCGAGCTGGCACGTCGGGACGCCGAATCGGAAACGCTGACCGCGCTGCTGGAATCGATCAGCCCGGAACAGTTCACCCTGGGTGGGCATGACACCGCCCGTCGCCTGCTTGCCACTGCCTGAGGAGCCGCACATGACCCGACAACTGCTTGATGGCGCCACCGGCGCACCGCCACCGCTGCCTGGTACGCCGCCCGTGCTTCCGTTGGCCGTGCCGGCTGCAGCGGAACTGCCGCCTGCCCCGGAACAGCAGGCGCTGGCCGGCGCGTTGCCAGCCTGGGACCTGCTGCCGGCCACCGGCTTCGTCCGTCGCAAGCGCTGAGCAGGATGGCCACGCCCGCCCCGCACAGCTACGCCGAATGGAGCCGCTGGCTGGATGTGTTCGCCAGCGGTGGCGAGGACGAGGCGGCCCTGCAGGCGATGGCCGCCGGGCGCCTGGACTGGACCCCCGGCGTCGCCAATCTGTTCAGCGAACGCATGCAGGCGGTGTTCGACCGCCGCCTGCAGGACTGCGGTGCGAGGCTGGACCGCAGCTTCGCGCACAGCCGCCACGACGTGGACGTGGTGCGAGCGCTGCTCGACGCCCGCCGCCATTTTGCCCTGCTGTACCGCTTGGCCAATCTGGTCTCGCTGCCGGAAGTGCTGCGCAGTCACCTGCGTGACAGCCTGGACAAGGTGGCCGCGCAGATGCAGCAGAGCCTGGAAGGCAGCGCCCGCCGCGAACGGGCCGACAGCCTGCTGCAGACCCTGCGTCATCATGATCTGCGCCAGTTCCGGCCGGTCGCCGCCGACGCGTCCGCACCTCCCCCTCTTTCCGCCGCCGCGCCGCAGGGCGCGTCCGCGCCTTCCCGGCGCCGGCTTCTGTTGAGTTGACGATGAGCGATACCCAGGAATTCAAAGCCACGCTGACCCGCTACCTGAAGGCGCGCGTGCCCTTCATTTCCATCCGCAGCACCGAGCGCGCGCGCGTGCTGGACATCCTGCGTGACGTGGCCGGTGGCCTGAACGCCCCGTTCTACGTGCACACGTTGTCGCAGGGCACCCGTGAACTGTCCACCGGGCGCGTGGTCAACGAGGACCGCTCGGTGATCGGCGCGGTGGACTTCGCCAGCCAGCAGATGACCCAGCGCCAGAACCTGAGCTTCGTGCTGACCGAAGTGGCCGATCTGGAAGACGACACCGCGTCCGCGCGCCAGCTGATCGATGTGGCGATGCTGGCGGCCGACCACGGCGGCTCGATGGTGGTGGTGACCAGCAAGCCGGTGTTCGGCCAACTGCAGCGCCTGGGCATGTCCCTGGTGCTGTCGGCGCCGAACGAAGATGAAATGGCCGCGATCATCCGCGAGCAGATCGATCCTTACCGCGGCCAGTTCAGCATTGAATGGGACGATGCGGACGTAGCCCGTGCGGCGGCGATCCTGGCCGGCGTATCGCGCCTGGAAGCGGAGAACATCATTGCCACGCTGCTGGTCAACGGCAGCATCCGCAAGGCCGACATGGTCGACCTGACCCACGCCAAGGACCGCATCTTCGCCGATATCTCCGGTATCGAACGCGTGTCGGTGCGGGGTGCGGAACTGAGCGTGGGCGGGCTCGGCGGCCTGAAGGCCTGGCTGCAGCGTGAGCGTCCGCTGCTGACCGCCGATCTGCGCGAGCGTGGCATCCGTCCGCCGCGCGGGGTGTTGCTGGTGGGTGTGCCAGGCTGCGGCAAGTCGCTGTCGGCCAAGGCCATCGCGCATGACTGGCAGCTGCCGCTGTACCGACTGGACCTGTCCACCATCCATGGCCAGTACCTGGGCCAGAGCGAAGGTCGCTTGAAGGAAGCGCTGGCCACGGCGGATCACGTGGCACCGTGCGTGCTGTGGATCGACGAGATCGAAAAAGGCCTGGCCGGCGCCACCGGTGGCGGCGATGGTGGCACGTCCACCCGCCTGGTCGGCCAGTTCCTGTACTGGCTGCAGGAAGCGCGCACCCGCGTGTTCGTCGTGGCCACCGCCAACGATGTCTCGCGCCTGCCGCCGGAGCTGCTGCGCCGTGGCCGCTTCGATGAGCTGTTCTTCGTCGACCTGCCGACCCCGGACGAGCGCCGCGACATCATCGGCATCTATGCGCGCCGTGGCCTGCAGCAGGGCGCGCTGAGCGACGCCCTGCTGGATGAACTGGTCGACCTGTCCGAGGGCTTTGCCGGTTCGGATCTGGAATCGGCCGTTCGCGAAGTGGTCAAGGAGGCGTACCTCAACGGCGATGGAGCCGTCAGCGATGCGCTGTTCCGTCGCAGCTTCCAGAACGTCGTGCCGTTGTCGCGTACTACACCGGAGCAGATCGAAGGCATCCGTGCCTGGGGCCGCGAACGCGCTGTCCCCGCCTCCGGCGAACCGATTGCTGGCGGCACGGGCGTGACCGCCACGCGCCCACGCCGCGCCGTGCTGACCTGACACTACACGCTGGACACAGCAGTCCGGGCCCCTTGATGCAGGGGCCCCGTGCCGCTTACGGCAGCTTCGCGATCACCTTGATCTCGAACTGGAACCCATACAGCCAGGTCACGCCGATGCCGGTCAGGGTCGGGTGCGGCGCTTCGCCCCAGTACTCGGGCACGATGGCCCAGGCTTTCTCGAAGTTGGTTTCCGGATCGACCATGAACACGGTTACGTCGATCACATCATCGAACGTGCAGCCAGCGGCTGCCAGCACGGCATTGAGATTGTCGAAAGCGCGGCGGACCTGCATTTCAAAGTGCGGCTCGGGTGAGCCGTCCTCGCGGCTGCCGACCTGGCCGGAGACGAACAGGAAGCCATTGGAACGGA
Source organism: Stenotrophomonas sp. ESTM1D_MKCIP4_1 (assembly GCF_003086895.1). Classification (NCBI taxonomy): domain Bacteria; kingdom Pseudomonadati; phylum Pseudomonadota; class Gammaproteobacteria; order Lysobacterales; family Lysobacteraceae; genus Stenotrophomonas; species Stenotrophomonas sp. ESTM1D_MKCIP4_1. Next base: position 4,359,764 of record NZ_CP026004.1, on the reverse strand, counting down.
TGGCCGGCGAGTAGCGGTTGCGCTCGTAAATCGCCTGGCGGCCAGCGGGAAAGACCACGTCGCGGTGAGTCATGGGCAGGCTCCATTGGGAAGGTCTCCATGGTGCGCGCCGGGTCTGTCTGGATAAACGGCGATTATCGGCCTAGATTGATTGTTGATTCCAAACAATCACGGCCTGGTCATGGACCGTTTCGAGGCGATGCGGGCTTTTGCCCGCGTAGTGGAAACCGGCAGCTTCACCCGCGCCGCGCACACCCTGCAGGTCAGCCGCACCACGGTCACCCAGCTGGTGCAGCAGCTGGAGGCGCACCTGCGGCTGCGGTTGCTCAACCGCACCACGCGGCGGGTCAGCGTCACCGCCGATGGCGCCGCCTACTACCCGCGCATCGCTCGCCTGCTGGCCGAACTGGAAGAGGTGGAAGGCGGTCTGGGCGATGCGGCCAGGCAGCCACGCGGGCGCCTGCGCATCGACGTGCCGGGGCCATATGCGCGGCTGCGGCTGGTGCCCGCACTGCCGGACTTTCACGCGTGCTATCCGGACATCCAGCTGGACATCGGCGTCAGCGACCGCGAGATCGACGTCATCGCCGACAACGTGGACTGCGTGATCCGTGGCGGAACACCGGTGGATCCGGCACTGGTGGCGCGGCCGCTGGCCAGCCTGTCGATCGGCTTCCACGCCAGCCCCGCTTACCTGCAGCGCTTCGGTGCGCCGGACCACCCGCGCGCGCTGGAAGGGCCTGACCACCACATGGTCGGCTTCCTCAGCCCGCGCACGGGGCGCGCACGTGTGTTCACGGCCCAGCGTGGGCAGGAGCGCATCGAAGTGCAGGGCCGCCACGCCGTGGGCTTCGATGATGGCAATGCCTACCTGGCCGCCGGCGTGGCAGGGCTGGGCGTGGTCGCGCTGCCCAGCTACATGGCGCAGCCGCACGTGGCCCGCGGCGAACTGCAGCCGGTGCTGCAGGACTGGCAACTGCCACCGATGCCGATGCACGTGATGTTTCCGCCGAACCGGCACATGAGCCAGCGGCTGCGGGTGTTCATCGACTGGGTGGTGGAGGTGTTGGGGTAACGCCCTTGTAGAGTCGAGCGGCGCTCGACTGCCTCTGCGGCAAGCATGCGAAAATCACCACAGCACGCAACAGGACACATCCCCCCGCATGAGTCGCATCGTCGCACTGGATACCGAAACCACCGGCATTTCCCATCGCATGGGCCACCGGGTCATCGAAATCGGTGCGGTGGAACTGATCGATGGCCAGCTGACCGGCCGCCAGTTCCACACCTACCTGCAGCCGCAGCGCTCGGTGGACTGGGGCGCGCAGCGCGTGCATGGCATCAGTGATGCAATGCTGGTGGGCAAGCCGCTGTTCTCCAGCAAGGCCGCCGAGCTGCTGGAATTCCTGCGTGGCAGCGAGATGGTCGCGCACAACGCCACCTTCGATGTGGGCTTCCTCGACAACGAGCTGCGCCTGGCCGGCATGCCCGGCACCCTGGCGCAGTACTGCCGCATCACCTGCAGCCTGAAGCTGGCGCGTAGGCGCTGGCCTGGGCAGGGCAACAAACTGGACGATGTGCTGCAGCGCCTGCGCATTCACGGCACGCGAGGCCTGCACGGCGCGCTGAAGGATGCGCATCTGCTGGCCCAGGTGATTCCGCACCTGCGTTGATTGCGGCTGATGGCCGGATCTATGCCTGCCCAGCGATGAGCGATGCCCAGCGCGGGCTCTTGAACATGGTTTGATTTCCCCCTGGCATCCTCGACGCATACCCCGGTCAACTCCTCTCCTCACATGCTTCTCGTGAGTGATGGGTCCGGGGTTTTTTTGTTGCCGGCCAAAGGCCCCTTGGCTCTGTTCACCCGAGGGCTTCATGGGCTGCACATCTCCTTTGGTAGAGCCAGCTCAAGGTTCTACAGCAACGTCTGTTTGGCCGTAAGGTCGAGTTGCGTCAATCGCGGCGATCGCAGTGGCCACTCCATCTTCTGTGGCCATTGCCACGCCCAGTGCCGCGGCGCGTGCACGCGCAGTGCTGTCCTCGGCGAACGCAATTGCCGCCGCCAGCGTGGCCGCGTGCAACCGCTTGGCTGACAACGGTGCAGGTGCCACGCCCAGCGCCTGAAGGCGCCGTGCCCAGAAGAACTGATCGGCGGCAAAGGGCATCACCAGCGAAGGAATGCCGGCGCGGCAGGCCGAGTGCGTCGTGCCGCTGCCGCCATGGTGGATGGCCATCGCGCAGCGCGGGAACAAGGCTTCGTGCGGTGTCGGGCCGAGCACGAACACGTTCGCGGGCAATGCACCCGAGGGCAATCCGGCCCAGCCCGGAAACAGCAGCACGCGGCGCGGCGCCAGTGCCTGCAGCAAGGCGGGCAGCACATGCTCGCGGTCGAAGCCGGTCATGCTACCGAAGCCGAGATAGACCGGCGCAGGACCGGCGTCGAGGAAGGCCTGCAGGTCGGCGGGCGGCGACCACGGTTGTTCGGGCATCCGCCACTGCCCGCAGACCACGTGGTCGGCCGGCCAGTCCGCAGGGGGTGGCAGCAGCTGCGGCGAAATGCCGTACAGCATGGGCAGACCGGTCCACAGCGTGCGACGCGGCGCTTGCCCCAGCGTGGCGCGCGCCGCGTTGATCGGCTTACGGAAGGTGCGCCAGACCGTCTGGTTGACCAGCCCGTAGCTGGCCCGGCGCAGGGCGCCCGGCAGCGGCAGGGGTGGCAGGAAGGGCGACGCGAACGCGCGCGTCGGGGTCAGCGGAATCATGCCGGTACCGATGGCCGGCAGGCCGCGCCGTTCGGCCACGCTCAGGCCCACCAGGGCCGCCAAGCCGCCCGTCAACACCGCATCGCAGCCGGCCGCGGCCGCATCGGCCTGCGCCATCCACGCCGGCACGTGGCGGCCGGCCATCCGCGCCAGCCCGCGCGAAGCGGCAGCCAGGTTGTTGCCGCGCGCCACCAGCGCCACCACTTCGTCGTGGATGTCGCCTTCCAGCGCCGCATGCGGCACGTCCAGCTCCCGCGCGCTTCCCAGCGTGCCCTGCTCGGCCAGCAGCATCACCTCGTGGCCCGCCTGGCGCAGCCCATGGCACAGCATCACCAGCGGCCGGGTGTCGCCTTCGGTTCCATAGGTCAGGGCCAGCAGTCGCATCGGGGGCTTTGTGGGTGGGGGGCGCCAGTATTGCCGCAGGTCGCAGAAGGCCGTGCGAACGATCTCTCGTGTTGCTATTGGTGGCATTGCACGGGGCCGCCCAGTACGCTTCCTGCATGCGAACCAAGCCCAATGCCCAGCCCAACCAGAGCCTGATTGATGGCATCGCCACTCTGCAGGCGCTGGCGTCGTCGCCCGAACCGGTCGGTTGCCGTGAACTGGCCCGCCAGCTCGACGCCAACCCGACGCGGGTCAACCGCCTGCTCAAGACCCTGGCTTATCTGGGCATCGCGCGGCAGACCGCCGACCGCAAATACACCGCCGGCCCTGGCATGCACGTGCTGGCCGCGCAGAGCCTGTTCGCCTCCGGGCTGATCCGCCGCGCCCTGCCGGTGCTGGAAAGCCTGCGCCGCTTCGGCCACACCGTGGCGCTGGGCGTGCTGTGGAACGACAGCGTCAGCTACCTGTTCCATGCACCGCCGGGCATCGAGGCGGCTCGCGGCCTGGGCCGTATCGGCCTGTTGCCGGCCACCACCAGCGGCATCGGCATCGTGCTGCTGGCCCAGCTGAGCGATGACGACGTGCGCGAGATCTATCAGGACAAGCCGATTCCGATGTTCCCCGAGGGCATCGAGCAGTTGCTGGCAACCCTGGCGGTGACCCGCGCTCAGGGCCACGCCCGGGTGCACGTGGCCGACGAACGCGACCACCATATCGTGGCCATCGCCATGGGGGATCCGGTGCACGCCGGCATCGCCATGTCCGGCTGGATTCCCGAATCGGCCACCGGTGAACTGGTGGCAGCCCTGCGTACGGCGGCGGCCGAGATCGGCTGAGGCATACCGGCCAGGCCTGCCGCAGTGCGACTTGACCTGTTGCTACAATAGCAATACGTTGCAGCCTTCCGATAGGGAGGCGTCGTCGATGGCCAAGCGGTGGCAGGCATGAGCGGGTCGGGCAAGACCAAGTGGGTCCTGCTGGGGCTGCTGTTCTTTTCCACCGTCATCAACTATCTCGACCGGCAGGCGCTGTCGATCCTGGCCACCACCATCCAGGCCGACCTGGACATGTCCGACATCGAGTACGCACGGGTGGTGCAGGTCTTCCTGTTTGCCTACGCCGCCGCCTATGTCATGGCCGGACGCGTTACCGACTGGCTGGGAGCACGCGTGGCGCTGCTGCTCTTTGTCGGCTGGTGGTCGTTGGCCAACATCGCCACCGGCTTTGTACGCAGTGCCGTCGAGCTGGGTGCGGCGCGCTTCGCGCTGGGGCTGGGTGAACCGGGCAACTACACGGTGGGCACCAAAGTGGTGTCCGAACAGTTTCCACCCCGGCAGCGGGGCCTTGCGCTGGGCCTGTACACCGCTGGGGCGATGATCGGCGCCACGCTGGCCCCGCCGCTGATCGGCGGCATCGCCATCGCCTACGGCTGGCGTGCGGCGTTCTGGATCACCGGCCTGGCGGGCCTGGTGTGGATGATCGGCTGGTGGTGGGCCTATCCACGCGGCGCCGGCAAGCAGGCCACTGCCGTGGCCGCCAGCGCCGACGATGTGCCTGCGACCAGCGAGACCGTGCCCGCGCCGACGCCGCCGAGCATGAAAGGTGTCTGGGGCCGGCTGGCGCGCGACCGCACGGTGTGGGCGCTGGTCGCCTCGCGCGCAGTGGCTGACCCGGTCTGGTATTTCTACCTGTTCTGGTTCCCCAAGTACCTGGGGGATGCACGCGGCATGAGCCTGATGGCGGTCGCGTCGCTGGCCTGGATCGTCTACGTGGCCGCCGACATCGGCAGCGTTGGCGGTGGCCTGATTTCCGGTGGCCTGGTAAAGCGCGGCATGGATCCGGTGCAGGCCCGCCTGCGCACAATGATCGGCGCGGCATGCCTGGCGCCGGTGGGCATATTCGTCGCCCTGCATCCACCGATTCCGGTGCTGCTCGGCCTGGCTTGCCTGGTCACGTTCGCCCACCTCACCTACCAGATCAATCTGACCACGATGACGGTGGATCTTTTCCCCTCGCGCTACATCGCGTCAGTGGCGGGGCTGGTGGGTTGCGGCAGTGCGCTGGGCGGCATGGTGTCGGCGCAGGTGGTCGGGCAGTTGGTGGCCGGTGGCAACTTCGACCGCGCCTTTGTGTTGATGGCAGTGCTGCATCCGACCGCAGTGGTGCTGGCATGGATCGCACTGCGCCAGGCGCGGCGTTCGCCGATGACCCTGGTGGGGCAACAGTCGGCGTAGCTCGCTCTGTGCAGCGTCGAGCCATGCTCGACCGCCTGTTCCTCGGTCGAGCAAGCTCGACTCTACGAAGCAGGAGCAGTCGAGCAAGCTCGACGCTACAAAAGCGAAGGCAGGTCAGGTCACGGCTTCGGCGTGTTGCCAGAACGCCGCGTTGGGCACGGCACCCAGGCCGGCGCCGCTGGGCAGGCGGTAGCCATCCTGCGCATAGGCCATGTCGGTATCCAGCATCTGCACCGAGCGCGAGAAGATCGAGTGCTGCCACTCGTGCCGCCACAGGCCTTCGACAACAGCCGATGCGTGCAGGCTGGCGGCCATGAAGATGCCGCCGCCGATGGTGGCGTGCGGTGCCACCTGCACCCCATGGGCAGCTGCCAGGCGCGCGATGCGCAGGAACTGGGTGATGCCGGTGTGGCCCATCTCCGGTTGCACATAGGCCAGGCTGCCACCTTCCACGCGCGGCCTGGCCACATGGTCCGTCGGCCATTCTTCGCCGGCGGCCACCGGTATCGGACTCCGTTGACCCAGTGTGACCAGCCCCGGCGCGTCTTCCGGCTTCAGCGGTGCCTCGATGAAGGTCAGATTCACCGGTTGCAGCTGGTGGGCCAGCTGAAGCGCGCCTTGCAGGTCGAACTTCCAGTGCAGGTCCACCATCAGCTCGGCGTCCGCGCCCAGTGCCTGGCGCAGGGCGGCCAGCTCTTCGGCAATCCCCTCATGGCTGACCACCGCATGCACCTTGAAGGCGGTATGGCCCTGCTGCTGGAACGTGCGCGCCATCGCCACCTTCTCGTCCAGCGTGGCCGCAGGCAGGCCGGACACGTAGCCGGCGATGCGCTCATGGCGCCGCTCGCCGAGCAGCGACCACAGTGGCCGGTCGGCGGCACGCGCGCGCAGGTCCCACAGCGCGATGTCCAGTGCGGCGATGGCATCGGTGTGGAAGCCGCTGCTGCAACCGCGCACACGCATCAGACCGTAGAGATCATCCCAGATCGTCTCGACGTCTGCCGGCTCGCGACCCAGCAGTTCCGGTGCCAGCAGGTCATTGATGATTTCGCATGTGGCGCGCGGTGCGCAGATGCCATACGTCTCACCCCAGCCGACACCGCCGTCGGCGGTGGTGACCCGCACCAGCACCGAGCGGTCCACGGTGGGGTACAACGTGCCGTTGCCCCGGCGTACCAGATAGCCACGTGCGTTCACCCGCTCACCTTCGCCCAGCGGCCCCAGATAGGGGGTGCTGCGCGGCACGGTGAGGATGAAGGTCTCGACGCGGGTGACGGCGCTCATGCAGGGTTCCGTTGTGGGCGGCCGGGCACGATGTCCAACGGCAGCAGGTCGGCGATGCGTGCCAACAGGGTATCCAGTTCGCGGCGGTCCCAGGCATCCAGGGCCGGCCCGGGTGCGCGGACATGTTCGCAATCAATGATGCCCCGGCGCAGCAGCACGGCCTTGGTCAGCCGCCAGCGGAACACCGCCTGCATGCTCAGCAGCGGCAGCGTGCGCTCGAACAGGACCCGTGCGCGTTCGTGATCGCCGGCGGCATGCGCGGCCAGCATGGCCACATGGACTTCGGTGATCTCGCAGGCCGGCATGGTGCCTACCGCGCCGCGTGCCAGTTCATCCAGCACATATCGCGCGCCGGCACCGCCGAACACCGCCTGCACGGCATCGCCGGCACGTTCGGACAATGCGGTGATGCGATGCCCCGACGGCATCGTTTCTTCCTTGACGTAGGCGATGGCCGGCACCTGCGTGGCCAGCGCCAGCAGCGCATCCACGCCCAGGCCGACCCCCATCGGTGGCGGTGCGTTCTGCAGCATGATGGGCAGGCCCGACTCCTCGCCCAGGCGGGTGAAGAACGCGGCCATGCCTTCGCTGTCGCCGGCCAGCGTGTGCGGGGTCAGTACCATGGCCGCCGCCGCGCCAGCATCGCCACCGGCACGGGTCAGGCGCACGGCATCGTCCAGCGTCTTCGCACTGCCGCCCACGATGAACGGCACGCGACCGTTGTTCCAGCGGCCGATGCAGGCGGTCAGGTGCAGTCGCTCCTCCACGTCCAGCATGTCGTATTCGCTGGCCAGGCCGGGGAAGACCACCCCCGCAGCACCGGCGGCCAGCAGGTACTCGAACACCCCCTGGGTACCGGCTTCGTCCACCGCGCCCCGCGCGTCGAAGATCGTAGGAAGAATCGGGAAGACACCTTGAAGAGCGGCCATTGCGCCGGATCCTTGTTGGAAAGGGTGTGCCGTATGTAGCAACACCATGGGGGGGAGGTTCCAGCTTTTGCCGCAAAGGAACCGTCATTCTTCGCTGCGGTGCAGCGTGCGCGGCAAAATCATATTGCTATATTAGCTACACCACTGCCAAGTCGCAGTGCAGCAGCAACGACCGGAAAAGCGCTGGATCCAGGTGGCAGTTCGGCAAGCGGGGTGGGGCGGGGCAGCGGACGGAGGGTCCGCGCCGGTCCCGGTCGGTGCCGCCTGGATCCCAACCTTGGGAGAGGGCCCGATCCATGCATCGTTTTCCACGTTCGACCTTGTTCACCGCTCTGGGGACCTGCCTGCTGATGCCCGTGCTGGCATCGGCGCAGGACACGGCCCCGGCCACCACCACCGGCGAGGGCCAGCAGCAGGCGCAGACCCTCGACGCCGTCAGCGTCGTCGGCATCCGCGGCAGCCTGGAAGCCTCGCGTGATCTGAAACGCGACTCGGCTCAGATTGTCGATGCGATCGTCGCTGACGACATCGGCAAGCTGCCGGACACCAATGTGGCCGAATCGCTCGGCCGCGTGGCCGGTGTGCAGCTGGAACGCGGCATGGGCGAGGGCAGCGACATCCTGGTGCGCGGCCTGAAGGAAAACGTGCTGCTCTACAACGGGCGGCAGATCGTCGATGCCACCGGCCGCGGCGGCAACGGCCTGGACCAGCTGGCCACGTCGACCTACGGCCTGCTCTCGCTGGTGCCGTCAGAACTGATCTCACGGCTGGAAGTGACCAAGCTGGCCGGTGCCGACCAGCTCAGCGGTGGCCTCGGCGGGATTGTCGACATCCACACCCGCCAGCCACTGTCCGGCGATGCCGAGCAGAACGTGGTGAGCGTGGCTGGCACCTACGACGAAATGGCCGATGCCTGGGGTCACAATGCCTTTGGCCTGGTATCGCGGCGCAGCGAGGACCGGCGTTTCGGCGCGCTGGTCTCGGCCACCTACGGTCGCCGCAACGTCGTGCAGCAGGGCCTGGACACCTTCTCCGGCTACGCCCGCTACACCGACCCCGCCAGCCCGGGCACCACACGTTTCGGCAGCACCGACATGCGCGCGCAGAACATTGACGACGACCGCACCAAGGTCGGGGTCAGCACCGTGCTGCAGTGGCGCCCCAGCGATGGCGTCGAGCTGACATGGGATACCTTCTACTCACGGCAGAAGGCCGAGCGCGACCGCTACTGGATCGCCTTCAATCCATCGGCCGGCCTGACCAACGCGGTTTATTCCGAACACGACATCCTGCTGGCTGGCCGTTCCACCGGCACCGTTCTGCTCAACTCCGAAGCGGCGGATATCGACTCGGACACGATCTCCAGTGCGCTGCGCGCCAGCTTCCGCGTAGGCGAGCGGCTGGACGGTTCGGTGGAACTGGACTGGGGCCGATCCACCGCCAAGTACGACCAGCGCTACATGCGCCTGGCGCCGATGGCCGGGCTGACCTCGGTGACCGACTTCGACCTGCGCAGTGGCAACTTCGGCAGCTTCAACGTCAGCGGCGTGGATGTGACAGATCCGGCGCAGTGGCGCATGACCATCATGTTCGACAACTACTGGCGGGCCAGGACCGATTCGCGCGCGCTGCGCAGCGATTGGAGTCTGGCGTTCGATGATGGTCCGCTGCGCTCGCTGGATTTCGGCGCCCGCTTCAGCCGGCTGGAGAGTCTGCAGGATCCGCTACGTGCGGATATCCGTCCGGCCGGTGGCATCCCGGTCACGCAGATGGCGCCGTACATCCGCGTCTACAGCAACAATGATTTCCTGCCCGGCGAATTCAGCGGCCTGCCGCGCGACTACCTTGGCGCTTTCCGCAGTACCTTCGGTGGCTGCGAGAGCTTCACCACGGTGCCGCAGATCTCGCAGAACCCGCAGTGCCTGGACCCGCGCAACAACGCGCTGGCCTACGCCGCCACGTTCCGTGTGGACGAGGACTTCCTGGAGGCTTATGCCAAGCTCAACTGGGATACCGAAGTGAGCGGCATGGCACTGGGCGGCAACGTCGGCGTGCGCTTCGTCGGCCGCGACCTGAGCTCGCGTGGCAACCTGATCAGTGGCAACGGCACGCTTACCCCGTCCACCTTCGACCGCGACGACCGTGAAGTCCTGCCCTCGGCCGTGGCCAAGCTGCAGATCACCGACAGCCTGGTGCTGCGCGGTGGTGCGGCCAAGGTGGTGGCCTTCCCCAACACCGAAGACCTCAACAATGGCGTGACCCTCAACAACAATGCGGTGTTCGATGGCAACGGCGTGCAGACCTCGCCGGGCACCGGCAGCGGCGGCGCACCCGACCTGGATCCGTTCAAGGCCACCCAGTACGACCTGTCGCTGGAGTGGTACTACGGTGGCCAGGGCCTGCTTTCGGCCGGCCTGTTCTACAAGGACGTGTCGACGTTCATCGTGCAGCGGCAGAGCGCGGAAACCTACAACAACATCAACTACCTGGTGCTGCGCAAGATCAACGGCGACAAGGCCAAGGTGAAGGGCGTGGAGCTGCTGGCCCAGGTGCCGTTCAGCGGCATGCTCGATGGCTTCGGCGTGGTCGCCACCTATACGTGGATCGACTCGGAAACGCCGATCACCGACATCAACGGCAACGCCATGACCTTCCCCGGGCTGTCGAAGAACAACGCCAACCTGATCGGCTACTACGAGAACGGCCCGTTCGGCATCCGCGTGGCCTACAACTGGCGCGATGAGTATCTGGTTGGCCTGTCCAGCGCCGCCACCGGCATCTTCAACGACACCTACAAGGATCTGTCGGCGTCGATGAGCTACGATTTCAGCGACCGCCTGTCGTTGAAGGTGGAAGCCAACAACCTGCTGGACAGCGAGCAGCGCACCTTCGACGGCTACGACGAGGGCCTGCGTACCAACGTGGTGTTCGGCCGCTCGTACAAGGCCAGCCTTACCTACCGGTTCTGAGCATGGGCAACGACGCAATGCAGGGTGAGTGGCAAGGCCGGCATGTCTGGGTGAGCGGGGCGGCCAGTGGCATCGGCGCGGCGGTGCTGGCGCAGCTGCAGGCACAGGGGGCGCAGGTGCTGGCACTGGATCGGGATCCGGTTCCAGCAGCGACCACGCAGGTACGGGCCGACCTGGCCGATGCCGGTGCGGTCGATGCCGCGCTGGCACCACACCTGGGCCAGCCGCTGGACGCGCTGATCCACTGCGCGGGCTGGTGCCCGCCGGCCGACACCTGGGCGGACGATGATGTGCTCTGGCAGCAGGTGCATGCGGTGAACGTGTTGGGTGCGCGCCGGCTGATGCGCCATGGGTTGGCTGGCCTGCGTGCGAATGGAGGCGGCAGCATCGTGCTGCTGTCTTCAATCAACGCCCGCTATGCCACGCCCGGGCTGGCGGCCTATGCAGCGTCCAAGGCCGCGCTGGAGTCGCTGGCGCGTACCGCTGCGCTGGAACTTGCAGATGAGCACATCCGGGTCAACGCGATCGCACCAGCATCGGTGGATACACCGATGCTGCAGGGGTCGTTCGCGCGCAGCAATGATCCGGCGGCGGCCCGCGCACGCAACGTGCAGCGGCACCCACTGCAGCGCCTGGGTACCGCCACCGATGCCGCAGAGCTTGCGCTGTTCCTGGCATCGCCGCGCAGCGGCTGGATCACGGGTGCGGTGGTACCGCTGGACGGTGGCGCCGGGGTGACGCGCCGATGAGCATGCACGACAACGACGCACCGATCATCGGCATCAACTGGGGCAGCAGCAACTTCCGCGCCTTCCTCATCGCCGCCGATGGGCGGCTGCTGGACAGCGTGGAGCAGCCCCGCAGCATCGCCGGGCTGGACCGCACGCAGATGCAGGCGCTGCTGGAACAGACCGCCGCCGCCTGGCCGGGCGCCGCGGCGGTGTACGCGTGTGGCATGGTCGGATCGAACATCGGCTGGAGCGATGCCGGCTACGCGGACTGCCCGGCCACGCCAGAGCGGCTGGCCGCCCAGCTGCATCACACCTGCATCGGCCAGATACCGGTGGCCATCGTGCCTGGACTGGCCTGCCGACGAACGCAGGACGACGCGCCGGACATCATGCGTGGTGAAGAAACCGAACTGCTGGGCCTGCTGGCCACTGGTGTGCTGCCACCGGATGGGCTGGTGGCGCTGCCCGGCACGCACAGCAAATGGGTGCAGCTGCAGGGTGGGGCCGTGGTGTCCTTCCTCACGGCAATGTCCGGCGAGATCTTCGACCGGCTCACCGCCGCCGGGCTGCTGGCGTCGGTGGTGGACGGCCCGGCGGCGGAGGGAGCGGCTTTCTTCGATGGCCTGCAGCACGGCCATGCCGGCGGGCTGGGGCTGGGCAGCCTGTTGTTCGGTGCGCGGGCGCGGGTGATCCGTGGCGAGTTGCCACGTGCAGACGGTGCCTCGTGGCTGCGCGGCGTACTGATCGGCGCCGAGCTGGCCGATGTACGGCGGCTGTGGCCTGCGGCGCTGCAGGCACCGCTGCCGATGGTCGGTGCCGCGCCAGTCTGCGCGCTTTACGCCGCTGCCGTGCATGCCCTCGGCGGCAGCGCACGCACCCTGCTGTCCCACGATGCCGTGACACGCGGCTTCCTTGCCCTGCACCGCGCCACACAGGCAATGCCATGAACACCGCACACGCCGCCGCCTTCGATGCGGCCATCGAACAGACACCGCTGGTGGCGATCCTGCGCGGGCTGACCGGCGCCGAGGCCCTGGCGGTCGGCCAGGCACTGGTGGATGCGGGCGTGCGCCTGGCTGAAGTCCCGCTCAATTCGCCGGATCCGCTGGCCACCATTGCACTGCTGGCCGGGCATTTCGGCGACCGCCTGTGGGTGGGCGCGGGCACCGTGCTGGAGGTTGCCCAGGTCGAGGCGCTGGCGGCCACCGGCTGCCGCTTCTGCGTATCTCCCAATACCAACCCGGACGTGATCGCCGCCGCACGCGCGCACGGCATGGAACCGATGCCCGGCTTCAGCACCGCCACCGAAGCGTTCGCCGCGCTGGCCGCAGGTGCGCGCTACCTGAAGGCCTTCCCGGCGCACGATGCCGCGCCGCGCTTGTCGGCACTGTCGGCCGTGCTGCCGGCCCAGGCGCGACTGGTGGCGGTGGGGGGCTTCACGACCGATGCGCTGCCTGCGCTGTGGCAGGCCGGCGTGCGCGCGGTGGGCATTGGTACCGATCTTTACCGCCCCGGTCGCGCCGCCGATGAGGTGGGCCGGCGCGCGCGGCACTGGTTGCAGGCGCTGCAGGCGGTACCGGCCAGTGGCGTACGCCTGGTGTGCGATGCAGGAACGCTGGTGGGGGAATCGCCGGTGGTGCTTGCCGATGGTCGCGTGGCCTGGGTGGAGCCAACCGCGCCGGCCCTGCTGCAGTGGGACGGCGAGGCCTGCACGCGCACGTCGCTGTCCGAGCCGGTCTGGTCGCTGGCGCTGGCGCCACAGGGTCTGGTCGGCAATGGCGAAACGCACTTCGTGCGGATTGCCGCTGACGGTGCGCTGCAGCCGGGGCCGGCAATCGATGTGGGCGCCGGTTGCCGCCTGAACGACATGACCGTGGATGCGCATGGCGGCCTGTGGGCGGGGTCGATGCACCGTGGCCTGCTGGGTGGACGCGGGGCGCTGTTCCACGCGGCATCGGTGGATGCGCCGGTGCGGCGGGTGGCCGAGGGCCTGGGCGTGGCCAACGGCATGGTGTTCAACCCGGCCGGCGACACCCTGTACGTGATTGATACCCTTGCGCGCACCCTGCTGGCTTACCCCGCCGATGTGGCGGCGGGCACGCTGGGCGAGCCGAAGGTGGTCACCGATTTCCTGGGTGAAGCGGGCAAACCTGATGGCCTGGCACTGTCGCCGCAGGGCACCCTGTGGGTGGCGATGTGGGGTGGGGCCTGTGTGCTGGAACTGGCGGCGAATGGCGCGGTGCAGCGGCGGCTGGCCGTACCGGCGCCGCACGTGGGCGCGCTGTGCTTCGCCCCGGATGGGCGGCTGTTCATCACCACGGCGCGGGCGCGGCTGAGTCCCGACGCGTTGCAGCGGGCGCCCGGTTCGGGCGGGTTGTTCATCGCCACGCCCTGACCCGCCCCTGTGGGTAACTTGCGCAAGTGCTTGAACCCGTGCATAATGCGCGGCTCGCTGTGTCCGGTTTCCGACCGGGCGGCACCCCCGGGAGCACGTCCCCGGCCGCCCAACGCCAGCGTAACCCTTTGATTCTCTTGACGTGTGGTGGGCAACCACCGAGGCCGCCGTCTCCCGGGCTACGGGCTGACACAACTTACTATCGAGGTGCGCAATGTCCCGCGTATGCCAGGTTTCCGGCAAGCGAGTGCAGACGGGTAACAACGTCTCGCACGCCAACAACAAGACCCGTCGTCGTTTCCTGCCCAACCTGCACGAGCGCCGCTTCTGGGTTGCCAGCGAGAACCGCTGGGTGAAGCTTCGTGTTTCCGCGCATGCACTGCGCACCATCGACAAGAACGGCATCGATTCCGTTCTGGCTGAGCTGCGTGCGCGCGGCGAAAAGGTCTGAGGAGTAGACGATCATGGCAGGCAAGCGCGATAAGGTCCGTATGATTTCGACCGCCGGTACCGGTCACTTCTACACGACCGACAAGAACAAGAAGAACACCCCGGGGAAGATGGAATTCTCCAAGTACGATCCGGTCGTGCGCAAGCACGTCCCGTACAAGGAAGGCAAGATCAAGTAATCCGCGAGGATTGCTGGTCGCTTCCGAAAAAACCCGCCCGCGTGGCGGGTTTTTTTGTGCCCGGTGTTCCTGCGGTGGGTGCCGGTGGGTGCCGACCATCCCAACCCGGTGGGTGCCGACCGTTGGTCGGCACGCTTTCGGTTGGCACACCAGATGAAGGCTGGGCAGAATGGCCGCTCACCTCCCGACGGGCGACGCGATGCTGTTCGAGTGGCTGCTGGGTTCGTACCTGCTGTTGATCGACTGGCTCATCCGGCTGGTCGCGCTGTGCTGGATCCCCGCGCGCACCACGCCAGGCGCGGCGCGCAGCTGGCTGCTGCTGGTCGGCTTCGTGCCACTGCTGGGCCTGCCGCTGTACCTGCTGTTCGGCCACCCGTGGCTGTCGCGCGAACGCATCCGGCGCCAGGCCGAGGCGTCGCAGGTCATCCGCGAGGAACAGGCGCTGCAGCGTCGCCTGCGTTGGGCCCCACAGCCGGATACCGCCAGCGCCGAAATCGTGCCGCTGGTGCAGCGCCAGGGCGATTTCATGCCGGTGCACGGCAACGCGGTCGATCTGTTGACCGACTATGACGAATCGCTGCACACCCTCATTGCCGACATCGACCAGGCTGAGGATCGCGTCCACCTGCTGTACTACCTCATGTTCGACGACGCGGTGGGCGAGGCCATCGTCGAAGCGCTGCAGCGAGCCGCCGCCCGTGGCGTGCAGTGCCGCGTGCTGCTGGATGCGGTGGGTGCCAAGCGTGGGCTGCGTGCCTACCGCAAGCGCCTGCAGGCACGCGACATCGAAGTACGCGCGATGCTGCCGGGTGGCCTGCGCTGGCGCCGCAGCGGGCGCATGGACCTGCGCAACCATCGCAAGATCGCCGTGATCGACAACGAAGTGGCGTACGTCGGTTCGCAGAATCTGGCCGGCCCACGGTTCGTGCCCGGCCACCCCAACCGGGAACTGGTCGCGCGCGTGCGCGGCCCGGCGGTGGCCCATCTGGAGGCGGTGTTCGCCAGCGACTGGTACATCGAAACCGGGCAGCGCCTGGACGTGATTGCGGATGTCGCGGTGTGCGCCGATGACATCGCCACCCAGCTGCTGCCCAGTGGCCCGGCCTATCCGTTCAGCAATGCACGCGATGCCGTGGCCGCGCTGATCCACCTGGCGCGGCGCAGGCTGGTGATGGTCACCCCGTACTTCGTGCCCGACGAAGCGACGCTGAGCGCCTTGCGCATCGCCGCGCTGTCCGGCGTACAGGTGCAGCTGATCCTGTCAGCCAGCAACAACCAGCGGCTGACCTCGTGGGCGCAGGAGGCGTACTACGACGAGCTGCTGCGCTGTGGCGTGCAGATTGCCCTGTACGAACCCCAGTTCCTGCATGCCAAGCACATGAGCGTGGACGATGACATCGCCGTGCTCGGCTCGATCAACATGGACATCCGTTCCTTTGCGTTGAATGCCGAGATTGGCCTGATCTGCTACGACCGGGCGCTGGTGCAGCAGCTGTGCGCCATCGAGGATGACTACCTGCGCCAGTCGCGCCTGCTGGACCTGGAGCAGTGGCGCAGACGCGCGGCCTGGCGGCGCAGCCGGGAAGGCATCGCGCGGTTGGCCGATGCGTTGATGTGAATGCAGGGGCCGCCGGTGCGTCACGCCGGTCCGTCGCCCCGCATGGCCTACAATCGGCGCATGACTGATTCACCGCGTAATGGCGAACTGGACTTGGCGATCATCGGTGGTGGTGCGGCCGGCGTGCTGGTGGCGATCCAGGTGCTGCGCCAGGCCCGGGCGCCGTTGGCGTTGGCCATCATCGAACCCGCTTCACACGTGGCCCAGGGCATCGCCTACGCAACGCCGTGGCCGGAGCATCTGCTGAACGTGCCGGCGGCGAAGATGAGCGCGTTTCCCGACCAGCCCGGTGATTTCCTCGATTACCTGCAGGCCACCCACGCCTATCCGGGCGAGGCACGCGAGGTTCTGGGCGAGCGCTATGTGAGCCGCCACCATTTCGCCGCGTACCTGCAGCAGCGCCTGCAGGACGCGACGGCGGCCAGTCCGGCACAGCTGCAGGTGATCATGCAGCCGGTGTCCGCGCTGCAGCCGGACAGCCAAGGCTATCGGCTTTCGCTGGGGGAGGGCGGCACGGTGCATGCGGCGCAGGTGGTCATCGCCACCGGCAACAGCATGCGTCCGCTGCCGGTCGATGGTGCCGATGCGCTGGCCGCCGAGGATGTGGTCGAGGCCTGGGATTACGACGGCGTGCGCACGCTGGCGGGCACCCACGCACTGGCCATCGTCGGTTCCGGGCTGAGCATGGCCGATACCGTGCTGGCGCTGATTGCCGCGGGCCATTCGGGGCCGCTGCATGTCATCTCGCGCCATGGCCTGCTGCCGTTGCCGCATGCGCACGGCGTACTGCCGGATTTCGATCCCGTCGCGCTGATGTCGATGACTCTGCGCCAGCGTGTACGCGCACTGCGCGGTTACGCCCGCCAGGCGCACGCCGATGGCCAGCCCTGGCAGGGCGTGATGGATCGCATCCGCCCGCATGGCCAGGCGCTGTGGTGCAGCCTGGACGAAACCGACCAGCGCCGCTTCCTGCGCCATGTGGTGCGCTACTGGGATGTGCACCGCCACCGCATTGCCGAAGCGGTCGATGCGCAGCTGCAGTCACTGCGGGCCAGCGGCCAGCTGCACCTGCACCGTTCCCGCCTGCAGCGGGTCTGGCGCGAAGGCGCGTCGCTGCACCTGTCCGGCCGCGATGCTGCGGGCGGCGCGCAGCAGTGGACGGTGGCCGCCGTGGTCAACGCCACCGGTGTGGAAACCCGTGCCCGCGCGCTGCGCAACCCGCTGCTGCAGCAGTTGCTGGCCGATGGCGTGGCCCGCCCCGGGCCGCATGGGCTCGGCCTGGACAGCAGCGTGCCGGGCGACCGCCTGAGCAGCGCCAGCGGCGCGGCGCAGGCCCGGCTGGGCGTACTCGGCAGTCTGCGCATCGGCAGCCTGTGGGAAAGCCTGGCGGTGCCTGAACTGCGTCAGCAGGCGCAGGCGCTGGCCACGCAGGTGGTCGCATTAGCCGCGACGGCGATGCCGTAAAATGCGGGAATGGATGTCTCCCACCTGCTCGATGGCCTGAACCCGGCCCAGCGCGAAGCCGTCTCCGCTCCCCCCGGCCACCATCTGGTGCTGGCCGGTGCCGGTTCCGGCAAGACCCGCGTACTCACCCACCGTATTGCCTGGCTGCACGAAGTCGAAGGCGTGCCGACCCATGGCATTTTCGCGGTGACCTTCACCAACAAGGCTGCCGGCGAGATGCGCCACCGCATCGACGCGCAGCTGCCCCACGGCAGCCGTGGCATGTGGATCGGTACCTTCCACGGCCTGGCCAACCGCCTGCTGCGCCTGCACTGGAAGGATGCCAAGCTGCCCGAAAGCTTCCAGGTGATGGATTCGGATGACCAGCTGCGGCTGGTCAAGCGCGTGGTGCAGGCGTTGGAAATCGACGACAGCAAGTACCCGCCCAAGCAGATCGCGTGGTGGATCAACGAACAGAAGGATGAGGGCCGCCGCCCGCAGCACATCCAGCCCGAGCCGCATGATGCGTGGCTGGAAACCATGCGCCAGGCCTACATCGAGTACCAGGCGCGCTGCGATCGCGCCGGCCTGGTCGATTTCGCCGAGCTGCTGCTGCGCGCGCACGAACTGCTGCGCGACAACCCGGCGCTGCTGGCCCATTACCGCGCCCGCTTCCGCGAAATCCTGGTGGACGAATTCCAGGATACCAACGCCATCCAATACGCCTTCGTGCGCGTGCTGGCCGGTCACGAAGGCCATGTATTCGTGGTCGGCGACGACGACCAGGCCATCTACGGCTGGCGCGGTGCCAAGGTCGAGAACGTGCAGGGCTTCCTGCGCGATTTCCCGGGCGCGCAGACCATCCGCCTGGAACAGAACTACCGTTCCACCGCCAACATCCTTGGCGCGGCCAACGCAGTCATCGCGCACAACCCGGACCGCATCGGCAAGGAACTGTGGACCGACAGCGGCGACGGCGAGCCGATCGACCTGTATGCGGCCTACAACGAGATGGACGAGGCCCGCTACATCGTCGAGCGTGCGCGCCAGTGGGTGCGCGATGGCGGCAGCTACACCGAAGTGGCCGTGCTCTACCGCAGCAACGCGCAGTCGCGCGCGCTGGAAGAAGCGCTGCTGAGCGAGCAGGTGCCGTACCGCGTGTATGGCGGCATGCGCTTCTTCGAGCGAGCGGAAATCAAGGATGCGCTGGCCTACCTGCGCCTGCTGTCCAACCGCAACGATGATGCCGCCTTCGAGCGCGCGGTGAACACGCCGACCCGTGGCATCGGCGAGCGCACCCTGGACGAAGTGCGCCGCGAGGCACGTGCGCAGGGCATCTCGCTGTGGGAGGCCACCATGCTGGTCACCCAGGGCACCGCACTGGCCGCGCGTGCACGCAATGCGCTGGCGGGCTTCCTGGTGCTGGTGAACGAGCTGCAGGCGCAGACCCAGCACATGACCCTGGCCGAGCGCGTGGACCATGTGCTGTCGCGCTCGCAGCTGCGCGAGCACTGGAGCAAGGAAAGCCGCAATTCACTGGATTCGGAATCGCGTACCGACAACCTCGACGAACTGGTTTCGGTGGCCTCGCGCTTCCTGCGCCGCGCCGACGATATCGAGGAAGTGGGCGAGGACATGGACGAGCTGGTGGCGTTCCTCGCCTATGCCGCGCTGGAAGCCGGTGAAGGGCAGGCGCAGGCGGGCGAGGAAGGCGTGCAGCTGATGACCCTGCACTCGGCCAAGGGCCTGGAATTCCCGCTGGTGTTCCTGGCCGGCATGGAAGACGGCCTGTTCCCGAGCGCGCGTTCGCTGGAAGAAAGCGGACGGCTGGAAGAAGAGCGCCGGCTGGCCTACGTGGGCATTACCCGCGCGCGGCAGAAACTGGTGCTCTGCTACGCCGAATCGCGTCGCATCCATGGCCAGGACAACTACAGCCTGCCGTCGCGCTTCCTGCGCGAGATCCCACGCGAGCTGCTGCACGAAGTTCGCCCGAAGGTTCAGGTTTCGCGGCCGGCCTCGCTGGGCAGCAGCCGGGTGATGGGCCACGCCTCCATCGAGGCGCCGCCGCTGAAGCTGGGCGCGCTGGTCACCCATCCCAAGTTCGGCGAAGGCATGGTGACCGACTACGAAGGCAGCGGTGCCCACGCCCGCGTGCAGGTCGAGTTCGCCGATGCCGGCAGCAAGTGGCTGGTGATGGCCTACGCCAACCTGACGGTGATCTGATCACCGTCGAGGGGTCAGAACCCTTTTCCGATGGAAAAGGGATCCGACCCCGATTAGGCTGCGGGCATGACCCGCAACGTGCTCTTCCTCTGCAGCCAGAACCGCCTGCGTAGCCCGACCGCCGAGCAGGTGTTCGCCGATTGGCCAGGTATCGAAACGGCCTCGGCCGGATTGCTGGCCGACGCCGATGAAGTGCTCAGCCCCGAGCTGCTGCAGTGGGCCGACCTGGTGTTCGTGATGGAAAAGGCGCATCGCAACCGCCTGTCCAGCCGTTACAAGGCGTGGCTGAACGGCAAGCGGGTGATCTGCCTGGATATTCCTGATGACTACGAGTACATGGACCCGGTGCTGGTGGAGCTGCTGAAGCGCAAGGTGTCGCCGTTCCTGCGCTGATGGCCCGTAGAGTCGAGCTTGCTCGACTGAACGCGCAAAGCAGTCGAGCAGAGCAGTCGAGCAAGCTCGACTCTACAATGGCGGGCACATCTTCCAGGAACGCCCCCATGACCGAACCCACCTTGCACGTCACCGTGAAGTTGAATGCGAAGCTGCAGCCCGAGCATCGCCACGAGCTGTTCGAGGATCCGCTCGATGCGCTGCTGCAGGCGGCGAAGGTGGGTGAATTGACCGGTGGTGGCACCGCGATCTCCGACCTGGGCGAAGTCGAGTACGGCGATATCGAAGTGGCGCTGGTCGATGCGGATGGCGTGCCGAAACTGATCGACCTGCTGGAACAGCTGGGTGCGCCCAAGGGTTCGCAGCTGCAGGGTGCGGGCGAGGCCGACCGTGCCTTTGGTGTCACCGAGGGGCTGGGCATCTATCTGGATGGTCTGAACCTGCCGGACGAAGTGTACGAACAGTGTGATTCCAACCACGTGTTCGAGCAGCTGTCCGAGAAAATCGATGGCCTGGGTGAGATCTGCAGCTGGTGGCAGGGCCCGACCGAGACCTCGCTGTACATGTATGGCGAGTCGTTCGAGAAGATGCGTGATGCGATCGCAGAGTTCGTGGCCAGCTACCCGCTGTGCCAGAACGCGCGCATCGTGCAGATCGCCTGAGCGAAGGCCTGCATGACCACGGACGGTGCGGAGCCGGGGCGCGATGGCCTACCTGCCATTGTGACCCTTTTTCAGGAAACGTTGACGGCCCTGCTGCCGGTGGTACCGGCCGAACTGATCGAGGAAGCGCCTGATCTGGCCGATCTCTTCGTGTTCCAGCGTCATCCGCTGGCAACGTTGCCGGCATGGCTGCACCCGCACGCGCGGCAGCTGCTGAACGAACAGGGGCTGCCACGCGAAGCGGCACCGTATCTGTCGTTCTTCGACGCCGAGCGTGCGGCCGAAGTCTCCGCCGCGCTGCCGGCACCCGGCTGGGCGATCGGCCATGATGGCGGCGGCAATGTGCTGGCCATCGACGCGGCCAGTGGCGAAGTGGTGATGTGGGACCACGACAACGGCGACGCGCGGGTGTTCGCCAACCGGGATCTGCTGTGCTTCGCCGAATGCCTGTGCGGGTATTACCGCTGCATGGAAACCAGACAGGCCTTCCCGCAGGTGGTGGCGAAAATAGACCCGCGCGCCATGGCGGAGGGCGGTTTCTGGCTTTCCCGATACTGAGCCGGTAACGCGGGACGGGACGCTGCAGGAGCGCGTCAGCGAATGGCAGCCTGCGCTGCGTTCTCGCGCAGGGCCAGGTGCTTGCCCAGCTGGTAGCCGCCGTAGAACAGCACGAACGCGGCGACCAGGGCCAGCAGAATGGTCCGTGGGGTGATCAATAGGGCCTGCTTGCGGTCTTTCATGTCGGTCATCCGGGTGGCAGCAAGTGGCTGCGGCGCCAGCATGCTTGCTGGCAGAACCTCGATCAAGCTCGACGCTGCCGTTACGCCGGGCGGCGCCTGCGCATGGCGAAGAGGCTGGCCAACCTGCAGGGCATCGGATTGATCCTGCTCAAGGCACGGCGTGCACATCCGGTGTGCAATGGTGGCGTTCCCAACTGGCACCCCGCCAAGGAGGCTCACCATGTACACCCGCATCCTGATCGCCACCGATGGTTCCGAACTGTCCGACAAGGGCCTGGCCAAGGGCCTGGAGCTGGCGAAGGATCTCAATGCCGAGGTCGACATCGTGACGGTCTCCGAGCCGTGGGCAGTGGGCATGTACGACGCCATGGGCTGGAGCGTGGGCTACATGAACAGCCCGGAGTACAAGGCCGACCGCGATGAGGGCGCACAGAAGGTGCTGCAGCCGGCGCTGGCCAAGGCCGCCGAGCAGGGCATCCGCGCCAACCCGGTCCACGTGCTGGACCGCTACGCCGCCGATGGCATCATCGAGACCGCTGCCGAGCGCAACAGCGACCTGATCGTGATGACCTCGCATGGCCGCCGCGGCGTGACCCGTGTGCTGCTGGGCAGCCAGACGGCCGAGGTGCTGGCGCGCAGCACCCTGCCGGTCCTGGTCATCCGCTGACCCACATCCTCTTTCACGTGTTCCCGGGGAGGGGACATGGCGCCGGTACGCAGGAGGCGTGCCGGCGCCAACCTCATTCGACAGCCGCAACCTGCCTGTTCAGGACAGCAGCGTTGCCCGTGCGCGCTGCCTGCAATGCTGCCGCCAGTCGGCCGGCGACATGCCGAACTGCGCCAGGAAGGCGCGCTGGAACTGGCGTTCGGATGCGAAGCCGACTTCATAGAGCAGCCAGGTGAGGCGGCAGCCCGGGTCCCGGGCCAGGTGGCGGTGGGCCAGCCAGGCCCTGCACTCACGGATGTAGCGCGCGACCCCGCCGTGGGCCTGGAACAGCCGGTAGACCGTGGAGCGGGACATCCCGAAGGCCTCGCAGATCATCTGCTCGCCCAGTTCGCACTCGCCCAGGTGCGCATCGATGTAATCGACGATCTGCAGCAGGCGCGGGTCGGCCGTGCCGTCGCGGGTCACCCGCTGGCGCGCGCTGCTGCGGCGCAGGTCGGCGGCAAGGGATGCAACCAGCGATGGGGTTGCCGGTTCGAGGTTCATGGCAGCGCGATCCCGGCCCACCTTCGGGGCCTGTCATGGGATCAACCGGAAGATGCGGCGCGAACCTATCACGCGCCGGCCCCGGGGTCGGATCCCTTTCCGCAGGAAAAGGCTCTGACCTCATGCCCATCACCAGCTGTACAGCTTCCAGTAGACCGGCGAGACGCCGTCCTTGTCGCTGTCCATCCGCCCATCGCCGTTGCGGTCGTACATGTAGAACGGTGCGCCGCGCGATGGGGTCACCTTGACCATCCGCAGCTGCCCGGACACGCGGTATTCCTCGATGACATCGCCGTTGCCCATGGTCCGGCTGGACACTTCGGCACCCTTCACATCCACCGGGGGAGCGCCTGCACCACCCATGCTGGCGCAGCCAGCAAGCAGCAGCAGGGAAGCCAGCATCAGGGTCTTCATCGGCAGGGCCTTTGCATCGATCGGGGTTTGATTATGCCCCAAGGATGCGTCGCCGCCGTGTCGCCGCGGTGCAGGCAGGGGCGCGTAGAATCGTCGCATGAGCAGATTAGTCCTGATCGACGGGTCCAGTTACCTGTACCGCGCGTTCCACGCGCTGCCGCCCCTGTCCAATGCACAGGGCGAACCTACCGGCGCGCTGTTCGGCGTGGTCAACATGCTGCGCTCGACGCTGAAGGAGCGCCCGGCCTACGTTGCCTTCGTGGTGGATGCCCCGGGCAAGACCTTCCGCGACGACCTGTACGACCAGTACAAGGCCAACCGCCCGCCGATGCCCGATGAACTGCGCAGCCAGGTCGAGCCGATGTGCCGCATCGTCGAAGCGCTGGGCATCAGCATCCTGCGCATTCCCGGCGTGGAGGCCGATGATGTGATCGGCACGCTGGCCCTGCAGGGTGTGGCGCAGGACCTGAAGGTGACCATTTCCACCGGCGACAAGGACTTTGCCCAGCTGGTCCGCCCCGGCATCGAGCTGGTCAACACCATGACCGGCAGCCGCATGGATTCGGACGCGGCGGTGATGGACAAGTTCGGCGTGCGCGCCGACCAGATCATCGACCTGCTGGCGCTGATGGGCGACACCGTGGACAACGTGCCCGGCGTGGAGAAGTGCGGGCCGAAGACCGCCGCCAAGTGGCTGGCCGAGTACCAGCACCTGGACGGCGTCATCGCCGCTGCGCCGACCATGAAGGGCAAGATCGGCGAGAACCTGCGCGCGGCGCTGGAACGCCTGCCGCTGAACCGCGAACTGGTGACCATCCGCACCGACGTCGAGCTCGACGCATCGCCGGCCACCCTGGCCCTGCGCGAGCAGGACGTGCCGGTGCTGAGCGAGCTGTACGCCCGCTACGGTTTCACCCAGGCGCTGAAGGAGCTGGGCGGCCCGCTGCCGGCACCGGCGGCTGCCAGCGAAGCTACGCCGAGCCTGCGCGGCACCGCCGCCGGTTTCGCCCGTGGCAGCGCCGACGCACCGGCGGCCGCTGAACTGGACCCGGCGCTGTCCGCACCGGGCGACTACGAAACCGTGCTGACCGCTGAGCAGCTGCAGGCCTGGGTCGAGCGTGTGCAGCAGGCCGATCTGATCAGCTTCGATACCGAAACCGATGCGCTGGATGCCATGCGTGCGCGCCTGGTCGGCATCAGCCTGGCCGTGGAGCCGGGCAGGGCTGCCTATATTCCGGTCGGCCACGACTATCCCGGTGCACCGGCACAGCTGCCGATGCAGCAGGTGCTCGACGCGCTGCGCCCGGTGCTGCAGGACCCGGCAAAGAAGAAGCTGGGCCAGCATGGCAAGTACGATCTGCATGTGCTGCGCCGCCACGGCGTCGACGTGCAGGGCTACCACGACGACACCATGCTTGAGAGCTTCGTGCTCAATTCCACCGCCACCCGCCACGACATGGATTCGCTGGCCCTGCGCTACCTGGGCTACACCACCATCAAGTTCGAGGACGTGGCCGGCAAGGGCGCCAAGCAGATCCCGTTCTCGCAGGTGGGCATCGACGAAGCCAGCCGCTATGCGGCCGAGGACGCCGACATCACCCTGCGCCTGCACCACGCGCTGCAGCCGCAGCTGCTGGCCGAGCCGACGCTGGACGGGGTGTACCGGGACATCGAAATGCCGCTGGTGCCGGTGCTGGCCAGCATCGAAGCCAACGGCGTGCGCATTGATACCGATGAGCTGCGCCGGCAGAGCCACGACCTGTCCTCGCGCATGCTGGCCGCGCAGCAGAAGGCCACCGAACTGGCCGGGCGCAGCTTCAATCTGGATTCGCCCAAGCAGCTGCAGGCGGTGCTGTTTGACGAACTGAAGCTGCCAGCGGTGGTGAAGACGCCCAAGGGCCAGCCCAGCACGAATGAAGAGGCGCTGGAGGCGATTGCCGACCAGCACGAGCTGCCGCGGGTGATCCTCGAATACCGCGGCCTGGCCAAGCTGCGCAGCACCTACACCGACAAGCTGCCGGAGATGGTCAACCCGGACACCGGTCGCGTGCACACCAGCTACCACCAGTCCGGTGCTGCCACCGGCCGCCTGTCCTCGTCCGACCCGAACCTGCAGAACATCCCGATCCGCACCGAGGACGGCCGCCGCATCCGCCGTGCCTTCGTGGCACCGGAGGGCTTCCAGCTGCTGGCCGCTGACTATTCGCAGATCGAACTGCGGATCATGGCCCACCTGTCCGAGGATCCGGGCCTGGTGCGTGCCTTCGAGCAGGGGGTCGACGTCCACCGCGCCACCGCCGCCGAGGTGTTCGGGCGCACGCTGGAAGAGGTGACGCCCAACGAGCGCCGGGCGGCCAAGGCCATCAACTTCGGCCTGATGTACGGCATGAGCGCCTTCGGCCTGGCCCGCAATCTGGGCATCGACCGTGGCCAGGCGCAGGACTATGTCGCGCTGTACTTCAGCCGCTACCCGGGCGTGCGCGACTTCATGGAACGGATGCGGCAGCAGGCCCGCGACCAGGGCTATGTAGAAACGTTGTTCGGCCGCCGCCTGTACCTGAACGACATTCATGCGCGTAACCAGGGCCTGCGCGCCGGCGCTGAGCGGGCCGCGATCAACGCGCCCATGCAGGGCACCGCCGCGGACATCATCAAGCGGGCGATGGTATCGGTCGATCAGTGGCTGCGCGACAGCGGCGCCCCGGCGCGGATGATCCTGCAGGTACACGATGAACTGGTGTTCGAGAGCGAGGCCGCTTTCACCGAGGAACTACGTAGCAACGTGATCGAGCGCATGTCGCAAGCGGCACAGTTGCGGGTGCCGCTGGTCGTCGATACGGGTGTTGGCGTGAACTGGGACGAGGCGCACTGATTCGCATTTACGCTAAAAGCGGCATGAATTGTTCATTTATGCGGTTTTTCTGACTCGAAGATGAATGTTTCCGGCAGGGGCCCACAATAAATTGGGCCCCTTCACGAACCGTTAGTGTTCGGGGTGTTTCTATAACTCTCGACAGGCGCAACGCCTGTTGTGGATCTCTCCCATCCCCTGGAGCAGATCTCGGAACGGGGGCTCCTCCCCAAGCGCCCGTTCCCCGGCCCCGTTGACCTCCCCCTGGTCAGCGGGGCTTTTTATTTGTGCCGCCCGAATTCCGGATGGGGTCAGATCCCTTTGCCCGAAGGGCAAAGGGATCTGACCCCGGATGCTAGGCTGTGACACCGCTCCGCAGGGGAAGCCGCAATGCCCGATCTGTTCGCCCTGGCGATGCCCTGGTGGGAATTCATCCTGCGCGCGGTTGTGGTCTACGTCGTTGTGCTGGGCATGGTCCGGCTCGGTGGCAAGCGCGCGCTGGGGCAGATCACCCCGTTCGATGTGCTGTTGATCGTACTGCTGGGCAATGCGGTGCAGAACGCGCTGCTGGGCACGGACACGTCGCTGGGCGGCGGCCTGCTGCTGGCCGCCACGTTGATCCTGCTGAACTACGGCGTGGGCTGGCTGACCACGCGCAGCCGGCGCATGGAACGGTTGATCGAGGGCGAGCCGGTGGTGATCGCCCGCGACGGGCGCCTGCTGGATGCCGTTCTGCGGCGGGAGCAGGTCACCCGCGCCGACTTCGATGCCGCGCTGCGCCAGCAGGACTGCCTGGGCGTGGAGGATGTGAAACTGGCGCTGCTGGAAACCAATGGCCACATCACCATCATTCCGCGGCAGAAGGACGCCGCAGGCCCCAGGTAGTCGACTGCTGTTGGCGCTATGCGAAAGACAGTCGAGCAAGCTCGACTCTACGGAGAGTCTTCAGTCGAGCAAGCTCGACGCTACGCGCGCATGGGCTTACAGCCAGTCGCGTGGCACCAGGTAATCGGCGAGGCGAGCTTCGGCGCTGCCGGCTTCCGGGCTGAAGCCATATTCCCAGCGCACGCGCGGCGGCAGGCTCATCAGGATGCTCTCGCTGCGGCCGCCACTCTGCAGGCCGAACAGCGTGCCACGGTCGTAGACCAGGTTGAATTCCACATAGCGGCCACGACGGTACAGCTGGAACTCACGCTCGCGCTCGCCATGGGCCATGTCCTTGCGCTGCTGCACGATGGGCAGGTAGGCATCAAGGAAGCCATCGCCGACCGCGCGCAGATAGTCGAAATCGCGCTCGAAATCGCCGTGCAGATCGTCGAAGAACAGCCCGCCCACGCCACGCGTTTCATTGCGATGGCGCAGGAAGAAATACGTGTCGCACCAGCGCTTGTGCGCCGGGTAGCGCTCCTCGCCGAACGGCGCGCACAGGTCGTGTGCCACCTGGTGCCAGTGCTTCACGTCTTCGTCGAAGGGATAGAACGGCGTCAGGTCGAAGCCGCCGCCGAACCAGCTGGCCACTACTTCGCCATCGCGCTGGGCCTGGAAGAAGCGCACGTTGGCGTGGGTGGTGGGCACGTAGGGGTTGAGCGGGTGGAACACCAGCGATACGCCGGTGGCGCGCCAGGACGCGCCGGCCAGCTCCGGCCGGTTGGCCGAGGCCGACGGCGGCAGGCGGCTGCCGGAGACATCGGAAAAGCCGATGCCGGCCTGCTCGAACACGGCGCCATCGCGCAGCACGCGGGTGCGGCCGCCGCCGCCCTCGGCCCGCTGCCACAGGTCTTCCTGGAAGCGCGCCCGGCCGTCGACGGCCTCGATGGCCGCACAGATGCGATCCTGCAGATCGGTGAGGTAGGCGCGCACGCGCTCGAATTCGTTCATGCCGCGTACTTTACCGCAGCCCTCCGGTTGTTCCGCAGCACAGCGGCTGCCGACGCAGGGCTCAGCGGAAGCGTGCCCGGATGTCCGGCTGCAGCAGGCGCCAGGCCAGCCAGCCCTGCAGGCCGGCAAACAGGACCGAGGTTCCCAGCAGGGTGAGGGTGAACAACAGCCGCTGCACGTTCAGTTCGTGGGCCGTCGCCGGGTCATCGGCGAGCAGCACCACGATCTGCTTCAGCACGCGGTCGAACCACCAGGTGATCGCGAAGTTGGCCAATGCGCTCCACAGCAGCGCCCAGATGAAGGCCCAGAGACCCCAACGCCGCTCCTTCCACAGCCCCCAGCTGGCCACCGTGGAGGTCAGGCACAGCAGGGCGGCCAGCAGCGATGTGGCGACCGGATGCGCGAGCATCCAGTGCAGGCTGCGATCAAACTGGTGTTCCCACGCCAGGATGACCAGGTGCTTCCAGAGCCCGGACAAGGCCAATGGCCACGCAACCAGCGCCTGCAGCAGGAAGTACACGGTCAGCAGCAGGCACACCCAGAACGATCCCTGCGCCAACGGCGAGATCCAGCGGTGGGTCGATGGCAACGGGGCAGTGGGAATGCGGGGGATGGGCGATGACATCCGGTGTCCTTGCAGGCGATGCCCGCGTGCTCAGCGGGACGTCGCCAGGGCGGCGACCGCCGGCAGGATATGGTGTTCGCTCAAGGGTGCCAAGCGCAGGCCGTGTGGGGGCTGCAGCGGCACCCAGGCCAGCGCGGCGATCTCCGCGCGTGCGGTGGGCGTGCCCGTCACCTGCACCCACCAGGCCTGTGCCTGCACGCGGTGACCAGGTTCGTTCACCGCCCAGTCCTCGAACCGCCCCAGCGCAATCGCGCTGGCGGCGTCGAGCTGCACGCCCAGTTCTTCGTCCAGCTCACGCGCCAGCGCCTGTAGCGGCGTTTCACCCGCCTCGGGCTTGCCGCCGGGCTGGATGTAGCGGTCGGCACCGTGCTTGCGCACCACCAGCGCCCGGCCGCGGTCATCCAGGATGACCGCGGCCACGATCTGGATCGTGGCCGCGGCGTTGCTCACTTCAGGTTCTGCTCGAACAGCTTGAGGATGCGCTTGTACTGGTCCAGCCAGGAGTCGGCACGCACGTAGCCGTGGCGCTCCAGCGGGTACGGGGCGATCGACCAGTTGTCCTTGTGCAGTTCGATCAGGCGCTGGGTCAGGTGCACCGAGTCCTGGAAGAACACGTTGTCATCCATCATGCCGTGGGCGATCAGCAGGTTGTCCTGCAGGTTCTGCGCGTACTCGATGGGCGAGGACGTGCGGTACGCCTCCGGGTCGATGTCCGGGGTGTTGAGGATGTTGCTGGTGTAGGCATGGTTGTAGTTCTGCCAGTCCAGCACCGGGCGCAGTGCGGCGCCGGCCTTGAACGTGCCCGGCGAACGGAACAGCGCCATGAAGGTCATGAAGCCGCCGTAGGAACCGCCGTAGATGCCGGCGTGGTCGCGGTCACCCTGCTGGGTGTCGACCAGCCAGTCCAGGCCGTCCTTGTAGTCTTCCAGTTCCGGGTGGCCCATGTTGCGGTAGATCGCCGTACGCCAGTCGCGGCCGTAGCCCTCGCTGCCGCGGTAATCCATGTCCAGCACGATGTAGCCCTTCTCCACCAGCAGGTTGTGGAACATCTGCTCGCGGAAGTAGGCCGGGTAACGCTGGTGCACGTTCTGCAGGTAGCCGGCACCGTGCACGAACATCACGATCGGGTACTTTTTGCCCGGTTCCTTGTGCTCGGGCTCGTAGTACTTGGCCCAGACCACGCCGGCACCGTGCTTGGACGGTACCGCCACCAGCTTCGGCTGGATCCACTCGCGCGCCTTGTACTCGGCGGTGCGGGTGTCGGTCAGCACGCGTGCCTGGCCACCGGCGCTCGGCACCACGGCCAGCTGGGTCGGCAGGTAAGCGGCCGAGTAGCGCACCAGCAGCTGCTGGCCATCGGGCGACAGCGAGAAGTCTTCCACGCCGTTCAGGCTGGTCAGTTCGCGCACCTGGCGGCTGCCGGTGTCGACCGCGCAGATTTCATAGTCGTGCGGGGCCTGCTGGTTGCACAGGAAGTAGAAGCCCTTGCCGTCGGCCGACAGCACCGGCGCGGAGGTCTCCCACTTGCCGCTGGTCAGGGCCTGCGGCTTGGCCGAACCGGCCTGGGTGTACAGGTGCGAATAGCCCGATTCCTCGGACAGCAGCCACAGCGTGCGGCCGTCGGCCATCCAGCCGAAATCGTTGAAGCCCCAGTTGATCCAGGCGCTGTCGGTCAGGCGGTGGCGGTTCTGCACGCGGCCGTCGTTGCCGATGCTGACGATCCAGCGGTCCTTGTTGTCATTGGCGCGCAGCATCACCGCGGCCTGCTGGCCATCGGCGCTCCAGCGCATGCCGCCGCCCATGAAGTCGCTCATCACCTGCACGCTGCGGTCGCCCTTCAGCGGCTCCTTGCCGGCCTTGCGGCGCAGCTCGGCCAGCGGGTCGGTGCCGATCCCCGGCAGGCCCGACAGCGACAGCTTCTCGGCCTTGCCGGTGCGCGCGTCCACGTACCACAGGGTGTGCGGCTCGAAGCCGTTGCGGCCCACGCGGGTGCGGGTGTCCTCGGTTTCCTCGTAACCGGATTCGGTCACATACAGCGGCATCTTGCTGGTGCGGCCGTCGTCGAAGTCCTTCGGCTTGGTCACCACGATGAGGTGGCCCAGGTCCGGCGACAGCAGGCTGTCGGCAATCTCCACGTCGGCGCCCAGGTAGATCGGGGCCGCCGCGCGGGTCGGGTCGGCCTGGCGCCAGCGCTGGTCCTGGTCCTTCAGCGCTTCACGCTGGTCGCGGTCGCGGCGCAGGGTTTCGAGGGTGCGCAGCTGCTGGTCGCGCAGCAGGTCATCCTTGGGCTTGCTGGCCGGGTCCTTCTCAGCCTTCAGGCTGGCCACCTGCTGCACGCCGCTGGCGGCGGTCCAGTGGAACCAGTTCTGCCCCACGCGCCAGATCACGCCGTTGTCGGCGGCAAAGTTCACCCCGGCCGCGCGCTCGTTGCTGCGGGTCAGCTGGGTCAGTGCGCCGCTGCGCAGGTCGCGCACGAACACATCGCCGTTGCGGACAAAGGCGCTGCGGCTGCGGCTGCGGTCGTAGACCGGGTCGGCCACGTCCAGGCTGCCGCGCTGGTCATCGGCCACCTGCGCGGCCGCGCTGCCGGCCAGCGGCTGGCGGAAGGTGTCGCGCACCGGGCTGCCATTGCGCTTGAGCTGGTATTCCACCTGCTGGCTGTTCCAGGACCACCAGGCCTTTTCGACCGGCGGACCGATCCAGTCCGGGTCGGCCATGGCCTGTTCGATGGTGATCGGCGTGGGCGCGGCATGCGCGGCCGGTGCGGCCAGAATGGCCGACAGCAGGAGGGACAGGGGCAGCACTCGGGACATGGGCGGACGGCACCAGATGAGGAAACCGGGCAAGGGTAGCAGCCACCCGGGCCGGGGGAGGGGGCCACAGGTCATGGCAGCGGGATTGGCAAAGTGGTGCAACCGCTCGCCGGGCCTGCGCATCCAATCTCCTGAACCCGCATCATTCACCGGACAGGAGCACGACCATGCAGGAACTCATCCCGATCACCCTTTTCATCTGCCTCGCCTATGCGATCCATGCCATCGCCGATGCACGCGCGCGCAGCAAGCTGGTCGCCCCGCACGTGCCGGAGGAGGTGATCCGTTCGCTGGCTGTGCTGGAAGAGGAGCGCCGCCGCCAGGGCGCGCTGCGCTGGGGCATCAGCCTGGTCAGCCTGGCCGTGGCGTTGGGCCTGCTGGAGGCGATGGGCGCACGCGATCTGACCTTCGGTGCCGCCGCCGCGATGGCTGGCAGTGCCGGTCTGGGCCAGCTGCTGGCGTGGTTCCTCACCCGCCCCGCCGTGCGCATGGGCTGAGCGGCGGCATGCCTGCGGCACAGGGAGCGCGCCACGCATGAGCCTGCTGGGGGGAGCGCTGGCCGCACTGCGGGGACGTCCACGCGACGTTCCCGCCGAACCCGTGGTGGATGACGATCGTGCATTGGTCCTGGCCATCATCGACGGTTCGCAACCGGCCTTCGCCCAGCTGGTGCAGGCCCATCAACGCACCTGTGCGCACGTGATCGGGCGCATGGTCGGCGACCGCGACCAGGTGGCCGATCTGCTGCAGGAAACCTTTCTGGCGGTGTTCCGCCAGTTGCACCGGTTCCGCTTCGAGTCGTCGCTGCGCACCTGGGTCTCGCGGGTGGCCTACACGACGGCGCTGCAGCACCTGCGCCGCCGCCGGCTGGAAATGCAGTGGATGGTGGCGGTGGAGGTGCCTGAGGAACTGGGCATCGGCGACGAAGGCCCCGGCCCGGTCGAACTGAGCGAGGCGCTGCAGGCCGGCCGCGAGTTGAACGCGGCGCTGGAGCGGCTGACCCCGCCGCAACGGCTGATCGTGGGCCTGCATTACCTGGAGGATTTCGATCTGGCCGAGATTGAACAGGTGACCGGGCTGGCGCGCGGTACCATCAAGAGCCACCTGTACCGCGCACGGCAGGTCCTGAAGCAGGAACTGACGCGCCGCGCCGCCGCCGGAGAGCTGTTGTGAACCACGCCAACGACCCCCGCGATGCCGACGCGCGCGCGCTGTCGCAGGCCCTGCGCGAGCAGGAGGACGCCGTGCCTGATGTGAGTGAGGCGCTGCAGCAGCGGCTGCAGGCGGAGACCCGCGACAGCGGCGTGCTGTACGTGGTGGTGCAGGTGCTGCTGGTGTGCGCCTTGTTGGCCGCCGGCGCCTGGTATTTCTGGCAGTAAAGCCCCCGCCGGGCATGGCCCGGCGCTACCCGCACTGGTAGCGGCCGACCTTGGTCGGCGATTTGCGATGTGCCAACCAAGGTTGGCACCTACCAGAGCGGGTCGGTTGGCACCTACCAAAGCAGGGCGCCGGCGATGTCTGCCCCCTGCGACAGAGTGAAGCAGCGCGACACCACGTCGCATCCCGGTGCGCTCATATCCTCCTAAAGTGGTCCGGTATCCCACCCGTACCCGGCAGGAGGCGTCCCTTGGACGCGTTGTTGTTGTCGCGGATCCAGTTCGGATTCGTCATCAGTTTCCACGTGCTGTTCCCCGCCTTCACCATCGGCACGGCCAGCTGGCTGGCCTTCATCGAATGGCGCTGGCTGCGCACGAAGGTGCCCATCTGGCGCGACCTGTATTTCTTCTGGCAGAAGATCTTCGCCGTGTCATTCGGCATGGGCGTGGTCAGCGGCATCGTCATGGCCTTCCAGTTCGGTACCAACTGGCCGCGGCTGAGCGAGGTGGCCGGCACGGTCATCGGCCCGCTGCTGACCTATGAAGTGCTGACCGCGTTCTTCCTGGAAGCCAGCTTCCTCGGCGTGATGATGTTTGGCTGGGGCCGGGTGTCGCCGCGCCTGCATTTCCTGTCCACCTGCATGGTGGCGCTGGGCACGCTGTTTTCCACGTTCTGGATCCTGTCGTCCAACAGCTGGCTGCATACGCCGGCCGGCTACGAAATCATCAACGGCATCGTGCACCCGGTGGACTGGTGGCAGGTGGTGTTCAACCCGTCCTTCCCGTACCGCCTGGCGCACATGGCGCTGGGTTCGTTCATCACCACCTGTTTCGTGATCGGTGGCGTGGGCGCGTGGTACCTGCGCAAGGGCACGCACGTCGACGCGGGCCGGCGCATGCTGATCGCGGCGGTGGCGTTTGCCGCGCTGACCGTGCCGGTGCAGATCTTCGTCGGCGACATGCATGGCCTGAACACGCTCAAGCACCAGCCGATGAAGATCGCGGCGGTGGAAGCGCACTGGCATGAGAGCAAGGCCGGCGAGGGCGTACCGCTGGTGGTGTTCGCGCTGCCCAACGAGAAAGAGCAGCGCAACGATTTCGAGGTGGCCATCCCAAAGCTGGGCAGCGTGATCCTGACCCACTCGCTGGACGGCACGTTCGATCCACTCACGTCGGTGCCGGCCAGCGAGCGGCCGCCGGTGACGCCGGTATTCTTCGCGTTCCGCATCATGGTCGGGCTGGGCACGCTGATGCTGCTGCTGGCCTGGGTCTCGGCGTTCCAGCTGTGGCGGAAGAAGCTGCTCGATTCGCCGTGGCTGCTGCGTGGCTGGAACTGGATGCTGCCCAGCGGCTTCATCGCACTGGTCTCCGGTTGGTTTGTCACCGAGATGGGGCGCCAGCCGTGGGTGGTGTATGGCGTGCTGCGCACCGCCGATGCAGTGGGGCCGCAGAGCGCGTGGATGACCGCGCTGTCGCTGGCGGTGTACGTGGTCGGCTATGCCTTCGTGTTCGGCTGGGGCATCTGGTACCTGGTGAAGATCCTGCGCCATGGCCCGCAGCCCTACGTGGAAGGGCCGTCGCTGGAGCATGGCAGCCACACCCCGGCGCGGCCGCTGTCGGCCGCCGATGAACCGCTGGAGGAGCGCTGAGATGGACCTGATGACCTGGCTGCCGGTGGCGTGGTTCGCGGTGATCGGCTTCGGCGTGCTGATGTACGTGGTGCTGGACGGCTTCGTGCTCGGCATCGGCATCCTCGCCCCGTTCGCCGAAGACGAGGAACAGCTGGACCTGATGATGAACACCGCCGCGCCCATCTGGGATGGCAACGAGACCTGGCTGGTGCTGGGCGGGGCCGGCCTGCTGGCGGCGTTCCCCAAAGCGTATGCCGTGCTGCTGTCGGCGCTGTACCTGCCGGTGCTGCTGCTGGTGGTGGCGCTGGTGTTCCGGGGCGTGGCTTTTGAATTCCGCTTCAAGGCCCACCGCTCACGGCGGCTGTGGAGCGTGGCCTTCGGCCTGGGTTCGCTGCTGGCCACGTTCGCCCAGGGCGTGATTCTGGGCACCCTGGTGCAGGGCATTCCGCTGGTCCATGGGCGCTTCAGCGGCGGCGCGTTCAGCTGGTTCAGTCCGTTCGCGATGCTGACCGGCGCCGCGCTGGTGGCCGGCTATGCGTTGTTGGGCAGCACCTGGCTGATCCTGAAGACCGAGGGCCGCGTGCAGGCGCTGGCGCGGCAGATGACCCGGCCGCTGGTGGCGGCCGTGATCGCGGCGATGGGCCTGGTCAGCAGCTGGCTGCCGTTCCTGGATTCGCGGTTGATGGATCGCTGGTTCAGCGACGGCAACTTCTGGTGGCTGTCGCCGGTGCCGCTTCTGACCCTGGCGGTCGCCGCCGCCCTGTGGCGCAGCGCGACCCACCCGCGCCGCGACCTGCCGCCGTTCCTGCTCAGCCTGGCGCTGTTCGTGCTCGGCTTCGCCGGCCTGGTGCTGGGCATGTGGCCCTATCTGCTGCCTCCGTCGATGACGCTGTGGCAGGCGGCCGCCCCGGCGTCATCGCTGGGCTTCACCCTGGTCGGGCTGGTGCTGCTGCTGCCGGTCATCCTGGGCTACACCGCCTGGTCCTACCGGGTGTTCCGCGGCAAGGTGCGCGCCGACGCCGGCTACCACTGAAGCGGGTGAACGGGGAGCGGCCGGTGACCGCTCCCCGTTTCGGTTTGTGAAACATGTATTCCCTGCGCGGGACGTGCTAGCGTTCGCACCTTTCCGGCCGCCAGGGGGGCTGCCGGCGACGTCCTGGACGGACGCACGGCTGCAGGAATGGGGGGCCGCCGCGCGTCGCCATACCGATGGCTCGTGCCTGTGTTCCGCCCATCCACACATCACCGTTCATGATCGAATTTTCCGTTGTCGACTGGGCCGCCTGGGCGCCTGGACTGACAGAACGCAGCCAATGGATGGGCTGGGCCGACGCGCCGTTCCTGCCGCAGGGCGAGGGCACGCCGTCGCTGGCGGAAGTGCCGGCGATGCAGCGCCGTCGTATCGAGCGTCTGGGGCGGATGGCCATCCAGGCCGCATGCTGGTGTGAAGACGCGCAGGGCGCCGACAGCGGGGTGCCGCTGGTGTTTGCCAGCCGCCATGGTGATGTGGCCCGTTCGATGGACCTGCTGGGCTCGCTGGCCGCGTCCGAGCCGCTGTCGCCCACCGGCTTCGGCCTGTCGGTGCACAACGCCATCGCCGCCCTGTATTCCATCGCCCGCGGCCACCGCGGCAACTACCTGGCGCTGGCCGCTGGCCAGTCCACCGTGGAAACTGCCTGCCTGGAAGCCGCTGGCCTGCTGGCCGATGGCGCGCGCGAAGTGCGCGTGGTGGTCTACGAATCGCCGTTGCCCGACGTTTACGCCGAGTTCGCCGACGAACCCGACCCGTTCTTCGCCTGGTGCTGGCGCCTGGCGCCGCCTGGCACGGCCGGCACCGGCCTGCGCCTGGCATGGGAACCGGCCGCCGATGCGGGCAACACCGCACCGGGCCTGCTGCCGCACGCACTGGACCTGCATCGCTTCCTGCTGTCGGCGGCGCCTGCGCTGGAGCACGTGACCCAAGGCCAGCGCTGGCGCTGGAGCCGCCATGGCTGACGCCCTGCGCCGTCTCGACCATGCCTGGCGGGTGTTCGGCACCGGCCTGAGCTTCGCCGCGTTCGGCGTGGGCGGGCTGCTGCTGGGCGTGTTCGTGATGCCGGTGCTGCTGCTGATGCGCGACCCGGTTGCGCGCCAGCGTCGGGCCCGGCGGCTGGTGCAGCGGGCGTTCGCCAGCCACGTCTGGCTGATGTGCCGGCTGCGGCTGATGACGCTGCAGGTGGAAGGCCGCGAGCGGCTGCAACGCGATGGCCTGCTGGTGCTGGCCAACCACCCGACCCTGATCGACGTGGTCTGCCTGATCGCCCTGCTGCCCAACGCGGACTGCGTGGTCAAGCGTGCGGTGGCCTGCAACCCGTTCATGCGCGGCCCGGTGCGCGCGGCCGGCTACATCGCCAATGACGATGGCGCCGGCCTGGTGGATGACTGCGTAGCGGCCGTGCATGCTGGCGGCACCCTGGTCATCTTTCCGGAAGGAACGCGCACTGTGCCGGGGCAGCCGCCACGCCTGCAGCGCGGTGCTGCCAACATCGCCGTGCGCGGGCGCCTGGACATCACGCCGGTACGCATCACCTGTACGCCCGCCACGCTGACCAAGGGCCAGAAGTGGTATCGTGTGCCCTCACGTCGTTTTCACGTTCAGCTGCAGATCGGCGAAGATATCGCCATCGCGCCCTTCCTGGACGAAGATGACGCGTCAAGGGGGGATGCCTTGGCGGCCCGTCGCGTCACCGACCACCTCACTCGTTATTTCGACCTGTCTGGAGATCCGACCCGTGCAAGCACTTGAGCACGAGATCAAGGAATTGATCATTTCCTCGCTTTCGCTGGAGGACATCACGCCGGAGGACATCGATCCGACCGCGCCGCTGTTCGTGGAGGGCCTCGGCCTGGATTCGATCGACGCGCTGGAACTGGGCCTGGCGCTGCAGAAGAAGTACGGTGTCAGCCTCTCGGCTGACTCGGAAGAAACCCGTCGCCATTTTTCCAGCGTGCGCGCGCTCGGCGAGTTCGTCGCCGCCCGCCAGTCGTAAGGCGCCAGGAACTGCCATGACCAAGAATGAACTGTTCGAGCGCATCGTCCGCATCCTGACCGACAGCTTCGAGATCGAACCTGCCCGGATCAGCCCGGAATCGCGCCTGTATGACGATCTGGACATCGACAGCATCGATGCCGTCGACCTGATCGTGCAGCTCAAGCCGCTGCTCGGCCGCAACCTGCAGCCGGAAGCCTTCAAGGCCGTGCGCACCGTGCAGGACATCGTGGATGTCGTGCATGGCCTGCTGCCGGGCCAGGCTGCCGCCTGACCGCAGGCAGGGCATCGCGACCATGGCACGGGCACGCATGGTCGTGGTGGCAGCGCTTTCGCTCGCCTATCCGGTGCTGGTCTACGTGGCCATGGGCCGCTTCGAGCCGCGCTGGTTGTCGCTGCTGCTGTTCGGCCTGGCCCTGCTGCGCGCGCTGAGCACCCGGCAACCGCTGTGGTGGGCGGCCGCCGCAGGCGCTGGCCTGCTGGCCGGGCTGGCGACCGTGCTCAACCAGGCGCTGCCGCTCAAGCTGTACCCCGCGCTGGTGAACGTGGTGATGCTGGCGGTGTTCGCCACCAGCCTGCGTTTCGGCCCACCGCTGGTGGAACGCCTGGCGCGCCTGCAGGAGCCGGACCTGCCTGACTTCGCGGTCGTCTATACCCGTCGCGTCACCCAGGTGTGGTGCGGCTTTTTTGTTATCAACGGTGGCCTGGCCCTGTTCACCGCGCTCCATGCGTCGGACCGGGTCTGGATGCTCTACAACGGATTGTTGGCGTACGTGATGATGGGAGTGTTGTTCGCAGGCGAGTGGCTGGTGCGGCGTCGGGTGAAGGCGGCCCATGCCCATGGCTGACTGGATCGCCCTGGACCGGCTGATGGTTGATGCGCAGCCGGGCCGTGACATCGGCCTCTGCGAAGGCGTGTCCCTGGACCACCCTGCTTTCCGCCTGCGCGTGCTGGGCTGGCGCGATGCGTTCGCCGCTGCCGAAGGCCGCGACTGGGCGCTGTACTTCGATGATGCCATCGCCTTCGCCGCGGCCCTGTTCGGTGCCTGGCATGCCGGCAAGCGCGTGTTCCTCGCGGCCGACAACCTGCCGGCCACGCTGCAGGCGCTGCAGCCGCAGGTCAGTGGTTTCGCTGGCGATGTGCCGGCCGACTACCGCCCGCTGACGCCCGTCGCGGCGGCCGACGGCGTGCTGCAGGTGCTGGATGAGCGCGCCTGC
Organism: Stenotrophomonas sp. ESTM1D_MKCIP4_1; assembly: GCF_003086895.1. Classification (NCBI taxonomy): domain Bacteria; kingdom Pseudomonadati; phylum Pseudomonadota; class Gammaproteobacteria; order Lysobacterales; family Lysobacteraceae; genus Stenotrophomonas; species Stenotrophomonas sp. ESTM1D_MKCIP4_1. The sequence continues at coordinate 4,321,323 of NZ_CP026004.1, read as the reverse complement.
GAACTGTGCGTGTTCACCTCCGGCAGCACCGGCCAGCCCAGTGCGATCAGCAAGCGCATGGACCAGCTGGCGCGCGAAGTGGAGGCGCTGCAGGCGGCGTTCGGCGCCCAGCTCGATGGCGTGCAGGTGCACGGCACGGTGTCCCACCAGCACATCTATGGCCTGCTGTTCCGGGTGCTGTGGCCGCTGGCCGCCGGTCGCCAGATCCAGCCACGGCGCTTCTTCCATGAAGATCTGGTCGGCACCCTGGCCGGCGCCGACAGTGTGCTGGTGGCCACCCCGGCCCACCTCAAGCGGCTGCCCGAGCAGTTGGACTGGGCGAGCCTGCACGGGCGCCTGCGCGCCGTGTTTTCCTCCGGCGGCCCGCTGCCGGAAGAGGCCGCGCGGCAGGTGCGGCAGTGGTTGGGCGTGGCCCCGACCGAGGTGTACGGCAGCAGTGAGACCGGCGGCATCGCCTGGCGCCGCTGGGATACGGACATGCCGCCGTGGCAGCCGTTGCCCGGCGTGGAGTGGCGCATCGAGGAGGGCTGCCTGGCCGTGGCCTCGGCGCACCTGGACAGCGCCGATTGGTGGCGCACCCAGGACCGCGTGGAAGCCTTGGCCGATGGTCGCTTCCGCCTGCTCGGGCGTGCCGACCGCATCGTCAAGATCGAAGAGCGCCGGGTCTCGCTGGACGCGCTGGAACGCGCGCTGCGCGAAGACCCGGAAGTAGAAGACGTGCGCGTGCTGGTGCTGTCCGGCCAGCGCGAGCAGCTGGCGGCGGTGGTGGTACCGGCCGATCCGGCGCAGGTGGTGGCCGGTGATGCCGCGCGCCGCGCCTTCGGCCTGCGCCTGGGCGCGCGCCTGGCGCAGGGCCACGATGCGGTTACCCGCCCGCGCCGCTGGCGGCTGGTCGATGCGCTGCCGATCAATGCGCAGGGCAAGGTCACCCAGGCCGCGCTGGCTGCGCTGTTCCAGCCGCTGCTGCCGGTACCCGCATGGGACCACCGCGCGGCGGCGACGGCGACCCTGCGCATCACCCTGGACGCATCGCTGCGCGCGTTCCAGGGCCATTTCCCGCAGGCCGCCATCCTGCCTGGCGTGGCCCAGCTGGACTGGGCGGTGCGCTTCGCCCGCCAGGCCTTCGCGCTGCCGCGCGGTTTCGTGCGGATGGACGCGGTGAAGTTCCAGCATGTGGCCCGTCCCGGCGACGAACTGACCCTGCAGCTGGACTGGGACGCCGCGCGCGGCGTGCTGGCGTTCCGCTACACCTCCCTGCATGGCACGCACGCCAGCGGCAAGGTGGTCCTCACCGATGCGCATTGAACCGGCCGCCGCTGGTGGCGCCTTCGCGCCGCTGGTGGTCATCCCCGTGTACGACCACGAACATGCCATTGCGGCCGTGGTTGACGGCGTGCAGGCCGCCGGCCTGCCGTGCCTGCTGGTCGACGATGGGTCGCGCGCGTCCTGTGCGGCGGTGCTGCAGGCCCTGGCACACCGCGATGGGGTGGACCTGCTGCGGCTGGACCAGAACCAGGGCAAGGGCGGCGCGATGCTGGCGGGGTTCACCGAGGCCGCGCGCCGTGGCCACAGCCACGTGCTGCAGATCGATGCCGACGGCCAGCACGACACCACCGACCTGCCGCGCTTCATCGACGCTGCACGCACGCGGCCGGACGCAGTGATCTGCGGCATTCCCGCCTACGATGCCAGCGTGCCCAAGGCCCGTCTGTACGGCCGCTATGCCACCCACGTCTGGGTCTGGATCAACACGTTGTCGCTGCACCTGCGTGACACCATGTGCGGCTTCCGCGTGTATCCGCTGCCGCCGGTGCTGCGCCTGATGGGCGAGGAGACGATCGGCCGGCGCATGGATTTCGATACCGAAATCATGGTCCGCCTGTACTGGCGGCAGGTGCCGGTGGACCATCTGGCCACCCGCGTGACCTATCCGTCCGATGGCGTGTCCCACTTCGATGTGTGGCGCGACAACGTGCGCATCAGCCGCATGCACACCCGCCTGTTCTTCGGCATGCTGCCGCGCGCACCGCGCCTGCTGTGGCGGCGCCTGCAGGGGCAGGGCTGAGATGGGCCGCGCGCACGACGCACCGCACTGGGCCGACATCGGCGAATCCACATCGGTGGCCGGTGTGCTGTTCCTGTGCTGGGTGCACCGCTGGTTCGGGCGCTGGCCGTTCCGCCTGTGCGTGTGGCCGGTGGTGATGTGCCACTGGCTGGGCAACCGGGTCGGCCGCCAGGCGTCGCTGCAGTACCTGCAGCGGCTGCAGGCCCACAGCGGCGCGCTGGGCCATGCGCCGGGCCGGCGTGACAGCCTGCGCCATTTCTTCAGCTTCGCCGACACGATGCTGGACAAGATCCTCGGCCTCGGCGGCCGCTACCCGCCCGAGCGCATCCACCTGCAGCGCGATCTGGTGCTGGGAAAAATCGCGCGCCGCGAAGGCGGCCTGATCCTGACCGCACACATCGGCTGCCTGGAACTGTGCCAGGTGCTGGCCGAGCAGGTGCCCGGCTTCCGCATCACCGTGCTGGTGCATACCGCGCACGCGCAGCGCTTCAACCGGCTGCTGCAGCGGCTGGACCCGCTGGCGGCGGTGGAACTGGTGCAGGTGACCGCCATGGGCCCGGCCACGGCGGTGATGCTGGCCGAGAAAGTCGCCTCCGGCGGTTTCGTGGCCATCGTCGGCGACCGCGTGCCGGTGCAGGGCGGGCGCAGCGTGATGGCCGATTTCCTCGGCCACCGTGCGCCGTTCCCGATCGGTGCCTATGTGCTGGCCTCCGCGCTGGCGTGCCCGGTCTACACCATGTCCTGCCTGCACGATGGCGATGGCTATCGCGTGGCGTTTGAACAGTTTGCCGAACGCGTGGTGCTGCCGCGTGGTTCGCGTGATGCCGCACTGGCCGAACAGGCGCAGCGCTTCGCGCACTGGCTGGAACTCCAGGTCATCCAGTCCCCGCTGGACTGGTTCAATTTCTTCCCCTTCTGGGATCAGGCCCCCCATGACGACTGACGCCGTACCCGTGTGCCGTTTCGGCGATGCACCGTTGACCATCGAAGACGTGGTTGCCCTGGCCCAGCGCCAGTGTGATGCCGCGCTGAGCGAAGCGCCCGCCTTCCGCGCGCATATCCAGCGCGGTGCCGATTTCCTCGACCGCCTGCTGCGCGAGGACGGGGTGATCTATGGCGTGACCACCGGCTACGGCGATTCGTGCACGGTGAACATCCCGCCGGCACTGGTGGCCGAACTGCCGCATCACCTGTACACCTACCATGGCTGCGGCCTGGGCCGGTACCTGGACCCGGCCGAGACCCGCGCCGTGCTGGCCGCGCGCCTGGCCTCGCTGGTGCGTGGCATGTCCGGTGTCAGCGTGCAGTTGCTGGAAGGCCTGGCCACCCTGCTGCGGCATGATGTGCTGCCGCTGATTCCGGCCGAAGGCTCGGTTGGCGCCAGTGGTGACCTGACCCCGCTGTCCTATGTCGCGGCCGTGCTGTGTGGCGAGCGTGAGGTGCTGTTCCAGGGCCAGGTGCAGCCGGCCGGCCCGGTGCTGGCGACGATCGGCATGACCCCGCTGAAGCTGCGGCCGAAGGAAGGCCTGGCCATCATGAACGGTACTGCGGTGATGACCGGCCTGGCCTGCCTGGCCTGGCAGCGCGCCGACTACCTGGCGCGCATGGCCACCCGCCTGACCGCGTTCAACGTGCTGTCCAGCGACGGCAATGCGCACCACTTCGACGAAACCCTGTTCGCCGCCAAGCCGCACCCGGGCCAAGGCCGCATCGCTGCGCGCCTGCGTAGCGACCTGCACAGCGAGCGCCCGCCGCGCAACGAACAGCGCCTGCAGGACCGCTATTCGCTGCGCTGCGCACCGCATGTGATCGGCGTGCTGGAAGACAGCCTGCCGTTCCTGCGCCAGCTGATCGAAACCGAACTGAACAGCGCCAACGACAATCCGCTGATCGACGCCGACGGCGAACGCATCCTGCACGGTGGCCACTTCTACGGCGGCCACATCGCGCTGGCGATGGACACCCTGAAGAACACCGTGGCCAACGTTGCCGACCTGCTCGACCGGCAGCTGGCGCTGGTGGTCGATGCCCGCTACAACCACGGCCTGCCGGCCAACCTGTCGGCGGCCACCGGCCCGCGCGCGGCCATCAACCATGGCCTGAAGGCGCTGCAGATCAGCGTGTCCGCATGGACCGCCGAGGCGCTGAAGCAGACCATGCCGGCCAGCGTGTTCTCGCGCTCGACCGAATGCCACAACCAGGACAAGGTCAGCATGGGCACCATCGCCGCGCGCGACTGCCTGCGCGTGATCGAACTGACCGAACAGGTGGTGGCCGCGATGCTGATCGCCGCACGCCAGGGCCTGGCCCTGCGTGAACGGGTTGGCCTGAACGCGCAGCTGCATGGCAGTCTGGCCGACATGTACGCCGACCTGGGGCAGCGCATCGCCCTGGTCGAAGAAGACCGCGCGCTGGATCGCGAACTGCGGGAACTGCTGGTGGAGATCCGCGCGCAACGCTGGGAGCTGTATGTCGGTGAATGAGGCAATCGAACTGGTCGGCGAGATCTCGCTGTCCCCGGCCTTCCATGACTGCGACCCGATGAACGTGGTCTGGCATGGCAATTACTTCAAGTACTTCGAGATCGCACGCTGCGCGCTGCTGGGCCGCTACGACTACGACTACCCGCAGATGCTCGAATCGGGCTACCTGTGGCCGGTGGTCGATGCGCGGGTGAAGTACGTGCGCCCGCTGCTGTTCAACCAGGCGCTGCGCGTGGTGTCGCGCATCGTCGAATGGGAGAACCGGCTGAAGATCGAGTACGAGATCCTCGATGCGCAGAGCGGCCAGGTGCTGACCCGCGCGATGACCATCCAGGTCGCGGTGGACGCGACCAGCAAGGAAATGCTGTACCAGTGCCCGCCGGTGCTGTGGCAGCGTCTGGGAGTGCCCGCACCGTGAATCCTTTCCGCCGTCTTCCGCGCGTGCTGCTGTGCGCGTTGCTGCTCGCCGCTGCGCCGCTGGTGCACGCTGCTGATGCCCCCGTCGATGCGATCACCCAGGCGGTGGCGCGGCCGGACGTGCTGCGCGGCCAGTTCACCCAGGAAAAGCAGGTCAGTGGTTTCAGGAACCCGCTGCGCTCGCAGGGCCAGTTCGTGGTCGCGCGCCAGCACGGCGTCATCTGGACCACGCTCAAGCCGTTCCCGTCCGAAGTCGTGGTGACCGCCGACCGCATCCTCAGCCGCCAGCGCGATGGCAGTACCCGCGTCGAACTGGATGCGCGCCAGCAGCCGGCGATGCGCTCGGTCAACGCGATCATGTTCGCGCTGATGAGCGGCGATGTGCAGGCGCTGTCCAGCCAGTTCAACGTGCAGGCCAGCCGCGAAGGGCAGGGCTGGCGGCTGCAGCTGACCCCGAAGTCGGCGATGCTGGCCAAGGCGTTCCAATCGCTGACGCTGCAGGGTGATCGCTACGTGCGCCAGGTGGAGATCGTGGAGGCCAACAAGGACCGCACGCAGATCCAGTTCAGCGCATTGAGCGAAGCACCGGCCAACCTGTCCGCCGACGAGGCGCGCCGCTTTGACTGATCCGGGAATGGCGAAGGGACCGGAGCGCCTGCGCCGCTGGTGGCACTGGCTGGGCATCGCCTGGCTGCTGGTGCTGCTGGTGCTGGGCGTGCAGCAATGGCGCCTGTGGAGCCAGGAATCGCGGATCGATACCGACATCCTCGCGCTGCTGCCGCAGGATGCGCACGACCGCCTGTTGAGTGATGTCACCCGTCGCATTGCCGATGGCAGCTCGCGCCAGGTGGTGGTACTGCTGGGCAGTGCCGACGGCGCCGCCGCCAAGCGCGCGCAGGCGGCCTTCGCCAAGACGATGGCCAGCGATGCCGACAGCGGATTGCTGGTGCCCAGTGGTTCCATCGAAGGCTGGTTCGATGAAGCACGCGCGTTTTACGCGCCGTACCGCGACCGCCTGCTGACCCCGGCCCAGCGCGAACAGCTGCAGCAGGCCGAGCCGGGCGCACTGGCCGAACAGGCATTGGCCGCGTTGTACGGCCCGATGGGCGCGCCGCGGCTGACCGATTGGCGGCAGGACCCGCTGTCGCTGTGGCCGCAGTGGTGGCAGCAGCAGGCCCAGGGATCCGGCCTGCGCCTGGGAGATGACGGCCTGCTCGACGCCGAGGGCAAGCACTGGGCGGTGCTGCAGTTCGATACGCCGGGTTCGGCGTTCCAGCTGGATGGCGAGCGCCACATCGATGGCCTGCTTGAACGCGCTGGCGAAGCTGCCAAGGCCGCCGCGCCCGGGCTGGAAATCCTGCATGCCGGTGTGCCGCTGCATGCCGAAGCGGCGGCCGTGCAGGCCAACCGGGAAATCAACACCATCGGCTGGGGCTCGCTGGCGGCGGTGCTGCTGCTGGTGTGGCTGGCATTCCGTTCGCTGCGGCCGATCCTGCTGGTGGCCGCCTCGCTGCTGATCGGCTGCGGCGTGGCGCTGGCAGTGACCGTGCTGGTGTTCGGCAAGGTGCACGTGCTGACCCTGGTGTTCGGCGCATCGCTGGTAGGCGTGGCCGAGGATTACGGCATCCACTGGTTCGCTTCGCGCCAGGCCGAACCGGCCGACCGCCGCTGGAAGCTGCTGCGCCACCTGCTGCCGGGCCTGTGGCTGGCGCTGGTGACCAGTGCGCTGGCCTACCTGGCGCTGGGCCTGGCCCCGTTCCCCGGCCTGCGGCAGATGGCCCTGTTCTCGGTGGTCGGCCTGGCCGCCGCGTTCCTCACGGTCATCTTCTGGTTCCCGTGGCTGGACGGTGGCGAGATCCGCCAGACCCGTTTCTCGCAGTGGCTGGGCAATACCCTGGATCGCTTCCCGCGCCTGCACGGCACGCGCGCGGTCACCGTGTTCATCGTCGCCGCCCTGGCCCTGTCGGCCATCGGCATCGCGCGCCTGCAGAGCAACGATGACCTGCGCAGCCTGCAGTCGTCGCCGCCGGCGCTGATGGCCGAACAGATCCGCCTGAGCCAGCTGCTGGGCATGCCCAGCCCGGCGCAGTTCTACCTGGTGCAGGGCGCCGATTCGGACCAGCTGCTGGAACGCGAAGAAGCGCTGACCCAACGCCTGCGCGCGCTGGCCAACGACAAGCGCATTGGCGGCTACCGCGCGATCAGCGACTGGCTGCCGTCCCCGGCGCGCCAGCAGGCCGATGCCGCATTGACCGCCAAGGTCGAGCCGGGCGTGTTGTCGGCGGTCTCCGAGGCGGTGGGCGAGCCGTTGCTACGGCCGGCATTCGCGGCGGCGCCGTTGACCGCCGAGGCCTTCCTTGCCTCGCCGGCCTCGCAGCCGTTCCGCCACCTTTGGGTGGGCACGGTGGGCGGGCAGAAGGTCAGCGTGGTGATGGTCGATGACCTGTCGCGGGCCGATGCACTGGCGACCCTGCAGGGTGCGGCCGAAGGCCTGCCCGGCGTGCGCTGGGTCGACCGCACGGCCGACTTCTCCACGCTGCTGGGCCACTACCGCAAGCTGATGGGCGGGCTGCTGCTGGTCGGCATCGCGCTGGTGTTCGGCGCGCTGTGGCTGCGCTACCGCCGCCAGGCCTGGCGTGTGTTCGCCCCGACCCTCATTGCCGGCGCGTTGACCCTGGGCCTGCTCGGCCTGTTCGGCCAGCCGCTGCAGCTGTTCAACGTACTGGCGCTGATGCTGCTGCTGGGCATGGGCATCGACTACGGCATCTTCCTGATCGAGCACCGCGGTGATGCCAGCGCATGGCTGGCCGTCTGCGTGGGCGCGGCCAGCACATGGTTGTCGTTCGGCCTGCTGGGTCTGTCGCAGACACCGGCGCTGCGCGCGTTCGGCCTCACCCTGCTGTTCGGCATCGGCCTGGTCTGGCTGATCTCGCCGCTGTTCCGGCCACCCCCGCACGACCTGCCGCCGGCCTGACCGCGCGCGGCGCCACACCCTTCCTTTCCACCTGATCGAGCAACAAGGACGCACCGATGAACCCTGCCGTGGATGCACCTGCCCCATCGACCGAGGTCGAACGTACTGAGATCCTGATCATCGGCGCGGGTCCCGCCGGATCGGTGGCTGCGGCCATGCTGCGCCAGCAGGGCCGCCAGGTGCTGATGCTGGAGCGCCAGCAGTTCCCGCGCTTCTCGATCGGCGAAAGCCTGCTGCCGCAGAGCATGGAATACATCGAGGCAGCCGGCCTGCTGCAGGACGTGGTGGAAGCGGGCTTCCAGTACAAGAACGGCGCGGCCTTCGTGCACGGTGAAGCGCGCACGGCTTTCGATTTCCGCAGGAAATTCTCGCCGGGCTGGGGTACCACCTACCAGGTGCAGCGCGCCGACTTCGACAATGTGCTGGCGCGTGGTGCCGAGCGCATGGGCACCACCCTGCGCTTTGGCGATGAAGTGCTGGCCGTGGAAGCAGGCGAGCACCCGGCGGTGAACGTGCGCCGCCCCGATGGCAGCGAGTACCGCATCGAAGCGGACTTCATCCTTGATGCTTCCGGGTTCGCCCGCCTGCTGCCGCGCCTGCTGGACCTGGAATCGCCGTCCAACTTCCCGGTGCGCGGCGCGATCTTCTGCCACGTGCGCGACAACATCCCGGCCGAAGCGGATTTCGACCGCAACAAGATCCTCATCACCACCCACCCCGAGCACATCGACGTCTGGTACTGGACCATCCCGTTCTCCAACGGCTGCTGTTCGCTGGGCGTGGTGGCCGAACCTTCGTTCTTCGAGCGTTACGAGGGCGACGACCTGCAGAAGCTGCAGGCCATCGTCGGCGAGGACCCGAACCTGACCGGCCTGCTGGCCAATGCCGAATGGGCTGTGCTGCCGGTGCGCCGCATCACCGGTTACTCGGCCAACGTCAGTTCGCTGTGGGGCCCGGGCTATGCGCTGCTGGGCAACGCCGGTGAATTCCTCGACCCGGTGTTCTCCTCCGGCGTGACCATCGCCTTCAAGTCGGCGCAGCTGGCCAGCGAATGCCTGAAGCGTCGCTACGCCGGTGCGACCGTCGACTGGGAAGCCGAATTCTCCCTTCCGTTGCGCGCAGGCGTGAAGACCTTCCGCCGCTTCGTGGAAAGCTGGTACCAGGGCGGCTTCCAGAAGATCATCTACCACCCTGACCAACAGCCGCAGGTGCGCGACATGATCTGCTCCATCCTGGCCGGTTACGCCTGGGATACAGACAACCCCTACGTGGCCGACCCCAGCGGCCGCCGCATGCGCGTGCTGGAGGAACTGTGCAGCGCCTGATCGTCCGCTTCAGTGCGGTGCTGCTGTGCCTGCTGCTGGCCGCCTGTGCCAGCCGCATGCCGCGCCCGCTGGTCGAACTGCCGCCGCTGCGCCTGTCGCCGGCCAGCCTGCCGGCGCCGCTGGCGCTGCAGCAGCAGCTGCATTTCCGTTTCGGCAGCCACGAGCGGGATCTGGACGCGCTGCTGGAAGCCGATGCGCAGCAGGTGCAGCTGGCCGTGCAGGCGATGGGCCAGACCGGCGTGCGCCTGCAGTGGGACGGCCGGACGCTGACCCAGCAGCGTGCGCCGTGGCTGCCGCCTCAGGTGCGCGCCGAGCGCGTGCTGGACGACCTGCAGTTCGCGCTGTGGCCCACCGCGGCCATTGCCGCCGCGCTGCCGGCCGGCTGGCAGGTGGCCGACGATGGCCAGCGCCGCAGCCTCTCGCGCGATGGCCAGGTGTGGCTGCAGCTGCAGCGCCTGGACGATGGCAGCGTGCAGCTGGACAACCGCGCCGAGGGCTATGCCCTGCGCATCGAATCGATCGACATGGCCGGGCAGGATTGATGACCGCAGCGATTTACCTGAACGACCTCGGCATCGTCTGCGCGCTGGGCGAAGGCCGCGCGGAGGTCGCTGCGGCACTGTTTGCCGATGCACCCGGCGGGCTCAGCGACAACGACACCGTGCTGCCGGGCCAGACCCTGGCGCTGGGTGAAGTGCGCACGCCGCTGCCGGCGCTGGATGACGTGCCGGTGGCCCTGCGTGGCCGCAACAACGCGCTGCTGGATGCCGCCCTGGCGCAGATCGCGCCGTCGGTGCAGGCCACCATCGCCCGCTACGGCGCGTCGCGCGTGGCGGTGGTGCTGGGCACCAGCACCTCGGGCATCGGTGAATCCGAACAGGCGCTGCGTACGCGCGCCGAAACGGACCAGTGGCCGCCGGGGTTCGATTACGCGCAGCAGGAGATGGGCACCGCGGCGCAGTTCGTGCGCCAGCGCAGCGGTGCGCAGGGCCCGGCCTGGACCTTGTCCACCGCCTGTTCCTCCAGCGCCAAGGCGCTGATGTCGGCCGCGCGCCTGCTGCGCGCCGGCATCGCCGATGCGGTCATCGCCGGCGGCGCCGATTCGCTGTGCCGCTTCACCGTGGCTGGCTTCAGCGCGCTGGAATCGGTGTCGGCGGCGCGCTGCAATCCGTTCTCGAAGCACCGCTGCGGCATCAACATCGGTGAAGGCGCGGCGCTGTTCCTGCTGACCCGTGACGCCGGTCCGGTGCAGCTGGCCGGTTGGGGCGAATCGGCCGATGCGCACCACATGTCCGCACCGGATCCGAAAGGCCTGGGCGCGATCGACGCCCTGCAACAGGCGCTGCAGCGGGCCGGGTGGAACGCGCAGGACGTGGATTACGTGAATCTGCACGGCACCGCCACCGGCCACAACGATGCGATGGAAAGCGTGGCCGTGGCCGAGGTGCTGGGCACCGCCGTGCCGGCCAGTTCGACCAAACCACTGACCGGCCACACCCTGGGCGCATCCGGTGCCATCGAGGCGGCCGTGTGCTGGATCCTGCTGGCTGAAAATCCGGACAACCGGCTGCCGCCGCACTGGTGGGATGGCAGCGCGGACCCGGCCCTGCCGGCCCTGCCGCTGGTCGCGGCCGGCACGCGCCTGGCGCACGCGCCGCAACGGGTGCTGAGCAACTCCTTCGCCTTCGGTGGCAGCAACGCCGTGCTGGCACTGCAGGGGCGGCAGCCATGAGCGGGCCCCTGTTCGCCATCGAAGACGTGGTGCCGCACCGGCAGGACATGTGCCTGCTGGAGCGCATCGTGCGCTGGGACGAAGACAGCATCGAGGCCGAGCTGGTGGTGCCTGCCTCGGGCCTGTTCATCGAAGACGGTGGCGTGCCGGCCTGGGTCGGCATCGAGTACATGGCGCAGGCCATCGCGGCCTGGGCCGGCTGTCGCGCCCGCGTGGCCGGCAACCCGCCGCAGCTGGGTTTCCTGCTTGGCAGCCGGCGCTACGCCAGCACGCACGGCAGCTTCCCCAGCGGCAGCCGGCTGCGCGTACACGCGCGCTGCGAGCTGTTGGGCGACAATGGGCTAGGGATGTTCGCCTGCCGGATCCTGGCGGGTGATGAGGAATGGGCGGTTGCCAACGTGTCGGTGTTTGAACCGGCCGACGCGATGGCTTATCTGGAGAGTGGAGAGGCATGACAGGGAATCGAAGCGTGCTGGTGACCGGCGCCAGCCGGGGCATCGGCCGGGCCATCGCGCTGCGCATCGCGCGCGATGGCTTCGACGTGGTGGTGCATTGCCGCAGCCGCGTGGACGAAGCGCAGGCCGTGGCGGCCGAGATCCAGGCGCTGGGCCCGCAGGCCCGCGTGCTGGCGTTCGACGTGGCCGACCGCGCTGCCGCACGTGCGGCGCTGGAAGCGGACGTGGAAGCACATGGCGCCTACTACGGTGTGGTCTGCAACGCCGGCATCGCCCGCGATGGCGCTTTCCCGGCGTTGTCCGAGGACGACTGGGACCAGGTCATCCACACCAACCTGGATGGCTTCTACAACGTGCTGCACCCGCTCATCATGCCGATGGTGCGGCGTCGGAAACCGGGCCGCATCGTCACCCTGTCCTCGGTATCCGGCGTCGCCGGCAACCGCGGCCAGGTCAATTACAGTGCGGCCAAAGCCGGCATCATCGGTGCCACCAAGGCACTGGCGCTGGAACTGGCCAGCCGCCAGATCACCGTCAACTGCGTGGCCCCCGGCCTGATCGAGACCGATATGCTCAACGAAGAAGTGGTCGACCATGCGCTGAAGCTGATCCCCGCCGGCCGCGTCGGCCGTCCGGAAGAAGTGGCCGCCACCGTCGCGTTCCTGCTGTCCGAACCGGCCGGCTACATCACCCGCCAGGTGATCTCGGTGAACGGAGGCATGATCTGATGGCCGCCGATCGTCGCGTGGTGGTGACCGGTGCCGCCGCCATCAGCCCGCTCGGCCACGACTGGCCGACCATCGAGGCGCACCTGCGCAGCTGCCGCAATGCGGTGCGCACGATGCCCGAATGGGATGTCTACGCCGGCCTGAACACCAAGCTGGCCGCACCCGCGCAGGATTACGACCTGCCGCCGAACTACAACCGCAAGACCACCCGCTCGATGGGCAAGGTGGCCATCATGTCCGTGCGCGCCACCGAAGTGGCGCTGCGCGAAGCCGGCCTGTTCGAGCACCCGGTGCTGCGCAGCGGTCGCGCCGGCGTGGCCTACGGCTCGTCCTCGGGCAGCCACGAAGCCACCGGCGAATTCGGCCGCATGCTGCATGAATTCACCACCGACGGCATCAGCGCCACCACCTACCTGAAGATGATGAGCCACACCGCGCCGGTCAACATCGGCGTGTTCTTCGGCCTGTCCGGTCGGGTCTACACCACCTCCAGCGCCTGCACCTCGGGCAGCCAGGGCGTGGGCGCGGGCTATGAGGCCATCCGCAGCGGCAAGCAGACGGTGATGGTGGCCGGCGGTGCCGAACAGCTCGATGCCACCGCCGCTGCCGTGTTCGACACCCTGTTTGCCACCAGCACGCGCAACGATGCGCCGCAGACCACGCCGCGCCCGTTCGATGCCGGCCGCGATGGCCTGGTGCTGGGCGAAGGCGCCTGCACGCTGATCCTGGAAGACCTGGAACACGCACAGGCGCGCGGCGCGACCATCCTCGCCGAGATCGTCGGCTACGGCACCAACAGCGACGGCCAGCACGTCACCCAGCCCAGTGCGGACACCATGGCCCAGGCCATGCGCCTGGCCCTGGAGGATGCCGGCCTGGAGCCGTCGCAGATCGACTACGTCAACGCGCACGGCACCGCCACCGACCACGGTGACATCGCCGAGACCCAGGCCACCGCGCAGGTGTTCGGCAGCGGCATGCCGATCAGCTCGCTGAAGAGCTATGTCGGCCACATGCTCGGCGCCTGCGGTGCGTTCGAGGCCTGGATGAGCATCGAAATGATGCGCGCCGGCTGGTTTGCCCCGACCCTGAACCTGGGCGAGGTCGACCCGCGCTGCGGCCAGCTGGATTTCATCACCGGACAGGGCCGTGAACTGCAGGCCGAGTACGTGATGAGCAACAACTTCGCCTTCGGTGGCATCAACACCTCACTGGTGTTCCGCCGCTGGAGCGAATGACCGACCACCCCACACCCCGCACCCCGGACAAGGAGAAGTTTCGATGCGTCGTACCCTGATGATCGCCACCGCCACTGCGCTGCTGGCCCTGACCTCCACCGCCTCGGCCCGCGATACGCGCGTCGAGCAGTCCCTGCAGGAGCTGGTCAGCTCGCAGGCCGCCAAGGATGCCGGCATCGACGGCAGCGTGCGCTTCTACCTGGCCGGCCAGCCGGTCAGCGTGCAGCAGCGCCTGGGCGAGGATGTGACCAACAAGAAGACCAACGCCGCCAACAAGAGCGATGCGGAAGCCTGCCGCTGGGTGGCCCTGTCGGCGCTGCGCGCGCTGCAGGACGGCGCCAAGTCGCGCGGCGCCAATGCCGTGGTCGACATCGTCAGCTATTACAAGAAGAACGAGTTCAAGAGCGCGACCAACTACGAATGCTACGCCGGTGCCATCCTGGCAGGCGTTGCGCTCAAGGGCACCTACGCCAAGGTAAAGTAAGCGCCAACCGTAGTCCCCGACGCCTTGCCGGGGACGCGGTCCACAGGGGGAACACCATGAAGTCGATCCACGCCGCTGCCCTTGCAGCGGTTTTTTTGTGCGTGCCTGCGCTGCATGCGCAGGCCGCCGGCGCACCCATCCACATCACCGCCGACGTGCCGTACCGTGAGGGCGTGGGCGGCGAACTGATCCGTGAGGAGTGCCGGTTCGGCCAGTACCTGAGCCAGAGCATCGTGCGCCATGCCGACGGTGCGGTGGTCGTGGGCGATGGCGGGGACGCCGCCGGCCGCGAACTGTACCTGGTGGTGACCAAGGCACATGCCGCTGGTGGTGGCGCCATTTCCGGGCCCAAGTGGGGCCGCATCTACGGCGAGCTGAAGGAAGACGGGAAGGTGGTCGGCAACTTCACCCTGAAGCGCTCCACCAACCGGCCGTTCACCTTCCGCGCCTGCACCACGCTGGAGCAGATTGCCGATGCGCTGGGGGGCGATGTGGTGCGCTGGCTGCAGGGACCCACCTTCGATCCGCAGCTGACTGAAGAGGTCGCGGCCAACTGAGGCCGGTGGCGGTTGCCTGAACGCCACCGCCACATTGCTGAATCCCATTCGGGGAAACGCCGTCGATCGCGCCGCCATCGTCGCGCGACGGCTTTCCCCGGTGTCGGCTTTCCGACACAATCATAGCTCTTCCCGGGTTATCGTCCCGCGGACATGCACGCCTACGTCTATAAAAGCCAACTCAAGCCGGACACCTACGTCTACCTCGCCCGTCGCGATGATTTCAGTGCGCTGCCTGCGCCGCTGGTCACCTCGCTGGGTGCGCTTTCATTCGTCCTTGAAGTGACCCTGGATGCGCAGCGTCGCCTGGCCCAGGCCGACCCGGACAAGGTCCGCAGCGAGCTGGCCGAACGCGGCTTCTACCTGCAGGTGCCGCCGTCGGTGACCAGCATGATGCGGCGGCACTATGACTGAGCTGTCGCGCCCACGCGCCCTGTCGATCGCCTTCGTCCTCGGCGCCGTGCTGGCGCTGGGTTCGATCGTCGGCGGCCTGCCGGGTGCCGTGCTCGCCGCTCTGGCGCAGCCGGCGTTTGCGCTGGGCGTGTCGTGGTGGCGGCGCAGCCGCGCGCTGCAGCCGCTGAAACAGATCGCCCGCCAGGATCTTCCGGCGCTGGCCGTGCTGTGGGCCACGGCCCCGGCGGGGTTGGCGCTGCTGTTGGCGTGGCCGCTGGCCGCACTGCGCGACAGCGGCAGCCTGGCCGCGGTGCTGGGCCTGAGCGTGCTGGTCAGCGCCGGCCTGCTGGCTGCCTGGCGCACCTGGCCATTGTGGAACGATGTCGAACGCCTTGATGGCAGCCTGGCCCAGCATTGGCAGGCCTTGGCCGGCCGTGACCTGACCGCCTGGCGTGGCCTGCTGGTGGCGGTGACGGTGGTTGCCCTGGCCGCGCTGGTGGTACTCCCGGCCTGGCCGGGCCTGCTGCCGGAAGGCGCAGGCTGGCCCGCCGCGCTGGCCGTGCTGCTGCTCTCGCCGGTACTGCACCTGCTGCTGCAGCGGGTGGCACCGGCGCCCCTGGTCAGCCTGCGCAGCACGCCCCAGGAGTTTCCGGCCGGCGACGCCGAAGCGCTGTTCAATGCCGCCGCCGAAAGCACGCCGCTGGAAGCGATGGCGCCGCAGGAACTGACCCCGGCGTTGTATGAAGCCGCACGCCACGGCCGCATCGACCGCGCGCTGCAGCTGCTGCACGCCGGCGCCGATCCCCACGCGCTGCCGGACCCGAACTGGCGTGACCAGCGCAGCCTGGCCGTGCTGGCCGCCGTGCTGCCCGACCTGCGCCTGCTGCGCGAACTGATCGGGCGCGGCGTCGATGTGAATGCCCCGCACCGTGGCATGACCCCGCTGCTGGCCGCGACCCGCGACAGCTGGCATGGGCGCCCCGAAGCGGTGATGACCCTGCTGGCCAATGGCGCCGATTCGCGCGCGGTGGACAGCGATGGCAACACCCCGCTGCACCACGCCGCGCGCAGTTCCGACCCCGGTGTGGCCGCACTGCTGCGCGATGCCGCCGCCGAAGTGGATGCACTCAACAGCGAGGGCTGGTCGCCGCTGGCAGTGGCCTGCCAGGTCGGCAACTGGCGCCTGGCCCGTTTCCTGCTCGAACGCGGTGCCCGCAGCGAACCCAGCGACGGCACCCCCGTGCTGCTGGCCGCCGCCGCCACCGAAGACGACGATCCTGCCGGCGTGCAGTTGCTGCTCAAGCACAAGGCCCGCGCCGATGCGCGTGACCGCCAGCGCCGCAGTGCGCTGCACGAAGCCGCGCTGGCCGGCCACGTCGACATCATCGGCGTGCTGCTCGGTGCCGGGGCCAACCTGGAAGCGCGCGATGCGCTGGGCCGCACGCCGTGGCTGGAAGCCGCGCGCGCCGGCCGTGCGGCGGTCATCGAACACCTGCTGCCGCACAAGCCCGACCTGGTGGCCGTCGATGGTGAAGGCCGCAACGCCGTGCTGCTGGCCGCCATGGCCGAGGATGTATCGCCGCTGCTGGTCAAGCGCCTGGTGGAGCTGGGCATCGCGGCCGATGCCAGCGATCCGCTTGGCCGCCGTGCGGTGGATTACGCCGCCGAAGCTGGCCGCTGGGCGATCGTGGCCCTGCTCGACCCGTCCTATCCGCTGCCGGCTGCGGTCAGCGATGGTCTGGCCGAACGCGGCGAAGCTGCCAGTGCCATCGGCCTGCTGCCTGACCGCCCGCCGTTGACCCTGCTGCGCGAAGCATTGGGGTTCGGCAATACCGATGGCATGGCGGCGCTGGCCAGGCTGTGCCAGCCCGAAGAGCTGGGCAGCCTGCTGCTCGACCCGGAACTGGCGCTGGAACCGCGTGCGGTCGACTGGCTGCTGGGCCATGGCGCCGACCCGTACGTGCGCGATGCCTGCGCCGATACCCCCATGTTCGCCCTGCTGTCGCGCGGCATCGACGCGGTGCCGGCCCTGCAGGTGATGCTGCAGCGTGGCCTGTCGCCGGCCGGCCGCGGTGGCCTGGCCCGCTTCCTCGCCGCCTGCGCGCAGCACGACCAGGCCGCACGCGGCCTGGAACAGCTCGCCTTGGAACTGCTCGAACGTGGTGCCGATCCGTTTGCGGCCTCGCCGGCCGGTGATCCGCCGTTGTCGCTGGCGGTGCGCCTGGGCTGGCTGCGCCTGCAGCAGGCCCTGCTCAATGCCGGTGTTGATCGCGAAGCGCGCGACAGCCATGGCATGACGGCCCTGCATCTGGCCACCGCGCTGGCCCGCGAAGGGGCACTGAAGCTGCTGGTGCAGCACGGCGCTTCGCCGGAAGCACGCGCTGCCGATGGGCAGACGCCGCTGGGCGTGGCGCTGTCGATCGGCCGCCGCGATCTGGCCGACTGGCTGGATTGGCGCGTGTGGCCGCTGCCCCGCCGCACCCTGCGCGAAAGCGACCTGCCGGCCGCCGCCATGGCCGGCGATGTCGATGCCGTGCGCCGCTTGAACGATCTGGGCTTTGCCATCGACGCCGTCGACGCGCAGGGCTGCACCGCATTGCTGCGTGCGGCCGGCGGTGGTCACCTGGCCGTGGTCGACCTGCTGCTGGCGCGCGGCGCCGATCCGCAGCACGGCGCGGCCAGTGGCGCGACCCCGCTGTCGGCCGCGGTCAGCATGCGCCAGGTGGATATCGTCTCGGCCCTGCTCGATGCCGGTGCGCAGCTGGAACACCGCCTGCCGGGCGGGGTGACCGTGCTGATGCTGGCGTCCGCGCTGGGCCTGCCCGACATCGTTGCGCGGCTGCTCACCGCCGGTGCCGACGTGCATGCCGGCGATGCCCAGCAGCTGGGTCCGCTGCACTGCGCGGCGCTGTATGGCTTCAGCGCCCGCGACCGTTCGCGCCTGCTGGCGTTGCTGGATACGCTGCTGCTGGCCGGCGCCGAGCCGGATCTCGCTGCGGCCGGTTCGGTCACGCCGCTGCTGCTGCTGCTGGGCGCACGCGCCGAGCCCGGCACCGCCTGCGACGAACAGGTGGTGATGGCCGCTGTGGAGCGCCTGCTGGATGAAGACGTAAGCCTGGACGTGCGTGACCCGCGCGGCTTCGGCCCGCTGCACCTGGCTGCCTTGCACGGGCTGCCGCTGCTGGTGCAGCGCCTGCTGCGCGCGGGTGCGGATCCGGAAGCACGCGACAGCCTCAACCGCAGCCCGCGCGAGATCGCCGTCATGCGCGGCTTCATCGACGTGGCCGGCGAGTTCGAGCCGCGCGTCCCGGGCGTATCCTCGATGGCCCGGTTCCTGCGCGACAACGGCTGAGGCCGGGGTCGGATCCCTTTCCAACGGAAAGGGCTCTGACCCCTGCATGGCGGCACCCACCATCATCCACGCATGGCGTGGATCTACTTCTCGTCGCTGTCCGCGTCGGCCTCGAACAGATGCATCAGGTCGTTGCGCGCATCACGCGAGGTCTGGATCACCGCCGCTTCATCGTCGTACACCAGGTACTGGTCACGCAGCAGCTGTTCGTCATGCTCGCGGAAGCGCTGCACATGGCGCTGCGCCACGTCCGATGCCACGCCCAGCGACGTGAGCACGCGCCCGCCCATTTCCAGGCTGGTGCCGAACACCTCGCGGAAGGGTTCGGCCGACATGTCCATCAAGCGCCACGCATGCTGGCGGTTGCGCGCACGCGCCAGCACCTTCGCATCCGGGTAGAGGCGGCGCACCATGCGCACCGCGCGCAGGTTGGTCTCCGGGTCGTCCACGGTGATCACGAACACATCGATGTGCTCGCCGCCTGCGGCACGCAGCATTTCCGGCCGGGTTGGATCACCGTAGTACAGCTGGTTGCCGAAGCGCCGAAGGTCGGCCACGGTGTCCGGATTCGCCTCCAATGCCACGAACGGGACCTTCTGCGCGGTCAGCAGGCGCGCGATCACCTGGCCGAAGCGGCCCATCCCGGCGATCAGGACCTTGGGCTGGTTGTCCGGCGCCACCTTGTCAGCCGCAGCGGCATCGCGCGGTGCCGGTTGTTCCCGGCCCAGCAGCTTCAGCAGGGCGATCATCAGCAGCGGGGTGATCGCCATCGACAGGCCGACGATGGCCACCAGCCGGTCATGGTTGGCATCACCCAGCAGGTGTGCGCGCTGGGCCTCATTGAACACCACGAAGGCGAACTCACCGCCCAGCCAGAGCACACTGCCCAGCAGCAGTGACTGCCGCGGACTGAGCCGGGCCACGCGGCCGATGGCATACAGCACGCTGAACTTCACAAGCAGCAGGATCGCCACGCCGGCGGCGATCAGCCACGGCTCGGCCGCGATGCGGTCCAGGTCGATGCCCATGCCCACGGCGATGAAGAACAGGCCGAGCAGCAGGCCCTTGAACGGCTCGATCTGCGCTTCCAGCTCATGGCGGAATTCGGAATCGGACAACAGGACACCGGCCAGGAACGCGCCCAGGCTGGGGCTCAGGCCGGCTTCCTGCATGAACCACGCCGTGCCCAGCACCACCAGCAACGCGGTTGCAGTGAACACTTCGGGGCTGCGGGTGCGCGCGATGACACCGAACACCCGCCGCAGCACCGGGCGCCCGCACAGGATCACCACGGCCAGCGCACCCAGCGCCACGGCGGCATCTTCCCAGCGCAGCGTCTGGTTGCGCGCACCGCCCAGCAGCGGAATGGCGGCCAGCAGCGGGATCGCGATCAGATCCTGGAACAGCAGGATGGCAAAGCCCAGCCGCCCGTGGTCGCTGTTCAGCGCCTTGTGTTCGGACAACAACTGCAGCCCCACCGCCGTCGACGACAGGGCCAGCGCGATGCCCACCACCAGCGCGCTCTTCCACTGGAAATGGTCGAACAGCAACAGGCCACCCAGCACCAGGCCGGACAGCGCCACCTGCGCCGCGCCGGCACCGAACACCGAGCGTCGCATCACCTTCAGTCGCGAGGGCGACAGCTCCAGCCCGATCACGAACAGCAGCATCACCACGCCGATCTCGGCTGCGCCGAGGATGCGGTCGGCATCCTGCACGAAGCCCAGCCCGTCCGGGCCCAGCACCACGCCGGCTGCGAGGTAACCGAGGACCGCGCCGAAGCCGAACTTCTTGAACACCGGCACCGCAATGACGGCAGCCAGCAGCAGCACCAGCGCAAGTTCCAGACCACCGCTATGCATGGGAATACCTGGTCATCACGGAGCCCGGGGTGCGTTCATCGCCCACAGTATGCGCCCACACGGGGTCAGATCCCTTTGCGGAACAAGCGATGATGCGGGGTCGGATCCCCATTGCGGAGCAAGGGGCTCCGACCCCAACGGAAGCCTGACTGCTCGACCCGGCCAGGGTTGACCGGGCGTGCCGGCAGGTCCAGACTTCCCGCCGCTGCCAGCCGCCGCTTATGGGCGTGTCCGCCAGTACAACCATCCGGAGTCCCCAACCCATGTCCAGCGACAGTAGAAGTCGACCTCGTTCGACGCCAGCGATGGCCACCGCCTGACATCGGGACGGTCTGTCTGCGTTGGCGTTGCGCGAGGTCGCACCCGACAAGGCAGATCCATGAACCAGAAGCAATTGTTGCGCCCAGTGGCGGATGCCGCTGCACTGGCCGCGCCCCTGGCCAACTACAACACCGCCGATGCGGTGGAGTTCCTCAATACCCTCGACCTGCAGCGCGCCGCCGAGACACTGGCCGCGCTTTCGCTGCCGCGCGCAGTGAAGATGCTCGAAGCACCGGAACTGCACCGCAGCGGCGAGCTGGTGGCCGCCCTGCCGCCGGCCCGTGCTGCCGCACTGCTGGGGCTGATGGCCGACGACCGCGCCACCGACATCGTCCACGAGCTGGACGAAGAGGAGCGCGCCCGGCTGATCCCGCTGCTGGGCAGCGATGCCCGTCGGGCGATCCAGACCCTGCTGAGCTACCCGCCCAACACCGCCGGCGCGCTGATGACCACCGAGTTCGTCGCCGTACCCGCGACCTGGACAGTGGCCCAGACCCTGCAGCACATCCGCCAGGTCGAGCGCACCCGCGAAACCGTGTACGCCATCTACGTGCTTGACCCGGCCAGCCAGCAGCTGCAGCAGGTGGTGACCATGCGCCGCCTGATCACCGGCCTGCCGGAGGAGTCGATCCTCGACGTGGCCCAGGTCAATCCGCCGGTGACGGTCGATGCCCTGCTGGACCAGGAAGAGGTGGCACGGCTGATCCGCCGCCACGACCTGCTGGCCATTCCCGTGGTGGATGCGCAGCAGCACCTGCTGGGCATCGTCACCGTCGATGACGTGCTCGATGCCCTCATCGAGGAATCGACCGAAGACGCGCACAAGTTCGGCGGCATGGAAGCGCTGGACAAGCCGTACATGCAGATCGGCTTCTTCGAGATGCTGCGCAAGCGTGCCGGCTGGCTGAGCGTGCTGTTCCTGGGCGAGATGCTCACCGCCAGCGCAATGCAGCACTACGAGGATGAGCTGGCGCGCGCGGTGGTGCTGACGCTGTTCATCCCGCTCATCATGAGCTCGGGCGGTAACTCCGGTTCTCAGGCGACGTCGCTGCTGATCCGCAGCCTGGCGCTGCGCGAACTGCGCTTGAGCGACTGGTGGCGCGTGGCCCTGCGCGAAGTCCCCACCGGCATGGTGCTGGGTGCCATCCTCGGCTGCCTGGCCATCGTGCGCATCGTCATCTGGCAGCTGGGCGGCCTGCATGACTACGGCGAGCACTGGATCCTGCTGGCCATCACCATCGGCGCGGCGCTGGTGGGCATCGTCACCTTCGGCTCGCTGTCCGGTTCGATGCTGCCCTTCATCCTCAAGCGCCTGGGCTTCGACCCGGCCAGCGCCTCGGCACCGTTCGTCGCCACCCTGGTGGACGTGACCGGGCTGGTGATCTACTTCAGCATCGCCGCGCTCATCCTGCACGGCACGTTGTTGTAGCCGGGTGTACCCGTAATACGGGGTCGGATCCCATCGCGCAGCGACGGGCTCCGACCCCATATGCCCGCGCCCGCAGCGGGGTCAGAGCCCTTTCCTGCGGAAAGGGATCCGACCCCTTCATCCCCTTTTTGGGTACCGTAGGCGCATGAGTACCTACCACCTGCAGTCCGTGTTCCGCCCGCAGTCGGTCGCCGTGATCGGCGGCAGCCCCCGCGAACGCTCGGCCGGCCGCGCGGTGATGCGCAACCTGCGCGGTACCGGGTTCCCCGGCAAGGTGGCGTGGATCAATCCGCGGCATGCCGAGATCGATGGCATCCGCACCGTGAAGCGGCTGAAGGACCTGGACTGGGTGCCCGACCTGGTGGTCATCACCGCACCGGCAGCGATCGTGCCGCAGGTGGTGCGCACCGCCGCCGAGCGTGGCGTGCAGGCCGCCATCATCCTCACCGCGCACCTCGGCGAAGGCCCGGGCTCGCTGTCCGAACAGGTGGAACACGTGGCACGCAGGCACGGCCTGCGCATCCTTGGCCCCCACTGCC
The DNA here is from genome assembly GCF_003086895.1 of Stenotrophomonas sp. ESTM1D_MKCIP4_1. Classification (NCBI taxonomy): domain Bacteria; kingdom Pseudomonadati; phylum Pseudomonadota; class Gammaproteobacteria; order Lysobacterales; family Lysobacteraceae; genus Stenotrophomonas; species Stenotrophomonas sp. ESTM1D_MKCIP4_1. The sequence goes on along the minus strand of NZ_CP026004.1, from coordinate 4,298,969 downwards.
TGGGCGTGATCGCGCCGCATGCGCGGCTCAATGCCAGCATCGCCGCGCACTTTCCGCAGGCCGGTGACCTCGCCCTGATCTCCGAATCTTCGGCCATCGCCGCCGCACTGGTGGAATGGGGCGTGGCGCGTTCGGTCGGGTTCTCCGCCGTGGTGTCGCTGGGCGACACGATGGATGTCGACTTCGGCGATCTGCTCGATTACTTCGCCACCGATTACCGCACCCGCGCCATCCTGCTCTACGTCGAACACATCAAGGACGCGCGCAAGTTCATGTCGGCCGCCCGCGCCGCCGCCCGCGCAAAGCCCGTGGTGGTGGTGAAATCCGGTCGTGCCGAACGTGTGCAGCCGGGCAGCGCCGATACCCACGTGCAGGCGCTGGCGCGCGCCGACGATGTCTATGGTGCCGCCTTCAACCGCGCCGGGCTGCTGCGCGTGAGTGCCTTGGACGAACTGTTCACCGCCGCCGAAACGCTTGGCCGCCTCGGCTCGTTCCCGGGCCGCCGCCTGGCCGTGCTCAGCAACGGTGGTGGCGTCGGCCGCCTGGCGGTGGATCAGCTGGTGGCACTGCGCGGCACCCTGGCGCAGCTGTCCGAGAGCACGGTGGAAACGCTGGACAAGGTGTTGCCGCAGGGCTGGTCGCGCAGCAATCCGGTCGACATCGTGGTCGACGCCGATGGCGACCGCTACGCCGCCGCCATCGAAGCGCTGCTGGCCGACAACGAGAACGATGCGGTGATGGTGGTCAACGTGCCCACCGCGTTTACCTCATCGGCCGATGCCGCGCAGGCCCTGACCCGCACGCTCGGGCTGCGTCCGCGCCACCAGCGCGACAAGCCGGTGTTCGCCGTGTGGCTGGGCAACGATGACCAGGCCACTGCCACGCTCAACGCCGCGCGCGTGCCGACCTATCCGACCGAAGCCGAGGCCGTGCGCGGCTTCCAGCATCTGGTGCGCTACCGTGACGCGCAGAACGCGCTGATGGAAACGCCGCCCAGCCTGCCGCAGGATTTCAGCGTGGACACCGCGCGTGCGCGTGCGCTGGTCGATGCCGCACTGGCCAACGGCCAGCAGTGGCTGGATCCGCTGGCCACCCACGATCTGCTCAAGGCCTACGGCATTCCGTCGGCGCCGGTCATGCATGCGCGTGATGCGCACGAAGCGATGGACCTGGCGCAGCCACTGCTGGAGCGCGGCGCAACCGTGGCGCTGAAGATCCTCTCGCCGGATATCCCGCACAAATCCGCCGTGGATGGCGTGCGTCTGAACCTGGCGACATTGCCGGCGGTGCAGAGCGCAGCCAACGGGATCCTCGAGCGCGCGCGCCAGCTGCGCCCGCAGGCACGCATTGACGGCCTGCTGGTGCAGCCGACCATCGTCCGCCCGAAAGCGCGCGAGATCATCGTCGGCATCGCCGATGACGCGACGTTCGGCCCGGTCATCGTGGTCGGGCGCGGCGGTACTGCCGTGGAAGTGATCAATGACAAGGCGCTGGCGCTGCCGCCGCTGGACCTGCGCCTGGCCCATGAACTGATCGGCCAGACCCGCGCGTCGCGCATCCTCAAGGCCTATGGTGATGTGCCGGCCGCCGACGAGCGCGCGCTGGCCCTGGCCCTGGTGAAGCTGGCGCAGCTGGCGGCCGACATTCCCGAAGTGCGCACGCTGGACATCAATCCGCTGCTGGTGGACAGCAAGGGCATCCTCGCGCTCGACGCACGCATCGCCATCGCGCCCTCGCGCATCCTGCACAAGGGCCGTGGCCACCCGCGCTTTTCGGTCTTCCCCTATCCCAAGGAGTGGGAACGCACCATCGATCTGTCCGACGGTGGCCGCGCCTTCGTGCGCCCGGTACGGCCGGAAGACGATGCGCTGTTCCGCGCGTTCTTCGCCCGTGTCAGCGATGAAGACCTGCGCCTGCGCTTCTTCCAGTCGGTGAAGCATTTCAGCCATGAATTCATCGCCCGCCTCACCCAGCTCGACTACGCGCGTTCGATCGCGCTGGTGGCCATCGATCCGCGCAGCGGTGACATGCTCGGCGCGGTTCGGCTGCATGCCGACGCCGATTACCACCGTGGCGAGTACGGCATCCTGATCCGCTCGGACCTGAAGGGCCATGGCATCGGCTGGCGCCTGATGGCGATCATGATCGAGTACGCCAAATGGCTGGGGCTGGATGTGGTGGAAGGCCAGGTGCTGCGCGAGAACAGCACCATGCTGGCGATGTGCCAGAGCCTGGGCTTCAAGACCCGGCTCGACCCGGACGACCCGACGGTGATGATGGTGACACTGCCGGTGCAGCAGGTCGACGTGCCTGCTCCCGCTGTGTAGAGCCGAGCCCGCGCTCGGCTGCTTTGGATGCCATACCTGGCGCCAGGATCACCGCAACGGTTCCACCACCACCGCAGTGCCATAGCACAGCACCTCGGTCAGTCCGGTCATCACATCGGTGGCGTCGTAACGCATGCCGATGATGGCATTCGCCCCCAGCTGCCGCGCATGCTTGACCATGTCGCGGTAGGTTTCCTCACGGGCCTGCTCGCACAGTTCGGTATAGATGGTGATGTTGCCGCCGAAGATGGTCTGGATGCCGCCGAGGAAGTTGCCGACGATCGAGCGCGAGCGCACGGTGATGCCACGCACGACGCCCAGGTTGCGCGCCACCCGGTAGCCGGGCAGCTCGAAGGCGGTGGTGACCAGGGAATCCTCGAAGCGCAGGGCCGGAGGGGAGGGGATGCCGCTGTTGTAGGGGTCTGCCATGGTCGCGTCCGTGTCCTGGGATTGAGCGCGCTTGAACGCGCCGGGATCTCGTAGAGTCGAGCGTGCTCGACTGCCTCGAGCTTTCGTAGAGTCGAGCTTGCTCGACTGCTCTGAGCACAGCAGTCGAGCAGGCTCGACGCTACGGGGAAGGGCGGTCGAGCATGGCTCGACTGTACAGCCCAACGGCCCGTTGCGGCATGGCCGCAGCGCTTCCGCCGCGCGACAATACGCCCATGACCGAACGCATCCCCCTGCTGCTGCTCCCCGGCCTGCTCAACGATGCCGAACTGTGGCGCGCGCAGCTGGCCGACCTGGCCGATATTGCCGACTGCACCGTGGGCGACCAGACCCGGGGCGAAACCCTGCAGGCGGTGGCCGACGACGTGCTGTCGCAGGCGCCCGAGCGCTTCGCCCTGGCCGGTTTCTCACTGGGTGGTTTTGTTGCCCAGCAGATCCTGCGCAGCGCGCCCGAACGCGTGCTGCAGCTGGCGCTGATTGATACCTCGATCCATGCCGATTCGCCCGAGCGTGCCGAGCAGCGCCGCAGCCAGCGGGCCAGTGTGCGCCTGCCGGGCAGGTTCCATGGGTTTGGCGATGCGCTGATGCGCAGCTACATCGATGCGTCGCGGCTGGACGACTACGTGCTGGTGCAGCGCGTGCGCGACATGACCGCACGCCTGGGCGCCGAGGTATTCCTGCGCCAGAGTGGGCTGGAACGCTGCGATGGCCATGACGTGCTGGCCGCCTACCGCGATCCGCTGCTGATCGTGTGCGGCGCCAACGATCGCATCACGCCGCTGGCGGTGAGCGAGGAAATGCACGCGCTGGTGCCGCATTCGCAGCTGGTGGTGGTGCCCGACTGCGGGCACCTGGCACCGATGGAAAAGCCGGACGAGGTGAGTGCGGCGATGCGCGGCTGGTTGCTGCAGAGCGGGGGATGACCCCCGCTTCTGGCAGGTGCCGACCAAGGTCGGCGCCTGCCGATTCCGGTCCCTGACCGCAGTCGGGATCAATCCCAGGCCGGGGCGATGCCTTCCGGATTGGCCAGGCGATGGCCGCGGTCCAGCTTGGCGATCTGTGCCATGTCATCGTCGGTCAGGCGGATGGCCGCAGCTTCCAGGTTGCCGGCCAGGTTCTCGCGCTTGGTGGACGAGGGAATGACCGCAAAGCCCTGCTGCAGTGCCCAGGCCAGCGCCACCTGCGCCGGGGTGGCCTGGTGGCGGCCGGCAATGGCCTGGATCACCGGGTCCTTCAGCACTTCACCATAGGCCAGGCTCATGTACGCCGTGATGCGGATGCCGTTGTCCTGCAGGAACTTCACCAGCAGGCGGTTCTGCAGGTACGGGTGGATCTCGATCTGGTTGGTGGCGATGGCATCGGCCCCCAGGATCTCGATCGCCTTGCGGGTCTGGGCGATGGTGAAGTTGGAAATGCCGATCTCGCGGGTCAGGCCCTGCGCCTTGGCTTCGGCCAACGCCGGCAGGTACTCCTCCATCGGCACGTCCACCTTGTCGTTGGGCGAAGGCCAGTGGATCAGCGCCAGGTCCACATGGTCGGTGCGCAGCTTTTCCAGGCTGGTACGCAGGCTGGCCAGCAGCGCATCGCGCTTGAACTCGGTGATCCACACTTTGGTGGTCAGGTAGATATCGTCGCGCGGCACGCCGGATTCGGCGATGGCCTGGCCGACCTCGGCTTCATTGCCGTAGATCTGCGCGGTGTCGATGGCGCGGTAGCCGACGTCCAGCGCGTTGCGCACGGAATCGATCACGGTCTGGTCCTTCAGGCGGAAGGTGCCGAGACCAAAGGTGGGGACAGTCATGGGAAGCTCCAACGGGGGGAAAGGAGTGAACAGGAAGGGTAGGTCAGGGAGCGTCTGCATGCCGGCAACGGTGCATTGCACGGCCGGTCAATGTGCAGCCGCGGTGATGCCTTCGGCACGGTGGTCGACACCATCGCGGCGGTCCAGGCGGCCGCTCAGCACGGTGAGTGCGTACGCCACCACCACCACCAGCGCGCCCAGCCACGGGGTGTGCATCAGGCCGATGTGCTCCACCACCAGGCCACCCAGCGAGGCACCCAGGGCGATGCCGATGTTGAACGCGGCGATGTTCAGGCCCGAGGCCACATCGGTCGCCTGCGGTGCGTAGCGCTGGGCCTGCTTGACCACGTAGACCTGCAGGCCGGGCACATTGCCGAACGCCACGGCGCCCAGCGCCAGCACGGTCAGCAGCATCAGCCAGGTGTTGTAGGCGGTGAACGTAAGCACGAACAGGACCAGGGCCAGCAGCGCGAAGATCCGCTTCAGTGCCGGCACCGGGCCCAGGCGGTCGGCCAGGCGGCCACCCCACAGGTTGCCGATGGCCACCGACACGCCGTACACCAGCAGCACCAGGCTGACTGCGTTTGCCGAGAAGCCGGTGACATCCTGCAGGATCGGCGCCAGGTAGGTGAAGGCCAGGAACGTACCGCCATAGCCCAGCGCGGTCATTGCATAGACCAGCAGCAGGCGCGGCTGGGCCAGTACGCCCAGTTGCTGGCGGACACTGGCCGCCGCGCTCTGCGGCAGGTTGCGCGGCACGAACAGCAGCGCGCCCAGCAGGGCGACCACGCCCAGGCCTGCCACGGCCAGGAAGGTTGCGCGCCAGCCCAGGTGCTGGCCGATGAAGGTGCCCAGCGGCACGCCGGTCACCAGGGCGACGGTCAGGCCGGTGAACATGATGGCGATCGCGCTGGCGGCCTTTTCCTTCGGTACCACGGCCGTTGCGATGATCGAACCGATGGAGAAGAACACGCCGTGGGCGAGCCCGGTAAGGATGCGGGCGACGATGAGGGAGGTGTAGCCCGGCGCCATCCAGGCGATGACGTTGCCCAGGGTGAACAGCAGCATCAGCGCGACCAGCAGCTGCTTGCGCGGCACGCGGCCGGTCAGCGCCGTCAGCACCGGCGCGCCGATGGCCACGCCCAGTGCATACAGCGAGACCAGCAGGCCGGCCGAGGGCAGGCTGACGTGCAGGTCGGCGGCGATGGTCGGAATGAGGCCGACGATGACGAACTCAGTGGTGCCGATGGCGAAGGCGCCTACGGTGAGCGCCAGCAGAGCGAGGGGAATGCCACGGGTCATGGCAGGCTCCAGAGGGAAGGAAGGCGCGCAGTGTGCGCGGCGCACCTTTGCCGAAAAACCAGTCTTCACGCCAATCACTCTTGCCTGATGGTCAATAATGGCGCCATGAAGACCACCCTCGACGAAATGCAGGCGTTCCTGGCGGTGATCGACAGTGGCTCGATCAGCGCCGCCGCCGAGCAGCTGGGCCAGACCCCCTCCGGCGTGAGCCGGGCGTTGGGGCGGCTGGAAGAGAAGCTCGGCACCACCCTGCTGACCCGCACCACGCGGCGCCTGCACCTGACCGCCGAGGGCGAGGCCTACCTGCGCCACGCGCGGGCGATCATCGATGCCGTGGAATCGGCCGAAGAACAGATGGCCGCCCGCCGTGAGCGCCCGGCCGGGCGGCTGCGGGTGGATGCGGCCATGCCGTTCGTGCTGCACGTGATCGCGCCACTGGTGGCCAGCTATCGCGCCCGCTACCCCGATGTGCAGCTGGAACTGAACAGTTCCGAGCGCTACATCGATCTGCTGGAGCGGCGCACCGATCTGGCCATCCGCATCGGCCCGCTGGCCGACTCAACCCTGCACGCGCGCTCGCTGGGACGCTGCCGCCTGCAGCTGGTGGCCAGCCCGGCCTATCTGGCCGCACACGGCGAACCGGCGAGCGTGGCCGCACTGGGGCAGCACACGCTGTTGGGTTTCAATGAGCCGGAATCCTTGAACCGCTGGCCGCTGCCGGGCGACGCCGAGGGCCAGTTGCTGGTACGTCCGGATATCGCCGTGTCCAGCGGTGAAACGCTGCGCCGGCTGGCGGTGGAAGGCGTGGGCATCACCTGCCTGTCCGACTTCGTCACCGACCGTGACCGCGCTGCCGGCACGCTGGTGCCGGTGCTGGCAGGGCAGACACTGGATGTCTACCAGCCGATCCACGCGGTGTACTACCGCAACACCGCGGTGTCGGCGCGCATCAGCTCGTTCCTGGATCACCTGGGCGAGGGGATGACGCAGGGTGATTACCTGCGCTGAGATGTAGGTTGGGTTGCCGGCCAGCGGCCGGCACTACCTGTGCAGGGAACGGTAGTGCCGGCCGCTGGCCGGCATTCGTCATCGGTGGGCGCGGACCCTCACGCCGCGCGTGCGAAGCCATCCTGCGTCGTTGCCGTGGTCGACAGATCAAACACATCCACCGCTTCGATCAAGCGGTCCGCCTGCTGTTCCAGGCTGCGCGCGGCCGCGCTGGCTTCCTCCACCAGCGCAGCGTTCTGCTGGGTGGTGCCGTCCATCTGCAGGATGGTCTGGCTGACCTGTTCGATGCCCGTGCTCTGTTCCTGCGAGGCGGCGGAAATCTCGGCCATGATGTCGGTGACCCGCTGCACCGCGGCAACAATCTCCGCCATGGTGTCACCGGCCTGGCGCACGCGCTGCGCACCGTGGCCCACCTGTTCCACCGAGGCTTCGATCAGCGTCTTGATCTCCTTGGCTGCCGCCGCCGAGCGCTGCGCCAGCGTGCGTACTTCACTGGCCACCACCGCAAACCCGCGGCCCTGCTCACCGGCACGCGCCGCTTCCACCGCCGCGTTCAGCGCGAGGATGTTGGTCTGGAACGCGATGCCGTCGATGACACTGATGATCGCGGCGATCTGCCGCGAGGACGTCTCGATCGCGCCCATGGTCGCCACCACCTGGCCGACCACCTCGCCACCCTGCGAGGCTACGCGGTGGGCACCGATCGCCAGCTGATTGGCCTGCCGCGCATGCTCCGCGTTCTGGCGCACGGTGGAGGTCAGTTCCTCCATCGATGCAGCGGTCTCTTCCAGGTGCGCGGCCTGCTGTTCGGTGCGGCGCGACAGGTCGCTGTTGCCCGCGGCGATCTCGGCAGCGGCCGAATGGATGCTGCCCGAGGTGTGTTTGATGTCGGTGACAATCGTCGCCAGCTGCGCGGCGGTGGTGTTGGCATCGCGGGCGATGCGCGCGAACACGCCGTGGAAATCGCCGTGCATGCGCGCACCCAGGCGACCATCGGCGATCGCCCGCAGCATGCCGGAGACCTCACCCAGGTTCTGTTCGGTGGCCTGCATCAGCTGGTTCAGCCCTTCGACCATCGCGCGGAAGTCATGCGTGAAGCGTGTGCTGTCACCACGCTGGCTGAAATCACCGGCGGCGGCAGCGCCGGCCAGGCGGCGGATCTCGCCGTTGATCGCAGCCAGGTTGTGCTTCACCGCATCCAGCGCCTCGGTGATCACCGCCTTCTCGCCCGGCAGGCGCTCCATGTCCTGGCTGAGGTCGCCCACCGCATAGCGGCCCATGATCGCAATCGCGCGCATCTTCACCTGGATGTGCGCATCAACCAGCGCGTTGGTGTCGGCCACCATGCGGCCGTAGGCGCCGGGGAAGGCGCTGTCGTCCATGCGGTGACTGATCGCCCCGGCCTCGTGCGCACGCGCCATCGTGGTCTGTGCCGCCAGCACGCCACGCAGCGTGCCCTGTACGGCCAGCATGGCCTGGGCCAGGCGGCCGATCTCATCGCGGCTGCGCACCTGCACCACATGCTCCAGATCGCCGGCCGCCACCGCACGCGCGGCAGCTTCCACCGCCAGCACCGGCTGCACCACGGCGCGCCGCAGCCACACACCCAGGCCGGCCAGCAGCAGCACCGCCGCCGCGATGGTCAGCGCCGCGCACACCACCAGGGTGCGCCGCGCCTGCTGCGAACGTGCGCTCACCGCGGTCTCGGCCACCTGTGCGGCGTGCGCGCCCAGTGCATCCAGCGCTGCGGCCACGGGCCGGTCCTTGCCGCGCACCAGGTTGTCGCCGGCAGCCGGGTCGTAGCCTGCCTCGGCGAACGCCTGCAGTGCCGCGTGGTAGTCCTTCTGCAACTGCGCGTGCAGGTCAGCGAACGCCTGTGCCATGTCGCGGGTGCGCGCATCGGGGCTGGTGGCCAGATCGCGGGCCAGGGTCTCCACCCGCTTCCCCTCGTCATCGAAGGCCTGCAGGTGGCGCTCGCGCAGCGCCTCGTCGTGGCCGCGCAGCAGCACGTTCTTCCACTCCTGTACCTGGCCGCGGAACTCGCGCTGCAGGTGCTCGGCATTGCGGCTGTGGGCGACTTCCGCCGGTACGTCGGCGGACAGCTTCAGCCATGCCGATGCCAGGCCGGCCAATGCACACAGCAGGACGATGGCCAGGCCAGCGGATACGGCACCGAGCAGCTTCGACTGCAGCCGCGGCGCACGGGAGGAGGCGTTCATGGGGCGGACTCTCGGAAAGGGGGCGATGCGGTATCGACCGTGCTTAAGTCCGCTGAAGTGAGAATCGGATCACATTGCAGGTGGGTTTAGCGAGGTGAAGAAGCCGTTTCATAGGACGAGTGTGTCCAGAAATGGGCGGGACGGGGTCTCGACAGCGGGTCTAAATGTAACTATCGTAGTTACATGAAATCCGCGAATCCGCTCTCCGACGCCCTGCACGTGATGGCCCATCTGGTGGGCCAGGAGGGGCCGCGCACGTCCGAGCAACTGGCCGCCTGCCTGCCCACCCATCCGGTGGTGATCCGTCGCCTGCTGGCGCAGATGCACAAGGCCGGCCTGGTGCGCAGCACGCGCGGCCATGGCGGTGGCAGCCAACTGGCACGCGAGGCCGCGCAGATCAGCCTGCATGACATCTACCTGGCGGTCGGCGCGCCGCCGCTGGTGCAGGTCGGCAACCGCGACAACGGCGGTGGCTGCCCCATCCAGCAGCTGGTCAACCAGGCCCTGCAGGACGGCGCGCGCGAGGCACAACGCCTGCTCGAAGCGCGCCTGCAGGCCAGCACGCTGGACCAGCTGGGCGCCGACTTCGCCCGCCATCTTGCCCATCACCGTTCCCTGGAAGGCCACCATGAATCCTGATGTCCTCATCGTCGGCGGCAGTTACGCCGGCATCGCCGCCGGCCTGATCCTGGCCCGTGCCCGCCGCCCGGTCACCGTCATCGACAGCGGCCTGCCGCGCAATCGCGCCGCCAGCCACTCGCACGGGGTGCTTGGCCAGGACGGCATCAGCGGCGCCGAGCTGCTGAAGACCGCGCGCCAGCAACTGCTGGATTACCCCACGGTGCGCTGGCTGCAGGGCGAGGTGGTGCAGGCGCAGGCCCGCGCCGATGGCGTGGAGGTGCGTACCGCCGATGGCCAGGTGCTGGCCGCGCGCAAGCTGCTGCTGGCCACCGGCATCACCGACCAGCTTCCCGCACTGCCGGGGCTGGCCGAGCGCTGGGGCAGCACCGTGCTGCACTGCCCGTACTGCCACGGCTATGAAGTCGGCGGTGGTGCCATCGGCCTGCTCGGCGGCCACCCCATGTCGGCGGCCAAGGCGCCGCTGTTCGCCGACTGGGGCAATGTCACCTTCTTCAGCCAGGGCCTGGCGATCAGCGAAGACGAGCGGGCCGCCATGCAGCAGCGCGGCGTGCAGATCGAAACCACCCCGGTGGTGGGCGTGCAGGGTGAACAGCCGACCTGGCTGGAAGTGGAACTGGCCGATGGCCGCCGCATCGCCCAGCGTGCGCTGTTCGTACCTGCCCTGCAGCAGATGGCCACGCGGTTGGTGCAGCAGCTGGGCTGCGCGCTGGTGGAAAGCCCGTTGGGCGTCCTGGTGGAGGTCGACATGATGAAGCAGACCTCGGTGCCGAACGTGCATGCCGCCGGCGACGCGACCACGGTCGGCAACATCACCCTGGCCATGGCCGAAGGCGTACGCGCGGGGATCGGCGTGCACCACGCCCTGGTGAGCGAGGACAGCGTGCCGCGTTGAAGACTGCGGGGTCAGATCGCTTTCGCAGAAAGGGCTCTGACCCCAAGTGCCATCCACGCGTGGCGTGGATCTACTGCCGTAGTAGATCCACGCCATGCGTGGATGCGGCAATCAACCCTCGACGCTGGCCGCATCCAGTTGTGCGATGTCCTGCACGCTCAGCCCGACGTTGGCTGCTGCCAGCAGGTCATGCAGCTGTTCGACACTGGTCGCGCTGACAATCGGCGCGGTGATCGACGGCCGCGCGATCTGCCAGGCCAGTGCAATCTGTGCAGCGCTGGCGTTGTGCTTGCTGGCCACATCATCCAGCGCCTGCAGGATGCGCAGGCCACGCGGATTCAGATAGCGCTTGACCACCATCTCGCCGCGCGCCGGGCTTTTGCCTGCGTCGGCCGGCGTGCGGTACTTGCCGCTGAGGAAGCCACTGGCCAGCGCGTAGTAGCCGATCACGCCGATCTGTTCGCGCTGCACCAGCGGTTCCAGTTCGGTTTCATAGCCCGCGCGGTCGTACAGGTTGTATTCCGGCTGCAGCGTTTCATAGCGCGGCAGCTTGTAATCGGTGGACACCTTCAGCGCATCGGCCAGGCGCGTGGCGCTGTAGTTGGATGCACCGATGGCCCGCACCTTGCCCGCCTCGATCAGACGGCCGAACGCAGCCAGCGTGGCTTCCAGCGGCGTGGATTCATCGTCCTCGTGGGCCTGGTACAGATCAATGACGTCGGTCTGCAGGCGGCGCAGCGAATCTTCCACGGCGGCATTGATGTTGTCCGGGGTCAGGCCGGGGCGTTCGGCCCACTTGGCTACCTTGGTCGCCAGCACCACCTTGTCGCGCTTTCCGCTGCGTGCGAACCACTTGCCGATCAGCGTTTCCGATTCGCCGCCTTCGTTGCCGGGCACCCAGGCCGAATACACGTCGGCGGTGTCCACCAGATTGAAGCCGGCATCGACGAAGGCATCGAGCAGGGCGAAGCTGGCCTTTTCATCGGCGCTCCAGCCAAACACATTGCCGCCGAAGGCGAGCGGACGTACATGCAGGCCGGAACGGCCCAGTTCGCGGGTTGCCGTCATGGGCACGGACTCCTTGGGGGTAGTTCTGCAGCATAGAGCGCGATGTGTGACCGTGCTGCGGCGCTGACCACAAAACAGTGTTCCGTCGCGGGGGCGTGGCTAACGTTTTGTGAACACCTTGCCCGCGCCGGCTGCTAGTCTCGCCGCATCTTCCGCTGGAATCGCCCCGATGATCGCTGTCTCGTCCCTGCGTGGTTGCCGCCTGCTGCTTGCATCGGCCCTGCTTGTTGCTGTTCCCGCATTCGCCGCACCGGCCACGGTGGCACCGGCGAAGATCCAGGTGCTGCCGGCCATCGATGCAGCGGTGAAGGCGCCGACGCGTGATCCGGCCAACGCCAAACGCGACAACTACCGCCATCCCGCGCAGACGCTGTCCTTCTTCAAGGTCACCCCGGAAAAGACGGTCATCGAAATCACGCCCGGCAACGGCTGGTACTCGGAAATCCTGGCACCGCTGCTGCGTGACAAGGGGCATTACATCGCGGCAGTCGTCGATCCCTCGGCCGTACCCGAAGGCCGTGGCCGCGATTACCAGCAGCGCAGCCGCAACAGTCTGGAAAAGAAGTTCGCGGGTACACCGGCCCAGTTCAACAAGAGCGCCGTGGTGGCCTACGACCCCGCAAAGCCAGTGTTCGGGCCGGCCAATTCTGCCGATGTGGTGCTGACCTTCCGCAACGTGCACAACTGGCGCAAGGCCGGCCAGGCGCAGGGCATGTTCCAGGGCTTCTTCAACGTGCTCAAGCCGGGCGGCGTGCTGGGCGTGGTCGAACACCGCGCCAAGGCCGACGTGGCGGACGATGATGACACCGGCTATGTCGGCCAGCAGCAGGTGATCGCCATGGCCGAAGCGGCAGGTTTCACGCTGGACGCGCGTACTGAAGTGAACGCGAATCCGCGCGACACCAAGGACCACCCCAACGGCGTGTGGACCCTGCCGCCGACCGACCAGCATGACAAAGCCGACGCCGCGAAGTACCAGGCCATCGGTGAGAGCGATCGCATGACGCTGCGCTTCGTGAAGCCGTAAATCCGTGGCGCCTGCCATCCCTGCGATGTTGACCGCCCTGTTGTAGAGCCGAGCCCATGCTCGGCTGTGCGGTCGCAGCGAAACGCAGCCGAGCGTGGGCGCGGCTCTACAGGGCCGTGTCGCCGCGCGGCGTGTGACAATGCTTCACCCGCTGCCCGCCGTCTCTGCAATGCTCATCGCGTTCAACAAGCCCTTCAACGTGCTCTGCCAGTTCACCGACCGCAGCGTGCCGCCGCGGCCGACCCTGGCCGGCTTCGGCCTGCCTCCGCGCGTGTACGCTGCGGGCCGGCTCGACCATGACAGCGAGGGCCTGCTGCTGCTGACCGACAACGGCACGCTGGCGCACAAACTGACCGACCCGCGGCACAAGGCCGACAAGACCTACTGGGTGCAGGTGGAAGGCAGCCCCAGCGATGAACAGCTGCAGCGACTGCGCGATGGGGTGGTATTGAACGATGGGCCGACGCTGCCGGCGAAGATCGAGCGTCTCGAACCGGCGCCGGCTCTGTGGCCGCGTGATCCCCCGGTGCGTTTCCGCAAAACGGTGCCCGACAGCTGGCTTGCGATCACCATCCGCGAAGGCCGCAACCGCCAGGTGCGGCGCATGACCGCTGCCGTGAATCTGCCCACGCTGCGCTTGGTGCGCGTGTCGATGGGCCCGTACCGCCTGGATGACCTGCAGCCGGGGCAGTGGCGGCAGATCGGCTGAAACAGAAAGGGCCGGAGGCCTTGCGGCGTCCGGCCCTGCGGGTTGCGGGGTCAGAGCCCTTCCTGCGGAAGGGATCCGACCCCAGCGCCATCACGCATCGCTGCCGATGTCGCTGTGCTCGTCCACCACGGTGTCGTTGCGGCGGTCACGCGCATTGATGCGCTGCGCCTGGCCATTCACGACGTGGCCGTTGCCGGCCTTCTTCTTCTGTTGCTTGCGGTACAGCGCGTAGCCCAGCAGGCCCACGCCCACGGCAGCAGCGGCTACGGCCACGGCGGGGTTGCGGCGCACGAACTTGGTGGCCACCTTGCCGCCGGTTTTCACCGCACCCACGGCGGCGCCGGTCTTGATCCAGTCACTGGCCTGCGGGCCAAGGTGGCGCAGGCTGCCACCGGCACTCTTCAGGCCATCGCCGGCGGTGTGCGCCAGTTCCAGGGCGCGCTCCAGGGCGCGGTCGGTGATTACGGTCAGCTTGCTCATGCGTGGGGTCCTTTGCCTCGGGTCGAAGTCCAGTGTGTCGTGCGGCCTGTAAACGGTATGTCAGTCGGGGCCGACGATAAGGTGACTCTACCCCAGCCATTCAGGATCAGGCAGGGCGGGGGTCGGATCCCTTTCCCTCGGGAAAGGGCTCTGACCCCGCATTTCAGGTGCCGCGCGGTTTGGCCCGATGCGTGGCCGTGGCCGTCCACGGATCATCCGGCCAGGGATGCCGCGGGTAACGGCCTTTCATTTCCTTCTTCACCTCGGCATAGGTGTTTTCCCAGAAATTGCGCAGGTCCTGGGTGACCTGCAGCGGGCGCCCACCCGGCGAAAGCAGGTGCAGGGTCAGCGCCACCCGGCCATCGGCGATGCGCGGGGTGTCGGCCAGGCCGAACAGCTCCTGCAGCTTCACGGCCAGGACCGGTGGCTGGGGTTCACCGGTTTCGCTGTCCAGGCCGTAGGTGATCGCCCTCTCCAACCCCGACGGCACGCTGATCCGGGTCGGCGCGTGGCGTTCCACCAGCTGCCGTTGCGCCCATTCCAGCGGCGATTTCAGCGCTTCGCCGAAACTGCTTTCGTCCAATGCATCCAGCCGGGTCTTGCCGGCAAACGCCGGTTGCAGCCAGTGCGCGCGGTTGGCCAGCAGGGCCGCATCGCTGCAGTCGGGCAGGCCAAGCTCGGGCATCCAGCGGCGCAGCGATTCCACCCGCGCCTGCCATTGGCGCAGACCTTCGGTCCACGGCAGCGAAGCCAGGCCGAGTTCGGCCACCGCTTCGGTCAAGGCCTGCGCGGCATGCTGTGGATCGACGCGCCCTGCCGAACGGCTGTCCAGCACGATGCGGTCGAAACGCGTTTCGCGCAGCGCGACCAGGGCGCGCCGCTCGCCATCCCAGCGCACGGTGTCTTCCGTGACGAAGCGCTGCGGCCACGTCCTGCGCAGCGCGCTTTCATCGACCGGCGCGGCGCGCAGCAGCAGCGCATCGCGCGCCTCGAAGCGCAGTTCACTGGCCACCAGCCAGGGCTCGCCGCGCAGATCGCTCAGTTCGTGCAGGCGGGCGCTGCGGCCGTTGGCCAGCAGGTAGCGCAGCGGGTCGCTGGGATGCTGGAAACCAATGCGATCGGGGAAGGTATGGGCCAACAGGTCGCCCAGTTCATGCGCTTCGATGCTGGTCGGTGGCGCAGCGTCGCAGCGCAGGCGCCTGCGCCACTGCTTGGCGGCGGCATCGATTGCGGCCAGACCGCTGCGGTTGGCATCGGCGGGTGCGCGACCCGTACGGAACGCGGCCAGCGCCCGCCACCGCGCGGCCAGCGCATCACCGCCCTGGCGCAGCGGATCGCGCGCGTCCAGCAGTGCGGCCAGATCGGCCGCCAGTGCCTGCGACCGTGCATCCGGCGCGGCCAGCAGCATTGCCGCCATGCGCGGGTGCGTGCCCAGGGCCAGTACGCGGCGGCCGAGCGCCGTGATGGCGCCCGAGTCCGAGAGCGCGCCCAAGCGCTGCAGCAGTTCGCGAGCCGCTGCCATCGGGCCGGACGGCGGCGGATCGAGAAAGCGCAGGTCGCTGCTGCCCCACGCGGCGAGCTCCAGCGCCAGCCCGGCCAGTTCCACCTGGTCGATTTCGGCGCGGCGCTGCGGCTCCAGCCGCTGCGACTGCGGCCACAGCCGCCAGGCCACGCCCTCGGCCACGCGCCCGGCACGGCCGGCACGCTGGTCGGCCGATGCCTGGGCGATGGCCACCACGTCCAGCCGGGTGAAGCCGCTGTTGGGGTCGTAGCGCGGCTCGCGCGCCTGGCCGCTGTCGATCACCACGCGCACGCCGGGCAGGGTCACCGACGATTCGGCCACGTTGGTGGCCAGCACCACGCGGCGACGGCCATCGCTGACCACCTGCAGCACGCGCGCCTGCTGTTCCACCGGCAGTTCGCCGTGCAGGGCCAGCACCTCGACGTCGCCGTGCAGCGATTCCTGCAGGCCCGCCTGCACGCGTGCGATCTCGCGCTGGCCGGGCAGGAACACCAGGACGTCACCGGGATGTTCGGCCAGTGCCTGCTGTACCGCGCGGCGCACCTGCAGTTCCAGCGCCTCATCGCGGCGTGCCGGGAAGTGGCTGATCGCCACCGGATGGCTGCGGCCCTCGCTGCTCAGGCGTGGCGCATCGAGGAACCGCGCCAGGCGCTCGCCGTCCAGCGTGGCCGACATCACTACCAGGCGCAGGTCGTCGCGCAGCTGCGCCTGTACGTCCAGCGCCAGGGCCAGGCCGAGATCGCCGCTGAGATGGCGTTCGTGGAATTCATCGAACAGGATCGCGCCGACCGTTTCCAGCATCGGGTCGTCCTGCAGCATGCGGGTCAGGATGCCCTCGGTGACCACTTCAATGCGGGTACGCGCCGAGACCTTGTTCTCGAAGCGGATGCGGTAGCCCACGGTGCCACCCACCTCTTCGCCCAGCTGCCGTGCCATGAACAGCGCTGCGCTGCGCGCGGCCACCCGGCGCGGTTCCAGCAGAATGATCCTGCGGCCCTGCAGCCAGGGCGCATCGAGCAGGGCCAGCGGCACCTGGGTGGTCTTGCCGGCACCCGGCGGTGCTTCCAGCACCAGGCGCGACTGCGCGGCCAGGTGCTGCTGGATCTGCGGCAGCAGCGGGGAAATCGGGAAGAGCGGGGTGTTCATGCGCAAAGGATAAAGGGGCCGTGGCCGGCGCGGGTACAATGCGCGGGCACTTTTCCCCCGCGATGACCATGCACCTGATCGATATCGGCGCCAACCTGACCCACGACTCCTTCGACCGCGACCGCGATGCCGTTCTGGACCGCGCACGGCAGGCCGGGGTGGTGCAGATGGTCATCACCGGTGCCAGCCGCGAGCACTCGCCACTGGCCCTGCAGCTGGCCCAGCAGTATCCCGGCTTCCTGTACGCCACTGCCGGCGTGCACCCGCACCATGCGGTGGAGTACACCGACGAATGCGATGCCGAAATGCGAGCGCTGCATGCGCACCCGGAAGTGGTGGCGGTGGGCGAGTGCGGGCTGGATTACTTCCGCGATTTTTCGCCGCGCCCGGCCCAGCACCGCGCCTTCGAGCGGCAGCTGCAGCTGGCCGCGGACAATGGCAAGCCGCTGTTCCTGCACCAGCGCGATGCGCACGCCGATTTCATGGCACAGATGAAGAACTTCGAGGGCCGCCTCGGCCCGGCGGTGGTGCATTGCTTCACTGGTGAGCGTGACGAGTTGTTCGATTACCTGGACCAGGACTGGTACATCGGCATTACCGGTTGGCTGTGCGACGAGCGTCGTGGCGCGCACCTGCGTGAGCTGGTGAAGAACATCCCGGCCAACCGCCTGATGATCGAGACCGATGCACCGTACCTGCTGCCGCGCACGCTGAAGCCGATGCCGAAGGATCGTCGCAACGAGCCGATGTTTCTCTCGCACATCGTTGAAGAACTGGCCCGCGATCGTGGCGAAGACGTGTCAGTAACCGCTGCCAACGCCACCGCTGCAACGCGCACGTTCTTCCGTCTGCCCGACGCAGGTTGATCCTGTTGTTTACATCCGTCGCGCTGCGCGCAGGGTGGTAGTGCCGGCCGCTGGCCGGCAGCACGGTTGATTGCCGGCCAGCGGCCGGCTTTACCGAATCAGACGTCGTGCGGTAGCGCCGGGCCATGCCCGGCGAGCGCAGCGGCCAGCGCCTGCAGCCCCTCCCGGTACGTCGCAAACTTCGGCACCCACCCCAACGCCTCGCGCGTGCGGCGGCTGTCGATGCGCTTGTTGCTGGCGTAGAAGCGTCGCAGCGTCGGGCTTACTGCCGGGTCATCCCAGGCCACTGCCGGCGGCAGTGTGAAACCGCCCAGCCGCGCGCCATAGGCCAGTACTTCCTGCGGGGGCGCGGGTTCGTCATCGGCGGGCAGATAGAGTCCATCCCGCGTGGGCCGTTGCATCGCCGCGATGATCACCGACGCCAGATCCTCCACGTGCAGCCGGTTGAACACCAGCCCGGGCCGCACCACATGGCGGGCGCGGCCCTCGGCCAGCTGCAGCAGCGCATTGCGGCCAGGACCATACAGTGCCGGCAGCCGGAATACCGCCGAGGCGATGCCACGCGCGTCGGCCAGCCCACGCCATTGCGCTTCTGCCAGGCGCCGCTGCACACCCGCCGCTTCGCTGGCATCGGCCACGCTGTCCTCGTCGATCCAGCCACCGCCGCGGTCACCGTACACCGAGGTCGAGGACAGATAGCCTACCCAGCGCAGGGCCGGGCTGGCCTGCAGGGCGGGAAGCAGCACGCGCAGGGCGGGGTCACCCTGCGCATCGGGCGGCACGCTGCAGAGTACGGCCGGCGCCTGTGCGATGGCCGCCAGTACTGCAGGCGAAGGCGTGGCATCTGCATGCAGGCGGAGCCGCCGCAGTCCATCGTCGGGCAGGCCCGCAGGATCGCGTACCGTGCCAACCACCTGCACCCCACAGCCCTGCAACCGGGACGCAAGCACGCGCCCGCTCCAGCCCATGCCGAGGATCAGCAGCGGCGACGGCAGCGGCGCAGGCAGCATCACGCGCTGCGTAGTGCCTGGTAGGCCTGCAGGCTGCTGTAGGCCACCTGCAGCAGCAGGCCTTCCTGGTCAGCCGCGCGTGCGCGCGCCAGCATGTCGCCGACGATGTGCGCGGCTTCCACCTGCTGGCCGGCTTCCAGATCACGCAGCATCGACGCCTTCAGTGCAGATCCGGCCTGGGTGAGGGTGCCGCGCGCGGTGTCCTGCGCGGCCTGCGGCACGGGTTCGCCAGCCGCCTCGGCCACGGCCAGGCATTCGTCGTACAGGCCGCGCACGATGGCCTCGCCGTCGTCGGTGGCAACGATGGTGCCGATGTCCGCGCGCAGCAGGCAGGTGGCGGCCGCCAGCGCGGTCAGGAAGGTGTACTTGATCCATTGCTCCTGGCCGATGTGCTCGCTGGCCAGGTGGTCGAGGTTGGCCTGTGCGCAGGCGGCAGCGAAGGCGCGCACGCGTTCGGAGATCGCACCGCCGTCGCGCTCGCCGAAGGTGAGCTTGGCCGGCTTGCCCAGGTGCAGCACGGCGCCATCGGCGGCCTTGGTGGCGCTGATGAAGCACAGGCCGCCAAGAACGGCCTCGCGGCCGAAGCGCGCATCCAGTGCGCCGTAATGGTGCAGGCCGTTGAGGATGGGCAGCACGCTGGTGTGGGCACTGACGGCGGGCGCAATGGCATCGATCGAGCTGTCGAGGTCGTAGGCCTTGCAGCTGAGGATGACCAGGTCGAACGGCTTCCGGGCGGCAAGCGCGGGCAGCGCATCGGCGGTGACGTGCTGCACCGGGAAGCTGGCATCGCCCACTGGGCTGCGGATGACCAGACCATCGCGGTCGAGCTGGCTGGCGCGGGTGGGACGGACCAGGAACGTCACGTCCACGCCGGCCTGGGCGAGGCGGCCGCCGAAGTATCCGCCAGTACCACCGGCGCCGAGAATCAGGATGCGCATTGCACGTTCACCATTTTCCGGGGGAATGTCTTCCGGCGATTGTGCCGGAGATTGCAGGCAAAAAAAGAGCCGAGCATTAGCCCGGCTCTACGGTTACGCCATCCACGCATGGCGTGGATCTACCGGCCACCGGCCAACTGTCGAAGGCGGGGTGGTGTGGATTTGCAGGACCGCAGGCGCCATGGATGGCGCCTGCGAGCCCCCATGGACGGGTTCACGGCGTGTCCTGCAATCCACACCGCCCCGCCATCCCACGGAATGCCAGCGTTTGACGTTGACGTTGACGTTGCAGCGGGTGCAGGGCCGCAGGCCCTGCAGGCAACCCTCAGCTGCGCATGCCCACGCCCCGTCGCAGCAGCCACAGCGCCAGTGCTGTCAGCACCACCACGAAGCCGATCATCAGCGCGTAGGCCACCCACACCGGCACGTCGCTGCTGCCCAGCAGGCCGTAGCGGAACGCGTTGACCATGTAGAAGATCGGGTTGGCATGGGTCGCCGCTTCGGCCCAGGTCGGCAGCAGCTTCACCGAATAGAACACGCCACCCAGGTAGGTCAGCGGGGTCAGGATGAAGGTCGGCACGATCGCCACGTCGTCGAACTTCTTCGCGTATACCGCATTGATGAAGCCGGCCAGCGAGAAGATCGTCGCACCCAGGATGACCGTGGTCAGCGTCACCAGCGGATGCGGGATGCGCACCGGGGTGAAGAACATGGCGATGATCAGCACGATCACGCCGACCATCAGGCCGCGCAGCACCGCACCGGCCACGTAGCCCCACAGGATCACCCAGTTCGGCATCGGGCTGACCAGCAGCTCCTCCACGTGGCGGCCGAACTTGGCGCCGAAGAAGGACGAACTGATGTTGCCGTAGCTGTTCTGGA
>NZ_CP026004.1:798083-965652 GCF_003086895.1 Stenotrophomonas sp. ESTM1D_MKCIP4_1 | reverse complement strand
CACCTGTAGACCCTGCCAGTCATTGTCAGGGTAGCGCTCGGCTCCCCAATGCTGGCCGCACCTGCGGAAAAGATCCTCTACCGGATCCGCACCAAGCCGCGCGCGAGCCTGGCTGATACCGCTGCGTGCAGGCAGATCCAGTGATGCAAGGCCCTGGGCACAGATGTTCAGCCGCCTGGCCACCTCATGCACCGGCTCGTCGCGGAACAGGGCCATGCCCAGCACCAGCCACAGCACCTGATCGCTGGGCAATCTGCGCCTGCGGATGGAGGCCTGTGAGGAGAGCTCCAGTGCGCTGGACACCCATTCCACCGGAAAGTTCTGGGTGAACGTGCTCAGATCGGAGAAATTGAACAGGTCACCAAGGTCGAGCAGTTGTTGTTGGATGGGCACAAAAAATCCGATGCCAGAAGACTGGCATCGGATTCTGATTGGCTCAGCTGCTTAAGTGAACAGCATTACGGCATTGCCGGGCCTTTTGCATCCTGCTCGCCTGGCGGCTTACAGGTTGGCTTCGGTGGTCTGCACCACGAACTTCTTGCGCATCGCGTCGATGTAGGCCTTGGCTGCCGCCATGCCGTCAATCTGGCTCAGCTGGTCCTTCAGCTGCTTCTGCTGCTCGGGCGTCACTTCCTTGATGTTGCCCGGGGTCACCTTGTTCACCACGAACACCAGCGCGTGGCCGTTGACGTCGACCTTGCCGAAGCTCGCCTTGCCTTCAGCCGGCACCGGTGCACTGAAGATGGCACGGTTGATTTCCGGGGTCGGCACCGGCTGGCTGCGCGGCAGGCCCGGCATCGGGCTGACCTGCAGCTTGTCGCTGGCAACCAGCGACTGCAGGCTGGCACCACCCTTCAGCTTGGCCAGCAGGGCGTCGGCTGCCTTGTCACTGGCCTGGCGCTGGCGGTCAGCACGGATCGCGGCGATGACCTGCTCGCGGGCCTTGTCCAGCGGCAGTGCCTGTTCCGGCGAGTGCGCGGCCACACGGATCACCACACTGTGGTTGGTGCTGCCACCCAGCGCGATCGGATCGCTGGCGGTGCCGTCCTGCACCATCACGTCGGAGAACGCCGAGCGCAGCACGGCCGGGTCTGCGGCAATGCCGCTGGCAGTAGCGCGGGTGATCGGACCCAAGGTCTGCACCGGCAGATCCACCGCCTTGGCCGCGGCGATCAGATCGCTGGGGCTCTTGTTGATGGCATCGACCAGGCGGCCAGCCAGATCGTTGAAGCTGCGCTCGCCGTCGGCCTTCAGCTGCTCGGCGGCCAGGACGTCACGCACCTGCTCGAACGACTTGCCTTCGCCACCGCGCACGGCGGCGACCTTGATGACGTGATAACCGAAGTCGGTCTTGACCGGACCGATCACTTCACCAGCCTTGGCGGCAAACAGCGCGTCCTCGAACGGCTTGACCATCGCGCCACGCTCGACCCAGCCCAGGTCACCGCCCTGGTCCTTGGAACCCGGATCCTGCGAGTTTGCCTTGGCCAGCGCAGCGAAGTCGGCACCGGCAGCCTTGGCCTCGGCGGCCAGCTTGGCAGCCTTCGCTTCGGCACCGTCACCGGTGATCAGGATGTGCGCTGCCTGGCGCTGTTCCGGGCTTGCGAACTTGGCCTTCTCTTCCTCGTAGCGCTTGCGCAGGGTGGCCTCATCGGCCGGTACCGGCGCCGGCAGGTTGGCACCGTTGAGTTCGACATATTCCAGCGAGACCGATTCGGCCTGGCGGAAATCCTTGCCGTGGCTTTCGTACCACTGCTTGATCTGTGCGTCGGTGACCGGCGCGGTATCGGCCGGCACTTCCGGCAGCGCCACCAGTTCAACGTCACGGGTTTCGCCCAGCAGCTTCAGCAGGCGCTCGGTCTCGGCCTGGGTAACAAAGCCCGAATTCTGCAGACCGGCCGGAATCACCGACTGCTGCAGGCTGGCACGCACTTCTTCCTGGAACTGGGCCGGGGTGCGCGGCGGGTTGCCACCGCCCAGCGCCAGCCGGTAGTTGTTCTCATTGAACTTGCCATCGCTGCCCAGGAAGGCCGGGATGGTCAGGATGTAATCGCGCACGGCGCCGTCGCCGACGACTACGCCCGCCTGTTCACCCACCAGGCGCACGACCTGTTCGTCAATCAGCTGGTCGAGCACGGCCAGCTTGTTCTCGGTGCTCTCGAACGCGCGCGGGTCGAAGTTCTCGCCCTGCTGCTGGCGCTCACGCATGCGCTCCTGCTCGAAGCGGGTACGGAAATCCTGCGCGCTGATCTCATGGTGCTGCCACAGCATGCGCACCGGCCACCACGACGGCGCCGAGCGCCACCAGGTCGGCGGAGCCGAAACCTTGGCCACGTTCTGTGCGCCGACACCACCGAGGTAGCTGTTGTCGATCACGAACAGGAACGGAATCATCAGCAGCCCCAGGATCACGGTGACGATCCAGCCTGAGGTCTTGTCGCGGAGTTTCTGCAGCATGGTGAGGAATCACATGGCCTGAGTGGCGAGCCGGGCAGTGTAACCCGCTTCGCGGCCCGCACCAAAAACGGCCCGGAGTCAGGTGGGACAAGGATATGCACCCATGCGGACAGCCGCGCCCGACCCGTACTGGCCGCACGCAGGCATATCGGCCGGTCTCGGGCGCAGCATGCGCCTGCCGGGCCGCCCTTGCGGCGCGCCACAGGCGGACCTGGTCCACCTCGACACCCTGCGGCGTACCTGCCGTGCGCGGCCCTGCTGCGGCGGCTGCCCGCAGCCCTGCAGCTTCCCCCGCCATGTGACCGGGTAGCGCCCCGTTGGCCATGCGCGGCGGAAACGCGTACCCCGGAAAAGCAAAATGCCCGTAGGTCCAGGACCGACGGGCATCTTCGATGACACTTCAAACTCTGCTGGCGGAGCGGACGGGACTCGAACCCGCGACCTCCGGCGTGACAGGCCAGCATTCTAACCAGCTGAACTACCGCTCCACATGGGCAGAACTTGTTGGGATCCGGGATGGCGGAGCGGACGGGACTCGAACCCGCGACCTCCGGCGTGACAGGCCAGCATTCTAACCAGCTGAACTACCGCTCCACAGCACTTCCAGATACCCCTGCTTGCAACTTGGCGGAGCGGACGGGACTCGAACCCGCGACCTCCGGCGTGACAGGCCAGCATTCTAACCAGCTGAACTACCGCTCCACGTTTGCTGCAAACCTTTCTGTCTCAGCCGGCCGAGGCCGGTTGAAACAAGGCGCCCGGTTACCCGGAAGCCTTTGAAACTGGCGGAGCGGACGGGACTCGAACCCGCGACCTCCGGCGTGACAGGCCAGCATTCTAACCAGCTGAACTACCGCTCCAGTTGTGTTGCTGTTTTCCCCACAAGGCAGAACCCTGGAAGAAAACAAAGCCCCCAGTTGCCCGGGGGCCTCGCGTCGAAGTGGCGGAGCGGACGGGACTCGAACCCGCGACCTCCGGCGTGACAGGCCAGCATTCTAACCAGCTGAACTACCGCTCCACACTCAAACTTTTACCGCGGTGCTGTGGTGGGTGCTGAGGGTTTCGAACCCCCGACCCTCTCCGTGTAAAGGAGACGCTCTACCGCTGAGCTAAGCACCCCAGCGAGCCGCTTAGTTTACAGCATCCTTCAGGGCCTTACCAGCCTTGAACGACGGATTCTTCGAAGCAGCGATCTTGATGGTGTCGCCGGTCTTCGGGTTGCGGCCGGTGCGGGCAGCACGGTCGCGGACCTGGAAGGTACCGAAGCCAACCAGGGTGACCGCATCGCCGTCCTTCAGCGCCTTGGTGACGGCAGCAACGACGGCATCGACAGCGCGGCTGGACTCGGCCTTGGTCAGGTCGGCGGCTTCAGCAACGGCATCGATCAATTCGGTCTTGTTCATTCTCTACAACTCCTTTGGCGGTGGGTTCCGCTTATTCGACAGGGAAGCAACCGCGCGCGCTCAGCGTGCGGCCGCCATGTGGAAACTGTTCGCCGAATTCAGTGATCGCCAGACTGCGATCACTCATTCGCGGGTGCTGCTTTTATACCAGCGCCCCTACCCCCACGCAAGCTGGAAAGCCAGTAACGACGCGGGTTTCAGGCATTTCGACCGCACGCGTCAATGCTTGACGCGTGCGTTTCCACTCGGTTTGGCCTTGCTACGCACTGTGACACGCTGCGCACTCTTGCGCGCCTTCTTCGGTGCCAGCGGACGCTCAAGCGCCAAGTCCAACACTTCCTCGATGTACTTCACCGGCACGATCTGCAGATCACGGGTGACGTTGGCCGGAATGTCGGCCAGATCCTTGCGGTTCTCCTCGGGAATGATGACCGTGCGGATGCCACCCCGCAGCGCCGCCAGCAGCTTTTCCTTCAGGCCACCGATGGCGGTGACGCGACCGCGCAGGGTGATCTCACCGGTCATGGCCACGTCGGCACGCACCGGCACCTTGCTCAGCATCGACACCAGCGAGGTGACCATCGCCGCGCCGGCACTGGGGCCGTCCTTCGGCGTGGCGCCATCGGGCACGTGCACGTGCACGTCGTGCTTCTGCAGGAAGTCGCCATCGATGCCGAAACCAACGGCACGCGAACGGACCACCGACAGCGCCGCCGACGCCGATTCCTTCATCACGTTGCCCAGCTGGCCGGTCAGGATCAGCTGGCCCTTGCCCGGCACCAGCGTGGATTCGATCTGCAGCAGATCGCCGCCCACTTCGGTCCAGGCCAGGCCGGTGACCAGGCCGATTTCGTTGGCTTCCTCGGCGCGGCCGAAATCGAAGCGACGCACGCCCAGGTACTTGTCCAGGTTCTTGCTGGTGACGCTGACCAGGGCCTTGGACTTCTTCGGCCCCTTCTTCGTCTTCACCGGCTGCGGGCCGGCCAGCGCGATCTCCTTCACCACCTTGCGGCAGATCTTGGCGATCTCGCGTTCCAGGTTGCGCACGCCGGATTCGCGCGTGTAGTAGCGCACGATGTCCTGGATGGCATCGCTGCCGATTTCCAGCTCCTCCGGCTTCAGGCCATTGGCCTTGATCTGCTTGGGCGACAGGTAACGGGTGGCGATGTTGAGCTTCTCATCCTCGGTGTAGCCGGGGATGCGGATCACTTCCATGCGGTCCAGCAGCGGGCCCGGGATGTTGAGCGAATTGGAGGTCGCCACGAACATCACTTCGGACAGGTCCAGATCCACTTCCAGGTAGTGGTCGTTGAAGGCGTTGTTCTGCTCCGGGTCGAGCACTTCCAGCAGCGCCGAGGACGGATCGCCACGGAAGTCCATGGACATCTTGTCGATCTCATCGAGCACGAACAGCGGGTTCCTGCTGCCGACCTTGTTGAGGTTCTGCACGATGCGGCCCGGCATCGAACCGACGTAGGTGCGGCGGTGGCCACGGATCTCGGCCTCGTCGCGCACGCCGCCCAGCGACATGCGCACGAACTTGCGGTTGGTGGCCTTGGCGATGGACTGACCCAGCGAGGTCTTGCCCACGCCCGGCGGACCGACCAGGCACAGGATCGGGCCCTTCATCTGCTTCACGCGCGACTGCACCGCCAGGTATTCCAGGATGCGGTCCTTGACCTTGTCCAGGCCGTAGTGGTCGGCGTCCAGGGTGTCCTGCGCGGCCTTGAGGTCCTTGCGCACCTTGGTGCGCTTCTTCCACGGCACGCCCAGCAGCCACTCCAGGTAGTTGCGCACGACGGCCGCTTCGGCCGACATCGGCGACATCTGCTTGAGCTTGTTCAGTTCGTTGCGCGCCTTGGTTTCCACCGGCTTGGGCATGCCGGCTTCGGCGATCTTGCGGGCCAGCTCTTCCAGCTCGCCCGGCGCATCGTCGAGGTCACCCAGTTCTTTCTGGATGGCCTTCATCTGTTCGTTGAGGTAGTACTCGCGCTGGCTCTTTTCCATCTGCGACTTCACGCGGCCGCGGATGCGCTTTTCCATCTGCTGCACGTCGATCTCGCCGTCTACCAGACCGACCAGCATCTCCAAGCGCTCGCCCACCGCCAGCGTTTCCAGCAGGCGCTGCTTGTCCGCCAGGCGCACGCTGATATGCGCAGCGATGGTGTCGGCCAGGCGCGCCGGTTCGTCGATGCCGGCCAGGGTCTGCAGCAGCTCCGGCGGCAGCTTGCGGTTGGTCTTGACGTACTGCTCGAACAGCGACATCAGCGAGCGGGCGATGGCCTCGATCTCGCGCGGTTCACGCGGGTCGGCCGCGTCGATCTCCACGGCCTGGCCGTGCAGCGAGCCATCACGCTCGTCGACGTGGGTGACCTGCACGCGCGACAGGCCTTCGACCAGCACCTTGATGGTGCCGTCAGGCAGCTTCAGCAGCTGCAGCACCTGCGCCAGCGTACCGACCTGGTAGAGATCGGCCGCATGCGGGTCGTCGGTCTCGGCGGACTTCTGCGCCAGCAGCAGGATGCGCTTGTCTGCCTCCATTGCCTGTTCGAGCGCATGCATGGACTTGTCACGGCCGACGAACAGCGGGATGACCATGTGCGGGAACACCACTACGTCGCGCAGCGGCAGGACCGGCAGGTCGAGGGTTTCACTTGGGGAACGGGCCATGGGGGCTCCAGGGAAGGGGAAAACCATCTCCGGGAGGGCATCTTCCGGAGACAAAAAAAGCCGATGGCCCCGTTATGGGGCCATCGGCTTTCAGATGCAAGGCGTTCGTTTAAAATCCTTTCAAATCAAAAACTTGAAAGAATCACTCGGCGCCTGCGGCCTTCTGTTCAGGGGCCGCCGGGGTCTGGTAGATCAGGTACGGCTCGGACTTGTGCTCGATCACCGATTCATCCACGACCACCTTGCTGACGTTTTCCTGCGACGGAAGGTCGTACATGGTGTCCAGCAGGACCGATTCGACGATGGTGCGCAGGCCACGGGCGCCGGTCTTGCGCTTGAGCGCCTTGCGGGCAATGGCCGACAACGCGTCCGGACGGAACTCCAGCTCGACGTTCTCCATCTCGAACAGCTTCTTGAACTGCTTGGTGATGGCGTTCTTCGGCTCGGTCAGGATCTTGATCAGGGCCGGCTCGTCCAGCTCTTCCAGGGTCGCCACGACCGGCAGGCGGCCGACGAACTCGGGAATCAGGCCGAACTTGATCAGGTCTTCCGGCTCGACTTCGGCCAGCACCTTGCCCACTTCCTGCTTGCGCTCGGTGCTCTTCACCTTGGCGCCGAAGCCGATGCCGCCGGCGTCGTTGGAACGCTGCTGGATCACCTTGTCCAGGCCGGCAAACGCACCGCCACAGATGAACAGGATGTTCTTGGTGTCCACCTGCAGGAATTCCTGCTGCGGGTGCTTGCGGCCGCCCTGCGGCGGAACGCTGGCCACGGTGCCTTCGATCAGCTTCAGCAGGGCCTGCTGCACGCCTTCGCCGGACACATCGCGGGTGATCGACGGGTTCTCGCTCTTGCGCGAGATCTTGTCGATTTCATCGATGTAGACGATGCCCTGCTGCGCCTTCTCGACGTCGTAGTCGCACTTCTGCAGCAGCTTCTGGATGATGTTCTCCACGTCCTCGCCCACGTAACCGGCTTCGGTCAGCGTGGTGGCGTCGGCCATGGTGAACGGCACGTTGAGCAGGCGAGCCAGGGTTTCGGCCAGCAGCGTCTTGCCCGAACCGGTCGGGCCGACCAGCAGGATGTTCGACTTGGCCAGTTCGACCTCATCGTTCTTCTGCCGGCTCTCGATGCGCTTGTAGTGGTTGTAGACGGCCACGGCCAAGGTGCGCTTGGCCCGGTTCTGGCCAATCACATACTGGTCGAGCACCTCGAGGATCTCGCGCGGCTTGGGCAGCGAACTGCGCGCCGACTGCGCCTTTTCCTCGAGCTCTTCACGGATGATGTCGTTGCACAGCTCCACGCATTCATCGCAGATGAACACGCTCGGACCCGCAATCAGCTTGCGCACTTCATGCTGGCTCTTTCCGCAGAAAGAGCAGTAGAGGATCTTGCCGGTGTCCGTGGAACGACCTTGGCGGTCTTCGCTCATGCTTCGCTTACCCAGTTACCCCACCCGCTGAACGGGGGTTCGATTCGAGAATAGCACAGGGCCGGAGGGACACCAGTCCCGGTCCGACCCTGCAGGAACGGGGCCTCCCTGGCCCCGTGCAGGCCGATCAACCGGCCTGGATCGACTCTTCCGGACGACGTTCCAGCACCTGGTCGACCAGGCCGTAGGCCACCGAGTCGACCGCGCTCTTGAAGTTGTCGCGTTCGGTGTCGCGGGCGATCGTTTCCAGCGACTGGCCGGTGTGCTTGGCCAGCACTTCGTTCAGGCGCGAACGCAGGGTCAGGATTTCACGGGCATGGATGTCGATGTCCGTGGCCTGGCCCTGGAAGCCGCCCAGCGGCTGGTGGATCATCACGCGCGAGTTCGGCAGCGCGTAACGCTTGCCGGCAGCGCCCGAAGCCAGCAGCAGGGCACCCATCGAGGCGGCCTGACCGACGCAGATCGTGCTCACGTCCGGCTTGATGTACTGCATGGTGTCGTAGATCGCCATGCCGGCGGTGACAACGCCACCCGGCGAGTTGATGTAGATGCTGATGTCCTTTTCCGGGTTTTCCGCTTCCAGGAACAGCAGCTGCGCCACCACCACGTTGGCCATGTGATCGTCGATCGGGCCCACGAGGAAGATCAGGCGCTCCTTCAACAGGCGCGAATAGATGTCGTAGGCACGCTCGCCGCGGCTGGTCTGCTCGACCACCATGGGAACCATGTTCAGGGCTTTGGTCCGGTTGTCCATTTCGTGAGGTACCTGTCTTGGGGGAAACACCCCCGCGCCAGGGCAGGCGCGGGGTATGGGGAGATCCGCCCCGGTATTACTGGCGGATCGCGTCCTGGAACGACAGCTTTTCTTCAGTGTGCTGGGCGCGCTCGGCGATCCAGTCGATCACCTGCTCTTCCATCACACGGTTCTGCAGACCAGACATCAGCTGGGGGTCGTTGCGGTACATCTCAATGACCTGCTCCGGCTCTTCATAGGTCGATGCGATCAGACGCAGCGTTTCATTCAGGCGCTTGGCTTCCAGGCGCAGGTCGTTGGTGCGGGCCACTTCGCCCACCACCAGGCCGACCAGCACGCGCTTGGCGGCGGCATCCTTGAAGCCTTCGTGGGCATCGGCCGGGATTTCACCGACGTTCTGGCCATTGCGGCGGGCCTGCTCGACCTGCTGGGCCAGCATGGCGCGGGCTTCGTTCTCCACCAGGCGCGGCGGCATTTCCACCGACGAATAGGCGGCGATCAGCTGCTCGCCCACTTCGCGGCGCAGGCGGTTCATCAGGGCGCCCTTCAGCTCGCGCTCCAGGTTGGCGCGGATGTCGCTGCGGAACTGCTCGACGTCGCCGCCCTTCACGCCGAAGCTCTTGATGAAGGCTTCATCGACCGCCGGCACGACCGGCTCGGACACTTCGACGACCTTGACGGTGACCTGCACGGTCTTGCCCGCCAGCACCGGCACGCGCCAGTCAGCCGGGAACTCGACGTCCAGGGTCTTTTCCTCGCCCTTGGCCAGGCCGACCAGGCCCTTTTCGATGGTCTCGAACATCATGCCCTGGCCGAGCACGATCGAACCCTTCTCGGTGCCCTCGGCCGGCAGACGCTCTTCGCCGGCCTGCGACCAGGTTTCCAGCGCGACCAGATCGCCATCCTGCGCGCCACGGGTGACCGGGGCCCAGGTGCGACGCTGGTTCTGCAGGTTCTCGATCATCTGGTCGATGTCGGCGTCGGTGATTTCAGCGGTGTGGCGCACCACGGTCAGCTTGCTGACGTCGATGTCGCCGAAGTCCGGCACCACTTCCACGGTGGCCACGAAGGAGAATTCACCCTCGTCACCCTTGTCGATGCGCGGGCTGCCGACGATGCGCAGGTCGTGCTCGCGCACGGCCGCGTCGAAGGTTTCGCGCAGCAGGCCGTCCAGCGCCTCGCCACGGACCTGCGCGCCGAAGCGCTGCTCGATCACCTTGGCCGGCACCTTGCCCGGACGGAAACCCTTGATGCGGGTGGTACGGGCAATTTCGCCCAGGCGGCCGTTGATGTGGCTCTGCAGACGGTCTTCCGGCAGCGAGAAGCTCAGGCGGCGTTCCAGGTTGCCGATGGTTTCGATCGAAGCTTGCATGTTGACTCCTGCCACCGGTGGCGCCCTGGCCCCCGGCTCGATGATGGATGAAACGGTTGTAAGGACACGACGTCTGGGACGCGCCTGCTTGCCGCAGCCCTTTAGTTTCGCCCAATTCGGCCTGCACTGCCAGCGCGTGGCGGCCAAGGGGCCGCAGGGAGCCCGATCAGGGCGGGGACAGGCCGGCACTGGTGCGAAAGGGGGGACTCGAACCCCCACGCCTTGCGGCACTGGAACCTAAATCCAGGGCGTCTACCAATTCCGCCACTTTCGCGTGGCCGGCACAGGCGTTCATTGTCGCAGGCGGGGCCCGAAAGCGGAAGGCGTGACAAAGCTGAATGTGCAATTGGCCGCGCATCGCGCAGACTGCCCGCGTTGCCCGTCCGGAATGCCCGATGGAACGCATCACCGCTTCCGCACCCTCCCCGCGTGCCTGGACCACCCGGTGGCAGGGAGCATTCTGGCTGCTGGGCCTGGCCGTGGCCGCGCACTTTCTGTGGCTGACGGCGCAGCGCTATCTGCAGGTGACGCCCGAGGCCTACGGCATGTTCTGGGACCGGCGCAGCTGGCTGTGGCTGCATATCGCCGGTGGCGTCCTGGCGATGCTGGCCGGGGCAAGCCAGTTCGTGACAGCACTGCGCCGACGCTGGCCCACCCAGCACCGCTGGCTGGGGCGCACCTACCTGCTGGGCATCCTGCTGGGCAGTACCGCCGTGGCTGGCCTCATCGCCACTACCCAGGGCTGGCTGGCATTGAAACTTGCGTTTGCTGCCACCGGCCTCGCATGGCTGAGCACGTCGTGGCGTGGCTACCGCACGATTCGCCGTGGAGAGATCGATGCGCATCGGCGCTGGATGCTGCGCAGCTATCTGGTGACCCTGTCGCCGGCCGTATTCCGCTTGTATCTGCTGATACCGGCATTGATGCAGCTGGCATCGCCGCTGGTGATGGTACCCAGCCTGCTGGTACTGAGCTGGGCGCTGCCACTGCTGGCCTACGAAACAGCACGCCGCCTGCCCCGCCCACGGTAGATCCACGCCATGCGTGGATGTGTCATGGCAGCCGATCACCAGATCGCAGCCAAGAAAAAAGCCACTTGGCGAACCAAGTGGCTTTCGTCTGGTGGGCTGTCAAGGATTCGAACCTTGGACCTATTGATTAAGAGTCAACTGCTCTACCAACTGAGCTAACAGCCCGAAATCGGGGCGCGAATTATGACCCCATCCGCCTGGGGGATGCAAGCACCTCATTCAACTTCGTTGAAATCCGCACTGCTCCGGGTACCGCACTATCTGAAGAAAAAAGCCACCTGGCATACCAGGTGGCTTCCGTCTTGGTGGGCTGTCAAGGATTCGAACCTTGGACCTATTGATTAAGAGTCAACTGCTCTACCAACTGAGCTAACAGCCCGTGAAACTCAGACGCACATTGTAGCGTGCATTCTGTTTATTGCAATACCGTGTCGGCGTTGCCGATGCGGTTGAAACAGTGGGGTGGCTGAGGGGATTCGAACCCCCGACCACCGGAATCACAATCCGGTACTCTAACCAACTGAGCTACAGCCACCACTGAAACTTTTGCTTCACCGCCGATGTTGCCGGCGCTGGAGCCTGATGCGTTGCCTTGAGTGGGTGGAAGCAGAAGTTCCGTCCCCCGAAGCGAGTCCGGCATTTTCCGGGAGTCGCGCGGGAATTGCAAGCACTTCTTCACATTGATGTGCAGGGGCCTGTCAGGGCCGACAGCGCCTGTCACTCAGGGATCGCTGGCAGAGATGACCCGGGTCGTTTCGCCTGCTTCATCCAGGAACGCCAGCGTTGCCTCGCCCTTCGGCGTGACCTGCAACTGCAGGCGCGGATTGCCCTTGGCGTCCAGCAACTGCAGCATTGCGTTCCGCGCATCGGACCTGCCGAGGAATACGCGACGGGTGATCGCCTCTTCGCCCGCCTTGGCCAGCCGCTCGTCGTCTGCCGAGAAGATCGGCCGCTTCAGGCCATCGGCCACGTCATTGAACATCAAGCCTGCGATATTCCCATCGGGGCCATCCAGACCCAGCAACTGCAGCTGCTGGTCCTGCTGGTATCGATCAAAGGTGAGGCTCATCCCGCTGTCCGGGCGCCCATCCTTGCCCAGCGCGCCATTGAAGATCAGCCCACCGTTCTCGGTGCCTTCGTCATTCAGGAACAGCATGCCGGCCATGGGCCGCTTGTGTGCGGTGATCTCCTCGCCCTTCATGAAGCCACCCGGGAAACGCGTGCGGTTGGATACAACCAGGCGCAGGGTGCCGTCGGGCTCGCGGATGTTGATGCGCTGCGCGTCGATGACATCGAACGATGCATCGCGATGGGCGCTGGCACCCATCAGCAGACCGGCCAGCGCCAGCAGGGTGACACCGCCGCAGTACAGCGAAAGCCGCCGCTGGCTGGCACGCAGGCGCTGTACTTCCGCAACGAGGTCCTTGTCCTGGACTGCCTGCTCCGTCATGCGTCTCACTCCTTTGATGGGGCAGGAAGAGCGGACAACGCGCTGCCCCGGACGACCTTGTCCGAGCAAGGACTGTAACGGGTGGAGACGAAGGGGCCATGCGCCGGAAGTCAGGGAGCTTTCCCTGCGATGGCGCGCCCGACAGGAATCGAACCTGTAACCGCCGGCTTAGAAGGCCGGTGCTCTATCCAGTTGAGCTACGGGCGCCCGAACCGGAACGGCGTCCAATCCGACGTAGTGGGATTGGTCGGGGTAGAGGGATTCGAACCCCCGACATCCTGCTCCCAAAGCAGGCGCGCTACCAGACTGCGCTATACCCCGGCACTGCAATCCCCTCGGGCAGGGCCCGGGGAGCTGGTCATTGTGAACAAGCGTGGCGCAGCCTGTCAACGCGGCGCGGCCGAGGGCACCCCGCCGCCACAGCAGCGTACGCAGCCATCGGCTATGCTCCCTGCCATCGGCCGGATGGCCGTAACCACCTCTCACGCACGGAGATCTCGCATGCGCAGCGGCAACCCGGCTCTTTCCGAGTCGACTTTCCTCGATCTGGCCAGCGGCTCGGTGGTGACCCACCCCGACCAGGCGATGACCCTCAACGGCACCGTCAACAAGACCGGCTTCCTGCTGCTGCTGACCGTGCTGACCGCGGCCTTTGCCTGGAACCAGTCGATCAGCCCGCTCAACGAGGTGATGCCCAGCGCGAAGCTGTACGCCATGGGCGGCGCCATCGGCGGTCTGGTGCTGGCGCTGATCACCGTCTTCAAGAAGGAATGGTCGCCGGTCACCGCACCGATGTACGCGCTGGTGGAAGGCCTGTTCCTGGGCGCGATCTCGGCCGTGTTCAACATGAAGTTCCCCGGCATCGTGTTCCAGGCGGTACTGCTGACCTTCGGCACCCTGTTCGCCCTGCTCTTTGCCTACCGCAGCGGCCTGATCAAGGCCACCGAGAACTTCAAGCTGGGCGTGGTCGCCGCGACCGGTGGCATCGCCCTGCTCTACCTGGCCTCGTTCGTGCTGGGCTTCTTCAACATCAACGTGCCGGTGATCCACGACGCCAGCTGGCTGGGCATCGCCTTCAGCCTGTTCGTGGTGGTGGTGGCCGCGCTGAACCTGGTGCTGGATTTCGACTTCATCGAGACCGGCGTGGCCCAGCGCGCGCCGAAGTACATGGAGTGGTATGGCGCATTCGGCCTGATGGTGACCCTGGTCTGGCTGTATGTGGAATTCCTGCGCCTGCTGTCGAAGATCCAGCAGCGCTGAGTCCAATCAGGCCGTAAACGACAAGCCGCGATCCGCGAGGGTCGCGGCTTTTTCGTGGGCTGCATCTGCCCGGCTGGCGGATAATCGGGGGCAACATCCTGTCGAGCAAGCTCGACCCTACGGAACCCCCACCCCATGCCTGACACCTTCCACAGCTACCGCCCGGCCGATGGCCACCGCCTGCCGCACGATCCGTTCAATGCCATCGTCGGCCCCCGCCCGATCGGCTGGATCTCCAGCTGCGACGCCGATGGTTCCCTGAACCTGGCGCCCTACAGCTTCTTCAACGCCTTCAACTACACCCCGCCGATCATCGG
Organism: Stenotrophomonas sp. ESTM1D_MKCIP4_1; assembly: GCF_003086895.1. Taxonomy (NCBI): domain Bacteria; kingdom Pseudomonadati; phylum Pseudomonadota; class Gammaproteobacteria; order Lysobacterales; family Lysobacteraceae; genus Stenotrophomonas; species Stenotrophomonas sp. ESTM1D_MKCIP4_1. The sequence continues at coordinate 951,506 of NZ_CP026004.1, read as the reverse complement.
CTTCTCCAGCCAGGGCCGTAAGGATTCGCTGCACAACATCGAGGCCACCGGCGAATTCGTCTGGAACCTGGCCACGTTCGAGTTGGCCGAGGCGATGAATGAAAGCTGCCGCGCGGTCGCGCCGGACGTCGATGAGTTCAGCCTGGCCGGGCTGACACCGCTGGCCTCCACTGCAGTGCGTCCACCGCGCGTGGCACAGAGCCCGGTCAGCATGGAATGCCGCTGCACCCAGATCGTGCGCCTGCGCGATGCTGCCGGCCAGGACACCAACGGCTGGCTGGTGCTGGGCGAAGTGGTGGCGGTGCATATCGATGCACGGCTGCTGGTCGATGGCATCTACGATACTGCCGCCGCCGATCCGATCCTGCGTGGTGGCGGCCCGGCCGATTACTTCCGGGTCAGTGCCGAACAGCGGTTCCGCATGTTCCGCCCGGCCTGAACATCAACGCGACAACAGCACCGGCAGCGCCGAGCACAGCAGAGCGATGCCGGATGCGGTGAGCAGGCCCAGCACGATCTGCCGGAAGCGCGCTTCGCTGATGCCGATGTACAGGCGTGCGCCCAGCAGGGTGGGCACCAGCATGGCCGGGGCCACGATGGCGAAGTACGGCAGCATCTGCCGGGTGACCATGCCGTTGCCCACATAGGTCGCCATGGTTACCGCCAGCATGGCCAGGTTGAAGTTCTGGATGACCGCACGCTGCTCGTCCTTGCCGAAGCCGCGCAGCGTGCTCCACAGCGTCGGCACCGGCCCGGCGAAGCCTCCGATGCCACTGAGCACGCCGCCCGCCATGCCGGCCACGGCGTCGCCGATGCGGCCGCCGACGGTGATGGGCGGCAGCCGGCGCGCCATCAGCATCACCGGGCACCAGACCGCAAGAAACCCGCCCAGCAGCGCCTTGAACAAGGCCATGTCCAGCTGCGGCAGGACCAGCACACCCAGTGGAATCCCGGCCAGCCCGCCGAGTACGAACGGCAGCAGCAGGCGCAGGTTGAAGCCGCGGCGCACGGTGAACACCGCCAGCAGTTGACCGGTGAGCGCACCGAATACCGCCAGCGCAGCGGCCAGTCGCGGCTCCAGCCCCCAGGCCCAGAAGGACATCGCCACCATGCCGAACGCAAATCCAGACAAGCCCTGTACAAAGCCAGCGACAATCGCGCCGACCGCCACCAGCAGATAAACCGGATCCATCACGTTCCTCGTTGCCGTGGCGTGGCTACCCTGCCCCGCCCGTCCATGCAGCGTAGTGCGAGGCCAGGTGATCGACCAGCGCGCGCACCTTCGGCGCCAGTGCGCGGGCGTGTGGATAGAGCGCGAAATAGCGACGCTGGCCCGCATGCCAGCCCGGCAGCACGCGGATCAGCCGACCGGCGCGCAGATCCTCCTGCACGGTCAGTGCAGTGAACAAGCTGATGCCCATGCCCGCCATCACCGCCGCATGCAGTGCGGGCGTCGAATCCACGCGCAGGCGCTGGCCCGCCTCGATGCGGGAGACGGCGCCGCGCGGCCCCTGCAGCTCCCACGCCACACTGGCGGCAGTCGGGCTGAAGCCCAGCAATGTGTGCTGCTGCAGATCGGCCGCCTGTCTCGGCAGCCCGTGCTGGGCCAGGTAGGCCGGAGCGGCCACCAGAATGCGTGGGCACGTGGCCAGTTCGCGCGCCACCAGTTGGCTGTCCGGCAGCAACGGCGCGATGCGCAATGCCAGGTCGAAGCCACCGCCCACCACATCCACCAGCTGGTCATCCGCCGACAGGTCAAGGGAGACCTGGGGGTAGCGGGCAAGGAAGCCAGGCAGCCAGTGCGGCAGTTCCTGGCTGGCCACCACCTGCGGCACGCTGATGCGCAGGCGCCCGCTGGGCTGCGCCTGGCCGGCGCGGGCGCGGTCGTCGGCCGCCTCGAGGCGATCGAGCAGGCTTACTGCCTCGCGATGGTAGTCGCGCCCGGCCTCGGTCAATGACATGCGGCGGCTGTTGCGGTCGAGCAGGCGCACCTGCAGGTGCTCCTCCAGGTGCCGCAATTGCCGCGACATCGCCGAGTGAGTGGTGCCCAGTCGCTCGGCAGCCGCAGTGAAGCTGCCTGCCTCGACGATGGTGCGCAGCGCGCGCAGGGCGGCGAAGTGATCCATCGAGGCGACTCCCGGAAGCGGAACCCGCGATCTGCGGGCCCCGCCAGCTTATCAAGCGCCGTCACCGGCCTTGCGCACGGGCAGCGCGAGGATGGCATCGGTGTCGATGACTTCACCGAAGGCATCTTCGATCTGTGCCAGCGAGGCCTCATGCAGCGCGCGGTGACCGATGCGCTGACCACCTGCCAGGTCCAGGTCACGGCTGGCCGTGGCATCACCGGCCACGATCACGCGGTAGCCGCGCGGAGCGGCGGCGGCATCGCGCGCCGCACCGACCACGCAGGCATGGGTCTGCAGGCCGGTGACCAGCAGAGTGTCGATGCCGGCATCCTGCAGCACTTTGTCGAGCACGGCGGCCGAGGCACCGGCGAACACGCTGACATTGTCCTTCTGCACCACCGTATCGCCCTGGCGCGGCTGCAGGTCACGATGGAAGGCGGCATTGATACTGCCTTGTGCGAACAGGGGCGCGCCAACCGGCAGCACGTGCTGCACATGGATCACCCGGATGCCATTGGCATCGGCGAACTGCAGCACACGCTTGGCCTGGCGCAGCGCGGCCACGCCGTCGGGGATGACCATGCGGCCACCGGCAAAGCCCGGCGCCGCGCTGGCATCGAAGTATTCGTTCTGGAAATCGATCACCAGCACGGCGGTCTTCGCGGCATCCAGGGCGGTGACCGACGGTGCACCGGCCATGTGCCGGATGGTGGGATGGGCCGGCTCGGCGGCGGCGACTGGCGCGGCGGCGGCCATGCCGATCAGGCTGGCCAGGCCGAAGGCGGAAAGGTTCATGGGATAGCTCCTGTGCGGTGGAAAGTGGGCACAGGATGCGGAGCGGATGGCGCACGAACCAGCCGTGTTCGAGCACATGATCTGTGCGCGGAACGCACAGCTTGGCCATCCACGCATGGCGTGGATCTACCAGTGTAGAGTCGAGCCATGCTCGACTCTACAAGGGCCCGCAAACGCAACGGGGCGCCCAAAGGCGCCCCGCTGTGGATCAACCGAGGTTGTCCGGCCGCTTACAGGCGGCTGGCAATGGCCTGGGCAAAGCTCATGGTGGTACCGGTGCCGCCGAGGTCGCCGGTCAGCGAATCCTTGGCTTCCATGGTGGCCACGATGGCCTTGCGCAGGCGCTCGGCGTTTTCCGGCTGGCCGATATGGTCCAGCATCTGCGCGGCCGCCAGCAGCAGCGCGCACGGGTTTGCCTTGCCCTGGCCGGCGATGTCCGGCGCGGTGCCGTGCACGGCTTCAAAGATCGCTGCGTCCTTGCCGATGTTGGCACCCGGGGCCAGGCCCAGGCCGCCGACGAGGCCGGCACACAGGTCGGAGATGATGTCACCGAACAGGTTGGTGGTGACGATCACATCGAACTGTTCCGGACGCATCACCAGCTGCATGCAGCAGTTGTCGACGATCATTTCCTGGAACTCGATGTCCGGGTACTGCGCGGCCACTTCACGGGCGACATTCAGGAACAGGCCCGAGGTCGACTTGATGATGTTGGCCTTGTGCACGGCGGTGACCTTCTTGCGGCCGACGCTGCGGGCCAGCTCGAAGGCGTAGCGCACGATGCGCTCGGAGCCCTTGCGGGTGATGCGGGTACCGGAGAAGGCAGTCTCGCCGTCGGCCGAGACTTCCTGGCCTTCAGCCAGGTACGCACCTTCGGTGTTCTCACGAACGGTGATCAGGTCGACGTTGTCGAAACGCGACTTGGTGTTCGGGAAGGTGTGGGCCGGACGCACGTTGGCGTACAGGTCGAAGTGGCGGCGCAGGCTGACGTTGATCGAGGTGAAGCCACCACCGACCGGGGTGGTCAGCGGGCTCTTCAGCGCGACCTTGTTGCGCGCGATCGATTCCAGGGTCACCGCCGGCATCAGGTCGCCATGCTTTTCCAGGGCCGCCAGACCGGCGTCCGCATCTTCGTACTCCAGGCCAGCGTTGAGCTGGTCGAGGACGAACAGGGTGGCGTCCATGATTTCCGGGCCGATGCCGTCGCCGCGGATTACCGTAATTTTCTGCGTCATTGATCGATGTTCCGAACAGGGGGGAATACGCCGTCCGGACGTGCCCGGAAACGCCGGCGCTAAGGAAGTTTCACCCGCAATTATGCCTTACCCGGCTCGGAGACCCCAAATAGGCAATTAGTCCGAGCCGGGTAAGGCAGAATTGCCCGCGCATTCCTCCTTATCCCCGCGCCTCTCGGCGCGCCCCCCTTGAGCAAACCGCTCTGCGGTTTGCCCGCGCATCCCACCTTATCCCCGCGCCTGTCGGCGCGCCCCCTTGAACAACAAGGGGGCTCTTGGGCTGGGGGATCGCGGGAACGGCCTCTCCCCGCACGCCCGGCGGCTTTTCGTTCAGGTATCCGCCGGGCATGGCCCGGCGCTACCTCAGTGCTCGTGTGCTTCCGGGGCGGCGGCGCCGCCTTCGAGCTGGTCGAGGAAATCGACCGCGCGGCGCAGGTGCGGGATCACGATGGAGCCGCCGACCACCAGGCCGACCGAGAAGGTCTCGAAGAACTCTTCACGGGTCACCCCGGCATCCTTGCACTGGGCCACGTGGTAGCTGATGCAGTCGTCGCAGCGCAGCACCATCGAGGCCACCAGGCCCAGCAGTTCCTTGGTCTTCACGTCCAGCGCGCCGGCCTGGTAGGTCTGCGTGTCCAAGGCGAAGAAGCGCCGCACCACCTGGTTGGGTTCACCCAGGATGCGCTCGTTCATGCGCTTGCGGAAATCGGTGAATTCGGCGATGCGGTCCTTGCTGCCGTCGTCGGCCGCGCTCATGCCTGGCCCTGCCCGGCCAGCAGCGGCTCGAGCTTGCCTTCACGATGCAGGGCCATCATGTCGTCGTAGCCACCGACATGGACGTCGCCGACGAAGATCTGCGGCACGCTGGTGCGGCGGGTCAGGGACATCATCTTCTCGCGCTCGACCGGATCCAGGTCGATGCGGACCTCGGTCCACTCCTGGCCCTTGCTCTTCAGGAAGTTCTTGGCGGCCACGCAGTACGGGCAGACGGCGGTGGAATAGATGGTAATGGCGGGCGAACCGCCAGCGGGCTGGGCTGTCACAGGAAACTCCACGATGGATCGACGGTCCATATATGGTACCGGTGCGCTGGAATTTCCACGCCACGACCGCAACACTGTGGATTAACGAATGGTTGCCCCCTGCCCTGCCACGCTTGGCGCGCCCTGCCCGAGGACTTCCCGCTTGCGAGCCCTGCTGCTGACTACCGCCATCACCCTGGGCCTGGCCATGCCGCTGGCCCGGGCCCAGGACAAGCTGCCGGACATCGGCTCGTCGGCCGGCGAACTGCTGACCCCGGCACGGCAGGCGGAGTACGGCGCGATGATGCTGCGCGAGCTGCGCAATTACGGCTACCTGCTGGACGACCCGCTGGTGAACGACTGGCTGCAGACCATGGGCACCCGGCTCGGCTCCAACAGCGACCAGCCACGCCAGCCCTATACGTTCTTCGTGATGAAGGACCGCCAGATCAACGCGTTCGCCACGCTGGGCGGGTACATCGGCGTCAACGCCGGCCTGGTGCTGACCGCCGAGCGCGAGGACGAGGTGGCTGCCGTGCTGTCCCACGAAATCGCCCACGTCACCCAGCAGCACGTGCTGCGCGGGGTCGAACGGGCCCAGCGCGACCAGATCCCGATCCTGCTCGGCATGCTGGCGGCGGTGGTCGCCGCCCAGGCCAGCAACAGCACGTCGTCCGGCAACGCGACCATGGCCGCCATCAGCTCGGGCATGGGCCTGATGCAGCAGCGGCAGATCAACTACACCCGCTCCAACGAATCCGAGGCCGATCGGCTGGGCATCCGCACCCTGTCCCGCAGTGGCTACGACGTGGACGCCATGGCCGGCTTCTTCGAGCGGATGTCGGCAGCCATGCGTGGCAACGACGGTGGCTACCAGGCGCCGGACTTCCTGCAGACCCACCCGGTCAACACCACGCGTATCAGCGAGGCCAAGGCGCGCGCCCAGCAGATGAAGAAGGACACGGTGCTGCTGACCACGAGCACGCCCACCGGCGAGCGCAAGGAGCGGGTGAACCCGGCCGATCCCAGCCTGGGCGAACCGCTGCTGCGCGGCAGCAACCCGCTGCTGCCCAGCAGCGTGCTGCGCCTGCCGATCGGCCAGCTCAGCCGTGGCGCCAGCGGCGACTTCGACTGGGCCCGCGAGCGCCTGCGGGTGCTGAGCGCGGACACCACGCCGGACCTGGAGCGCGAATACGCCGACCTGGCCCGGCGCCAGAAGGACGGCCTGACCGATGCACAGCGCTATGGCCAGGCCCTGGCCGCGATGCGCGGCGGCCGCAGCGGCGCCAGCCAGGCCCGGCAGACCCTGGCCAGCCTGCTGCAGACCCATCCGGACAACCTGTTCGTCGCCCTGGCCCTGGGCGAGGCCGAGTCCCGCGCCGGCCAGCCGGTACAGGCCAATGCCCGCTTCGAGCAGTTGCTGCGCGAACACCCCGGCAGCCGGCCGGTGGCGCTGACCTATGCCGAGATCCTCAACGAACAGGGCGGACGCGAGGCCGGCCAGCGCGCGCAGGCGATGCTGCGGCCACTGCTGTCGCAAAGCGGTAACGATCCGGTCTTCCAGCAGCGCTACGCCCGTGCCAGCGAGCTGGCCGGGGACAGCGTGCGGGCCAGCGAGGCGTATGCCGAGGCGGCCTTCCTCGGTGGCCGCCCGGAACAGGCGCTGATGCAGCTGCAGGCGCTCAAGCGCAACCCCGAACTTGATTATGTCGGCCGTGCACGGGTGGATGCCCGCATCGAGACCATCACCCCCACCGTGCTGGAGCTGCGCCGCCAGGGCGTGCAGGACCCGGAGCTGGACCGCCGCTGAGCCGCGCATGACCGCTTGATGGCAGACGGCGCCACAACCCGCCAGGCGGTCACAAACCTGTCATCAAACCGTAGTCTACTGGCACCACTCCAGTAACCGAGCCCTACGGTGTCCTCGTGCAGAAACGCATCCTGATCGTCGATGACGAGCCCGCGATCCGCGAAATGGTCGCCTTCGCCCTGCGCAAGGGCGATTACGAACCTGTCCACGCCGGCGATGCCCGCGAGGCCCAGACCGCGATCGCCGACCGCGTCCCCGACCTGATCCTGCTGGACTGGATGCTGCCCGGCACCAGCGGCCTGGACCTGGCCCGGCGCTGGCGCAAGGAAACCCTGACCCGCGAAGTACCGATCATCATGCTGACCGCGCGCGGCGAAGAGAATGATCGCGTCGGCGGCCTCGAAGCCGGTGTCGATGACTACGTGGTCAAGCCGTTCTCGGCACGCGAACTGCTGGCCCGCATCCGCGCGGTCATGCGCCGCGCGCGGGACGACGACGAAGACGGCAGCGTGGCAGTCGGCCCGATCCGCATCGACGGCGCGGCCCACCGCGTGTTCGCCAACGACCAGCCGGTGCCGATCGGCCCGACCGAATACCGCCTGCTGCACTTCTTCATGACCCACCCCGAGCGCGTCTACACCCGCGCCCAGCTGCTGGACCATGTGTGGGGCGGCAGTGTGTACGTGGAAGAACGCACCATCGACGTGCACATCCGCCGCCTGCGCAAGACGCTGGAACCGTTCAATGCCGAGAACATGGTGCAGACCGTGCGCGGCGCCGGTTACCGCTTCTCCACCGCTACGTGAGCCTCGTCGTGCCGGCACCGCGCGTCTGCCGGTGCCGGCACCTGCAACTCTGCTATAACCCTCGGTTCACCGCGTGAACCGCCGCCTTCAACGACGAGATCGCAATGCCTCGCCACATCCGTTCCGCCTGGTTGAAAACGCTGGCCTCCGTGGCGGCGGTGTTGGTGCTGGCCGGCGTGGTCGGGTGGTTCAGTGGGCATCTGTGGCTGTGTATTGCGCTGGCCGCGCTGGGCACTCTGACCTGGCATTACTGGCGCCTGCGCCGCGTGCTGCGGCGGCTGACCGCACGCCAGCGCTGGGAAACCGCTGAAGCAGGTTCCGGGGTGTGGAACGAGCTGGACCGCCTGCTGTACCGCAACCAGGTGGAAATGCGCGTGCGCAAGCGCCGCCTGCTGGACATGCTGCGCAGCTACCGCGCCGCTGCCGCCGCCCTGCCCGATGCGGTGGTGGTGCTGGACCGCAACAGCCAGCGCGTGCAGTGGTTCAACGAGGCGGCCACGGCCCTGCTCGGCCTGCACCACCCCGGTGATCTTGGCGAGGCCCTGGTCGAGCGCCTGCAGCCCATGCCGCTGGCGCACTGGCTGGCCGGTGGCCGCAACGCCGAACCGATTCTGGATGTGCCGTCGCCGGTGGACCCGGCGATCCGCCTGAACCTGCGCCTCATTCCCTATTCGTCCGACTACTGGCTGCTGATCGCCCGCGACGTCAGCAAGCTGCTGCGACTGGAACAGGTGCGTCGCGACTTCGTGGCCAACGTTTCGCACGAACTGCGCACGCCGCTGACCGTGGTGCACGGCTACCTGGACATGATGGATCCGGAGGACTTCCCCGGGACCGGCCCGATGCTGGAAGAAATGCGCAAGCAGAGCCAGCGCATGGCCCAGCTGGTGGAAGACCTGCTGACCCTGTCGCGGCTGGAATCGCAGGAACACAGCGAAGCGGAGACGGTGGCGATGCAGCCGATGCTGGCCACCTTGCGCCGCGAAGCCGAAGCGCACAGCCAGGGCCGCCACCAGATCAGCATCGACGACCTCGCTGGCGTGGACCTGCTGGGTTCGACCAAGGAACTGCACAGCGCGTTTTCCAATCTGGTCACCAACGCCGTGCGCTACACCCCGGCCGACGGCCGCATCGCCGTGGAGTTCCGCCGCGAGGGCGATGGTGCGGTGCTGGCCGTGCGTGACAGTGGCTACGGCATTCCGGCCACGCATCTGCCACGCCTGACCGAACGTTTCTACCGGGTGTCCAGCAGCCGCTCGCGCGAGAGCGGTGGCACCGGCCTGGGCCTGTCCATCGTCAAGCACATCCTCGGCCTGCACCACGCGCGGCTGGAGATCGAAAGCGAAGTGGGCAAGGGCTCGGTGTTCTCCTGCCATTTCGATGCCGACCACGTGCGCCCGCGCGAGTCCGCCCCCCTGACCTCCATCGAAGAATGAAGCCATGAGCAGCCTCGGATCCCTCCCCCTCCCGGTGAGCCCGGACAACGATCCACTGCGTGACCCGGCGCTGTACATCAACCGCGAACTGTCGCAGCTGGATTTCAACTTCCGCGTGCTGGCGCAGGCGATGGACCCGCAGGTACCGCTGCTGGAGCGCCTGCGCTTCATGTGCATTTCCTGCACCAACCTGGACGAGTTCTTCGAGATCCGCGCCGCGGCCGTGCGCCACGCGCAGGAGTTCGGCCTGCCGCCCGCCCCGGACGGCATGAGCCCGCAGACCATCCTCAATGCCATCCATGACCGTGCCGCCGAACTGGTGGACCAGCAGTACCGCTGCTGGAACGAAACGCTGCGCCCGGCACTGGCCGAGGCCGGCATCGGTGTGCTCGGCCGCCATTCCTGGAACCACCGGCAGAAGCGCTGGCTGCGCGCGTACTTCCGCAACGAGATCATGCCGGTGCTGTCGCCGCTGGGCCTGGACCCGGTGCACCCGTTCCCGAAGATCCTCAACAAATCGCTGAACATCGTCGTGGTGCTGAAGGGCACCGATGCGTTCGGCCGCGCCGGTCACCTGGCCATCGTGCGCGCACCGCGCTCGCTGCCGCGCATCATCCAGCTGCCGGAAAGCCTGGGCGGCGGGCAGAACTTCGTGTTCCTGTCCTCGGTGCTGTCGGCCTTCGTGGACGAACTGTTCCCGGGCATGGAAGTCCAGGGCGCCTACCAGTTCCGCGTCACCCGCAACTCCGAACTGGTGGTGGACGAGGAGGAAGTGGAAAACCTGGCCCTGGCCCTGCGCGACGAGCTGGTCGACCGCGGCTACCGGCCCGCGGTGCGCCTGGAGATCGCCGAGGACACGCCGAAGGACATCGTCCGCACCCTGCTGCAGAATTTCGGCCTGACCGAAAATGCCGTCTACCGCATCGATGGCCCGGTCAACCTCAACCGCATCATCCAGCTCTATGACCTGGTGCCGCAGCCGGACCTGAAGTACCCGCCGATGAACCCGCGCACCCTGCGCGACAGCGACGGCATCTTCGAGATCGCTGCGCGCCAGGACCTGCTGCTGCACCACCCCTTCGACGCCTTCACCGCCGTGCTGGACCTGATCAAGCAGGCCGCGGTGGACCCGAACGTGCTGGCGATCAAGCAGACCCTGTACCGCACCGGCAAGGATTCGCTGATCGTCGATGCGCTGATCCAGGCCGCACGCAACGGCAAGGACGTCACCGTGGTGGTCGAGCTGCGTGCGCGCTTCGACGAAGAGGCCAACCTCGGCCTGGCCGATCGCCTGCAGGAAGCCGGCGTGCAGGTGGTGTACGGCGTGGTGGGCTACAAGACCCACGCCAAGATGCTGCTGATCGTGCGCCGCGAAGGCCGCAAGCTGCGCCGCTACGTGCACCTGGGCACCGGCAACTACCACAGCGGCACCGCCCGCGCGTACACCGACATCAGCCTGATCACCGCCGATGCGGACATCGGCAACGATGTGCATCTGCTGTTCCAGCAGCTGTCCGGGCTGGCCTCGAAGATGAAGCTCAAGCGCCTGCTGCAGTCGCCCTTTACCCTGCATACCGGCATCCTCGGCCGCATCGAGCGCGAGACGCGCATCGCCGCTGCTGGCCGCCCGGCGCGCATCATCGCCAAGATGAATGCACTGAACGAGCCGCAGGTGGTGCGCGCGCTGTACGCGGCCTCGCAGGCCGGGGTGCAGATCGACCTGATCATCCGCGGCGCCTGCACCCTGCGCCCGGGTGTGCCGGGGGTGTCGGACAACATCCGCGTGCGCTCCATCGTCGGCCGCTTCCTGGAGCACAGCCGCGTGTACTGGTTCGGCAATGACGGCGCACCGGAGCTTTACTGCGCCAGCGCCGACTGGCTGGAGCGCAACCTGCTGCGCCGGGTCGAGACCGGCTTCCCGATCCTCGACCCGGACCTGGCCAAGCGCGTGTACCGCGAAGTGCTGCAGAACTACCTGGACGACAACCTCAACGCCTGGGACCTGGATGCCGACGGCATCTACCACAAGCGCACCCCGGCACACGACGAAGCGCCGCATTCGGCCCAGATGGCGTTGATGCAGGGGCTGTAGGCCATCCCGGTGGGTCCCGACCGTTGGTCGGCACAACGCAGGGTCTGTGATCCGGTAGGTGCCGACCGTTGGTCGGCACAACGCGGCCATGCAGAAACAGCGGGGTCAGAGCCCGTTGCGCAGCAACGGGATCCGACCCCATGCCGGCCAGCGGCCGGCACTACCGCACTCCCCCTGCAAAATGTGAAGGCCATGCGGTGACGAGCACACCGCCCCTTCGGCTAACATTCGCCCATGCCGCATACCACCACGACTCCGCCCGCATTGCAGGATGGCGACCTGCTGGCCGCCATCGACCTTGGCTCCAACAGCTTCCACATGGTCATCGCGCGCTACACCCTCGGCCAGCTGCGGGTGATTGATCGCCTGCGCGAAACCGTACGCATGGCCGATGGTCTGGATGGCAAGGGAGGGCTGTCCGCCGCCGCGCGGCAGCGCGCACTGGAATGCCTGGCCCGCTTCGGCCAGCGCATCCGCAACGTGCCCCCGCACCGCGTGCGCGCCCTGGCCACCAATACCGTGCGCCAGCTGCGTTCACCGCAATCCTTCCTGGTGCCGGCTGAAACGGCGCTCGGCCATGCCATCGAAGTGGTCAGTGGGCGCGAAGAAGCGCGCCTGATCTACCTCGGCGTGGCCCACGCACAACCGCCCAAGTCCGACCAGCGCCGCCTGGTGATCGACATCGGCGGCGGCTCCACCGAGTTCATCATCGGCAAGGGCATGCAGACCCTGGAGCGCGAAAGCCTGCAGGCCGGCTGCATCGCCAGCACCCGCCGCTTCTTCCCCGGCGGCAAGCTCAGCCGCAAGCGCTGGAAGGACGCGCTGGCCGAGATCGGCCGCGAGTTCCAGCCGTTCGCCAGCAAGTACCGCGCACTGGGATGGCAGGAAGCTCTCGGGTCATCGGGTACGCACAAGGCGATCAGCGAGATCTGCGCCACGATGAAGCTGAGCAAGGGCGCGATCACCGCCGAGGCCCTGCCGCAACTGCGCGACGAACTGCTGAAGGCCAAGAAGATCGACGACATCGTGCTGCCCGGCCTGTCCAGCGACCGCCGCCCGATCATCGCCGGCGGCATCCTGGTACTGGAAGCCGCTTTCCAGGCGCTGGGGCTGCAGAAGCTGCTGGTCAGCAAGGCCGCGATGCGCGAAGGCATCCTGTACGACATCGTAGGCCGCGCCGGCGAAAATGACCCGCGCGACGAATCGGTGGCGGCGCTGACCCAGCGCTACGGCATCGACACCGTCCAGGCCGACCGCGTGCAGGACACCGCGCTGTCGTTGCTGGAACAGGTGCAGGAGCGCTGGAAGCTGGATGCCGACGACGCGCGCATGCTGGGCTGGGCCGCGCGCCTGCACGAGCTGGGCCTGATGATTGCCCACAGTGGTTACCACGTGCATGGCAGCTACGTGCTGGAAAATTCCGATATCGCCGGCTTCTCGCGGCAGGAACAGCAGATGCTGGCGGCACTGGTGCGCAGCCATCGCCGCAGTGTCGGCAAATCGGCCTTCGATGCCCTGCCCGAGCGCCTGCTGCTGACCGCCCGCCGCCTGACGGCCCTGCTGCGGCTGGCCGTGCTGCTCAACCGTGCACATGAGGACGCGCCGCTGCCGGCGCTGGAACTGACCGCCGACGACGCCCGCCTGTCGCTGATCGTGCCGCAGGCCTTCATCGACGCCCGGCCGCTGCTGCGCGCCGACCTGATCGGTGAAACCGAGGGTCTGGCCGGGCTGGGCCTCCAGTTCAGGCCGTTCGTCGCCTGAGCACGCGGCCGGGCAACGCCAGGCCGCCCCTCCCCTGCAGCATTCCCTTGCGACGGCCCCTGACGGGGCCGTCTTCGCACGCGCGTTTGCGCATTTTCCAAACTGAATGCGCATTCAGGCTTTTGCACTGTGCCGAATCTGGCGGCAGGGCCATGAGGCTAAGGCCTTGCTTTCATTAAATTTAGATGAAATCCGAGCGACATCTTTCGATACATTTCGCGACGCCCTCTTTACATCCGGTTAACGAACGAGAATAAATCGATGTCACCGGCTCAGTCGCTTCGACCCGAGCCGACATTGCTGGGGCCCCTTTGGCCCTGCACCCGCAGCTTCAACGAGAGAGAGAGACGCGATGACTTCACGCACCACCGTGCTGGGCAAGGCGATCCGCCAGGCCCTGATCGTCGGCACCGCAACGATTGCGCTGCCTGCATTCGCCCAGGACGGCGCCCCCACGACCCTCGACCGCATCGAAATCACCGGCTCGCGCATCCGTCAGGTCGACGTGGAGAGCGCGAACCCGGTGCTGGCCATCTCGCGCACCGATATCGAACGCCAGGGCTTCAGCTCGGTGTCCGACATCCTGCAGAACGTCACCGCGATGGGAAGCCCGACGATCAGCCGCGCGAACGTGCTGACGGCCGGTGAAAACGCCGGTGGTACCTACATCGACATGCGCAACCTGGGTACCCAGCGCACCCTGGTGCTGGTCAACGGCAAGCGTCTGGGCATCAGCACCTCCGGCTACCAGGACATCTCGACCCTGCCGGTGTCGGCAGTGGAGCGCATCGAAGTCCTCAAGGATGGCGCCTCGGCCATCTACGGTTCCGACGCCATGGCCGGCGTGGTCAACATCATCACCCGCCATGACGTGACCGGCGTGACCGCCAACGTCTACCACGGCCAGTACAGCCAGGGCGACGGCGGCCGCGACCGCATCGACGTGGTTGCCGGCTGGTCCAACGACCGCGGCTCGATCACCGTCTCGGCCGAACATGCCGAAGAAAAGGCCGTGTGGGCCAAGGACCGCTGGTTCAGCGCCTATGGCAACACCGACCTGCACCCCACCGAAGCCTGGACCACGGTGAGCCAGTACGGCCAGATCACCGGCCTGAAGGGTCCGGGCTGCGCGACCGCCAGCTGCAGCTACTCGCTCAACCGCGGCAGCGACCCGCTGAACCCGGCCAACTACCACATCACCAACGCCAATGCGCCCAACGGCGATGTCAGCAACACCAACGAGCAGATGCACCTGAACTATCCGCTGAAGCGGGATTCGGTGTTCGTCGATGGCCGCCTGAACATCACCGACTCGATCCACTTCAGCACCCAGCTGGGCTACAACAAGCGTGATTCGAGCCGCCAGATCGCCGGCTACCCGCTGCAGTCGTCCACCGCCGGCATCGGCGCGATGTCGGTCAACAGCTACTTCAACCCGTTCGGCAGCCAGCACGGTTACGCCACCCCGACCGCCGTGGCCTGGAACCACCGCACCTGGGAAGTGCCGCGCGTCAGCGACAGCTCGCTGAAGACCTACCGCGCCGTGGCCGCCTTCGGTGGCTCGTTCGACATCGGTGAGCGCTACTTCGACTGGGAAGTGGGCTACCAGTACAACAAGAACGAACTGCGCCAGCACGCCACCGGCAACTTGCACAAGGAACGCGTGAAGAACGCGGTCGGCCCGTCGTACTACAACGCGGCGACCGGCAAGGTCGAGTGCGGCACCGCCGCTGCGCCCATCGCCAACTGCATGGTCTGGAACCCGCTGATCGCCGCAGGCGTGGTCGATCCCTACGGCCTGACCGGCAACCAGGCGCTCATCGACTACCTGATGCCGGCTGAGGATTCCTCCGGCAAGACCGTCGGCAAGAACTTCTTCGCCTCGATTGCCGGCAGCATCGTCACTCTGCCGGCGGGTGATCTGGGCTTTGCCTTCGGCCTGGAAAACCGCAAGGAAACCGGTGAATTCATTCCCGATGCCCTGGCCCAGACGGGCGCCACCACCAACCTGGCCTCGGGCCCGACCGGTGGCGGCTATCGCGTCAACGAAGCCTACCTGGAATTGAACGCCCCGCTGCTGGCCGACCTGCCGGGCGCGAAGGAGCTGTCGCTGAATGCCGCGACCCGCTTCTCCGACTACGACACCTTCGGCAACACCCTCAACAGCAAGTTCGGTTTCAAGTGGAAGCCGTTCGACCAGCTGCTGGTCCGTGGCACCTGGGCTGAAGGCTTCCGTGCGCCGACCATCAACGATCTGTACGGTGGCGGTTCGGAAACCTTCACCACCGGCTACGCCGATCCCTGCGACACCGTGTACGGCGCTTCGCGCACCAGCGCCGAAGTGCGTGCCCGCTGCGCGCGTGACATCGCCGATGCCAACAACTACCGCCAGCTGAAGCAGGGCATGGTGCCGATCACCAGCAGCACCGACCAGACCCCGGTGCCGTTCACCAGCGGCTCCAACCCGCTGCTGCAGCCGGAAACCTCCAAGAGCAAGACGCTGGGCCTGGTGTGGAGCCCGAGCTTCATCCCGAACTTCAACGCCTCGCTGGACTGGTGGAAGATCCGCATCGACAACACCATCGTTGCCGACAGCCCGAACCAGATCCTGATCGACTGCTATGAGCAGGGCGTGACCTCGCGCTGCGCACAGTTCACCCGTGATCCGGTCACCGGCATCGTCAACAAGCTGACCTACGGCAACCGCAACGCCGGCTTCCTGGAAACCGAAGGTTACGACATGGACGTGACCTACCGCTGGGATACCGACTCGTACGGCAAGTTCAGCAGCGCCTGGTCCACCACCTACGTCAGCTCGAACATCTTCCGTTCGACCAATGACACCACCGTGGTGCCGACCCCGACCAATGGCATTGGCAGCGGCTTCCGCGTGCGCTCCAACCTGACCGTGGGCTGGGATCTGGGCAACTTCGGCGTCACCTGGACCGCCCGCTACTACTCCGGCGTCAAGGAGCAGTGCCTGAGCCTGAGCGCCCACCCCGACGAGTGCTCCGACCCGGGCGTGCGTGCACCGTGGTACGCCGGTACCCGCAACTACAACGAGCGTGGTTCGGTCACCTTCCACGACGTGCAGTTCCGTTACAGCCTGCCGTGGGATGCCACCGTGTCGGTCGGCGCCAACAACGTGTTCGAGAAGTACGGCCCGGTGATGTACACCAAGCCGAACTCGGTCTTCTCGTACTACGGTGGCTACGACATCGGCCGCTTCATCTACATGAAGTACCAGCAGCGCTTCTGATCCATCGCGCCGCCGCAACACCACGACCACGGCCCTTCGGGGCCGTGGTTTTTTTCTGCCCGGCGGAGCCGTCATCCGATGGTCGCAAAGTGGTCACAGGCGCTACATGGGCAGGCCCGAGCATGCCGGAAAACCGGAGGCCCGCCATGCGCCATGCCATCGTCACCGAGACCTATCCGCCGGAAGTCAACGGCGTCGCGCTCACCGTGCAGGGGTTGGAGCAGGGACTGCGCGCCGCCGGCCACGAGGTCGATCTGATCCGCCCGCGCCAGGCCAGTGAAGCGCTGGCATCTGCGCCCGGCACGCTGCTGGTGCCGGGTGCCGCCCTGCCCCGCTACCCGGGCCTGCGCTTCGGCCTACCCGCGCCCATCCGGCTGGGGCGGCACTGGCAGCAGCAGCGCCCCGATGCGGTCTACATCGCCACCGAAGGCCCGCTGGGCTGGTCGGCGCTGCGCACTGCCCGCCGCCTCGGCATCCCGGTCGCGACCGGCTTCCACACCCGTTTCGACGAGTACCTGCCCGACTACGGCGTGGCGTGGCTGCAGACGGCGGCGATGCGCTGGATGCGCCGCTTCCACAACCAGGCCGATGCCACCCTGGTGCCGACACGCGAGCTGCAGCAGTTCCTCACCGACCAGGGTTTCGAGCGCGTGCGCCTGCTGGCGCGCGCGGTGGACAGCCAGCAGTTCGACCCGGGCCGGCGCGACCCGGCGCTGCGCGAAGAATGGGGCGTGGATGGCAACGGCCTGGTCGCCATCCATGTCGGCCGCATTGCCGCAGAGAAAAACCTCGGCCTGGCGGTGAAGGCATTCCGTCGCCTGCAGCAGGTACGGCCCAAAGCGCGCTTCGTGTTCGTTGGCGACGGCCCGGCGCGGGAAAAACTGGCGCACGAGAATCCGGACTTCATCTTCTGCGGCATCCAGCGCGGCGACGCCCTGGCCCGCCACTTCGCCAGCGGCGATCTGTTCCTGTTCCCCAGCCGCAGCGAGACGTTCGGCAACGTGACCCTGGAAAGCATGGCCTCCGGCCTGGCCACGGTGGCCTTTGATTACGGCGCCGCACGCGAATACCTGCGCAACGGCGAGAACGGTGCGGCCGTGGACACCGACGCGCAGTTCGTAGACGCCGCCGTGCAGCTGGCCAGTGATGACGCACTGCGCCGCGAACTGGGCGGTAATGCCGCCCGTGCGATGAAGCGCCTGCACCCGCAGCAGGTCGTGGCCGAATTTGAAACGCTGCTGGCCGAACTGGCCGACGCACGCAGGAGCCGACATGCGCACAACGCCGCTTGAAGGACTGGCTGGCCGCGAAGCACGGCTGTGCCGCCGGGCCAACCACTACTGCCGGCGCCGCCGCGTGCGCCGTCTGTTCTCGATCATCAGCCGCCTGGGTGATGGTGTCTTCTGGTACGTGCTGATGGGCGCGCTGGTACTGGTCGATGGCTTCGACGGGCTGCGCGCCTCCGTGCACATGGCCGCCACCGGCTTGGCCGCGCTGCTGCTGTACAAAGGGCTGAAGCGCTGGACCCGGCGACCGCGCCCGTATGCGGCCGACCTGCGCATCCGCGCCTGGGTGGCGCCCCTGGACGAGTTCAGCTTCCCCTCCGGGCACACCCTGCACGCGGTGTCGTTCACCATCGTGGCGCTGGCGTACTACCCGTGGCTGGCGCCGTTGCTGGTGCCGTTCACCTTCGGCGTGGGCCTCTCGCGCGTGGTGCTGGGCCTGCACTATCCCAGCGACGTGCTGGCAGCAACCGGCATCGCCGCGCTGCTCGCCTCGGCCAGTCTGGCCTGGCTGCCGCTGCCGGTGTGATACGGCTGGATTGATTCCGGGGGGGCGGATCCCTTTCCTGCGGAAAGGGCGCTGACCCCGGCCCGACGCGGCGAGCCGATGCCCTAGAATACCTGCATGACGACGCTGTTCATTTCCGATCTGCACCTGGACCCCAGCCGTCCAGCCATCACCGACCTGTTCCTGCGCTTCCTGCGCGAGGACGCGCCCGGCGCGGAGGCGCTGTACATCCTGGGCGATCTGTTCGAGGCCTGGATCGGCGACGACACCCCCTCGCCGGCCGCCGATGCGGTGGCCGATGCGCTGAAAGTGCTGTCCGACAGCGGCGTGCCGGTGTTCTTCATGCGTGGCAACCGCGATTTCCTGCTGGGCGAAGACTATGCTCGCCGTGCGGGCCTGCGCATCCTGCCCGACCCGTGCGTGATCGAACTGTACGGCCGCCCGGTGATGCTGCAGCACGGCGATCTGCTCTGCACCGATGACATCCCCTACCAGCAGTTCCGCGCACAGACCCGCGATCCGGTGTTCCAGGCGCAGTTCCTGTCGCAGCCGCTGGCCGCGCGCATTGCATTCGCGCAGAAAGCGCGCGATGCCAGCCAGGCGCGCCAGTCGGAGATGAAGCAGGGCGACCGTGCGCAGTTCGAGACGGTCACCGACGTGGCCCCGGCCGAAGTCGAGGCCACCTTCGTGCGCCATGGCGTGGATACCCTGATCCACGGGCACACCCATCGCCCGGCCATTCATACGCTGCAGGCCGGTGGCCGCAGCTGCACCCGCATCGTGCTGGGCGACTGGTACGAACAGGGCTCGGTGCTGCGCGTGGATGCCGACGGCTGGCGCTTGGAGTCCCTGAAGCGCGAATGACGGATTGCCGGGTGCCAACCAAGGTTGGCATCTACCAGCACGCGTGGGCCGGTAGACGCCGACCCTGGCCGGCGCTTGCCTCAGCGGAAGCCGGACACCGTTGCCTTGGTGTTGACCAGTACGCGCTGGTTGTCCGCACTGCTGGCGATACCCATGGGCACGCCGTTGTAACTGATGTTGGGGTTTGACCAGTAGTTCAGGCGCGGGCAGCCAGCCGAGCAGTCATAGGCCATGATGGTGCGCCAGCGCGAACCCGATGCCGGCTCGTAACGGTAGCCATGGCCATAGGCATACGGCGAGGTGCTCGGATCGTTGGCGATGTCATGCCGCGCACTCTGCAGGTGGCCGATTTCGTGGGCGAAGGAGTAGTAGCCCGTCGCGCAATCCCAGTACACCGCTGCGAAAGCTGTGGCGGCGGTGGAACCGATGCCCGAGGCCAGGCCGCAGTAACTGGTGTTGTTGATCAGCAGGACACCGACATCCGCCGCAGTGGAATTGCGGCTGGTATGGATGCTGTCCATGTAGCCATCGCTGGTGTTGCGGAAGCGGGCCAGATCGGTGGTGAAGTTGCCCGACTCGCTGTAGCTGGTGGTTTCGTAACCGGCCAGCTGCATGGTGATGCCGACGTTGCTGTTGGCATACCCCTGGTTGGATTCGGCCACCGCCAGCTGCACCAGCGACTGCATGTTGCCACCGTAGGCCGCCACGGCTGCATTGGTCGCCACCACCAGCACGCGCAGGGTGGCAGGCGTACCTGACGATGCCTGGGCAATGCCGATGCGGTCGCTGTCCGCCATCGCAATCTTCGGCAGCTGGTTGTAATCCGCCGGATGGTCGGCCGGCATCCGGGTTTCATCCACCGCCACCAGGATGTGGCGGTCGCCCAGCGGACGCAGCCGGTACAACACGCCGTCCTTGCGGATCGAGCCGGTGAGCGTATTGCCTGAACGCACCACGATCAATGAATTGCCCGGATCGTCCTGGCCATTGGAGGTGGCCTTCTGCAGGCGGTCCGACGGCGTGCGGATCTGCCCGTACCAGATGCTGCCGCCGTCGGGAAGCGCTTCGACCTTGCTGCGGGTCGCCTGCACCTTCTGCCCCAGCAGCTCGAATTCAAGCTGCGACTGTGCGGTGGCGGCCGCATCGATGCGTACTTCCTGCACGGTGGCCGTGGACGGCGTGGCCAGCAGTCTGGCCAATGCGGGATCGCCCCCCGCCGAAGCACGGCTGAGGATCGTCACCGGTTCAAACAATGGGGCGGCGCTGGCCACCGCCGATACCGAAACGCCCAACAGCACGCCAACCGCCGTTCCAACCTTGGATCTGGACATCATTCTGGTCGCTCCTGAAGTGAGTGGACAGCCTGGATGCAGCACGACCGGGTTTGCCGGGTCTGGCCAGTCGGCCTGTCCAGCACGTATCAATTCAATAGAAGATGGACACGGGAATCACGATCTGTGATCCACCGCATCGGCGTTCAGCCAGGTCAAAAGCGTCAGTACACGTCGCCAACACATGGCTTTCGCGTTACCTTGACACCGCCACGACGGGGAATGCACAGGGCAGCAGCACGCAGACAGCACCGCCGATGCAGGCGTGCTGCGTATTGGCCTGTTTTTCGATGGCACCCGCAACAACGTGCACAACCTCGCGCTCGGGCGCCCGCAGGCACCGCAGCCGCGCCCTGCCCTGCTGCGCGCCGACGACGACTCGACCTACCAGAGCCGGCTGACCAGCAGCTACGACAACGGCACCACGAACATCGCGCGCCTGTACCAGCTGTATCCGGACAGCCGGCGTACTGCGGGCGTCGGCGCGTCACTGGCGATCTATGTCGAGGGCGTCGGCACCCGCGACGATGCCGAGGACGATCTGATCGGGCTGGCCTTCGGCATAGGTGCCAGCGGCGTGCGCGCCAAGGTGCAGCGCGCGCTGCAGGTACTGCTGCCCGCCGCGCTGGCTGCGCTCGCCGCCAGGTACCACGAGCCGCTGCACAGCGTGCAGGTAGATCTGTTCGGTTACTCGCGTGGTGCCACCGCCGCACGCGACCTTGCGAACCAGTTGCACGGGTGGGACGGCACACGCTGGCGGCAACTGCTGGTGCAGGCCGGCCTGTCCTGCGCGGTGGATTTCGTCGTGCAACGCCCGGCGCTGCGCTTCATCGGCCTGTTCGACACGGTGGTCGCGGTCAGCGGTGGCCGTGCCGATGAGCAGCCGCAACTGGCCCTGCCTGCGGGCATCGCCGGCCGCGTGGTACAGCTGGTGGCCCGCGATGAACACCGCCAGCACTACGCGCTCACCACGGTCGCACCCGCACATGCGGAAATCATGCTGCCCGGTGTGCACGCCAACATCGGCGGCGGCTACGACCAGACCGAAGAGGGACCGAAACTGCTGAGCCGCCCCCGCAGGCAGCAGGTCCGGCGGCCAGCGGTGGCCGAGCAGCAGACACCGTCCCTGGCCATGCTGCAGGCGACTACCGTCTACGCAGAGGCGCAGGCCGACGCGGAGCGCTGGCGGCAGCAGCTGGGCCTGAATGACAAGGAAGTCTGGGTGGATGTCTGGCACCAGTGGCAGCAGCAGCGCCGCGCGGGAAGCCGCAGTGTGCTGCTGGCCCCGGTGCTGTACGTGACCGCGGCCGTGGTGCTGCGCCGGCGCATCGACTGGCGCTACCAGTTGATCGCGCTGCAGGTGATGCAGCGGCAGGCCCGCGACGCCGGCGTGCAGTGGACCGCCGAGGCCGCCGACGTGGGGGCATGGGCGCTGCCCGCAGCACTGCAGCCGATCGCGCGGCGGCTGCTGGAGGGCCAGGCACTGACCCCGACCCAGGAAGCACTGCTGCGCCGCCGCTACCTGATGCAGTCGGCGCACTGGAACTTCGATGCCTTGGGCGACACCGCGCTGACCTACACCGCCGACGCCGGCGTAAGCGAGTTGCCCTATCGGCCGGGGCCCGGGTTGTTCTACATCAACCGGCCAACGGTGGATGGCAAGCGCGTGGTGTTGCCCAACACGTAATGCGTATCCACGCATGGCGTGGATCTACTGGCGCCTGACGCGTATCCACGCATGGCGTGGATCTACTGGTGCGTGTCGCGCATCCACGCATGGCGTGGATCTACTGGCGCCTGACACGTATCCACGCATGGCGTGGATCTACTGGCGCCTGACACGTATCCACGCATGGCGTGGATCTACTGGTGCGTGTCGCGTATCCACGCATGGCGTGGATCTACTGGCGCCTGACACGCATCCACGCATGGCGTGGATCTACTGGCGCCTGACACGTATCCACGCATGGCGTGGATCTACTGGCGCCTGGCACGTATCCACGCATGGCGTGGATCTACTGGTGCGTGTCGCGTATCCACGCATGGCGTGGATCTACTGGCACCTGACACGCATCCACGCATGGCGTGGATCTACTGGCACGGCCAGGTGAAGTAGATCCACGCCATGCGTGGATGCCGCCAACCGGCGCCGATCAACCGGCCTGTTCGATCAGGTTGGCCAGTTCGTCGGCATCAAAGCCGGCCAGCAGGCGTGCTTCCAGGTTGAACGGACCGTGCAGGTAGCCGCCGGCATATTCCTGCAGCAGCGCCTTGAACCGTGCGCGCGGCTCGACACCGGCGCGCTCACAGTACCAGCGGTACCAGCGTGAACCCGCGGCGACGTGTGCGACTTCCTCGCGCAGAATCACTTCCAGCACGTCGGCGGTGTCAGCATCACCGACATTGCGCAGCTTCTCGATCATGCCCGGCGTCACGTCCAGCCCGCGTGCTTCCAGTACCCGTGGTACCAGCGCCATGCGGGCCAGGCCGTCGCGCGCGGTCTTCTCGCACATTTCCCACAGGCCATTGTGCGCGGGGAAATCGGCGTATTCGTGGCCATGCGCCTGCAGCCGCTCGCGCAGCAGCAGGAAGTGCCGCGACTCGTCGTCGGCGCAGCTCACCCAGTCGGCATGGAACGCCGCCGGCAGGCCCCGGAAGCGATACACCGCATCCCAGGCCAGGTCGATCGCGTTCAGTTCAATATGGGCAATGGCATGGATGAAGGCCGCGCGACCTTCAACGCCGCCCAGCCCACGCCGCGGCACCTGCCGCGGATGCACCAGCACCAGCTGCGCGGGGCGGCCAGGCATGCGGATCGCCTCCGGTGGGCCTGCGTCGGCGGCCACTTTCAGGCGGCCGGCGCGGAACGCAGCGGCATAGGCCTGGGTCAGCGCCACCTTGCGCAGCGGGTCGGCCTCGGCCAGGCACTGCTGCGCAGCGCGCAGCAGATCACCACCGACGTCGGGGACATCCACCACGGCCTGGACCTCAGGCGCGGCGCTTGTGCTTGGCGTCGTCCGAACGCAGCTGCTGGATGCGCTCGAAGTAGCCCGGCTCGATGCCCGTCGGGTAGTGGCCGTTGAAGCAGGACGAATCGAAGCTGCGTAGCGCCGTGTTGCCTTCGCTCACCGCCGCTTCCATGTCCTCGATATCCTGGTAGATCAGCCAGTCGCAGCCGAGGTGGGCTTCGATCTCTTCCACCGTGCGGTTGTGCGCCACCAGTTCCTCGGCCGCCGGCATGTCGATGCCGTAGATGTTCGGGAACCGGACTGGCGGGGCGGCGCTGGCCAGGTAGACCTTGCGCGCGCCTGCATCGCGGGCCATCTGCACGATCTGCTGGCTGGTGGTGCCGCGCACAATCGAGTCGTCCACCAGCAGCACCACGCGGTTGCGGAACTCCAGGTGGATCGGGTTGAGCTTGCGGCGCACCGACTTCACCCGCTCACCCTGCCCCGGCATGATGAAGGTGCGGCCGATGTAGCGGTTCTTGATGAAGCCCTCGCGGTACTTCACGCCGAGTACGTTGGAGATTTCCAGCGCGGCATCGCGCGAGGTGTCCGGGATCGGGATGATGGTGTCGATGTCGTGGTCCGGGCGCAGGCGCAGGATCTTCTCACCCAGCTTGATGCCCATGCGCATGCGCGCCTTGTGCACCGACACGTTGTCGATCATCGAATCGGGGCGTGCGAAGTACACGTACTCGAAGATGCACGGGGTGTGCTCGGCCGGCTCGGCGCAGATCTCCGAGAACAGTTCGCCGCGCGCGGTGATGACCAGCGCTTCGCCCGGCTGCACGTCGCGCACGCGTTGGAAGCCCAGCACGTCCAGCGCCGCCGATTCGGAGGCCACGATGTACTCGTCACCTTCGGCATGGCTGCGCTTGCCCAGCACCAGCGGGCGGATGCCATGCGGATCGCGGAAGGCGACCAGGCCCAGGCCCAGCACCACGCTGACCACCGCATAGCCGCCCTTGCAGCGGCGGTGCACGCCGGCCACGGCGCGGATCGCCGCTTCCGGGCTGAGCTGGCGCTGCTGTTCCAGTTCGTAGGCGAACACGTTCAGCAGCACTTCGCTGTCCGAATCGGTGTTGACGTTGCGGCGGTCCTGCTCGAACACCTGCTGGCGCAGGGCTTCGGTATTGATCAGGTTGCCGTTGTGGGCCAGCGCGATGCCATACGGCGAGTTCACATAGAACGGCTGCGCCTCGTCCATGCCTTCCGAACCGGCGGTCGGATAACGCACATGGGCGATGCCGACGCTGCCTTCCAGGGTGGACATGGTGCGAGCATCGAACACGTCCCGGACCAGCCCGGTGGCCTTCTGCACCCGCAGGCGGCTGCCGTTGGCGGTGGCGATGCCTGCCGCGTCCTGGCCGCGATGCTGGAGGACGGTCAAGCCGTCATACAACTGCCCGGCGACGTTCTGGTTGCCGACGATTCCGACGATGCCACACATGATGCGAGGTCTCCGCTGGGCCGTGCCCAGTTACAAGGAAGGCGGCCGTACCTGGCCTGGGGTTCCGCCCGCAGCGGGCGCGGGCCGTGCCGGACGCTCGGGCGCCGGCTCGATGCTGCTGGGCAGTGCCGAAGCCGCGGCGGGCTCCTGCTGTGCGTCCACGGGCCGCGGCCATCCGCCGCCCGCCACTACCTCGTTGAGAACGCCATTATCGCCTGTCACGACCGGCTTGCCCAACACCTGCACAGCAGATGGGGCGTTTTCCGGCAGAGGCAAGGGCAGATGGTCGGGCAGCAGGCCCTCCAGCGGCAGGCTTTCCCCCCACGCGGGCAGCTGTGCCTGCATCCAGACGACGGCCGGCTGCAGCAGCGGGCGCAGCTGCGACTGCTGCCATGACGGCTCGCCCGGCAGCGCGGTGAATCCGGCCAGCAGCAACAGCACGCTGGCGAGCAGCAGCCCACGCAGCAGGCCCAGTGCGCCGCCCAGCAGGCGATCCACGCCGCCCAGCAGGGAGAGTTTGATGGCCGCCTTGAGCAGCAGGCCCAGCAGCCCCACCACCACGACGGTGGCGATGAAGACGCCCAGGTAACCGGCAAGGTAGTGACCACTGCCGGGCGCCTGCGGGGCTGCCCAGGCGTGTGCCGCCTGGCTGCCGAACGTGAAGGCCGCCCAGCCGGCAAGCAACCAGGACAGCAGGGCTACGACGGTGCCGACGAAGCCACGCATGAGGCCGAACAGTACCGAAGCGGCAATCAGCACGCCCAGCACGATGTCGATCACGCCGCCCTCTCCTGCCTGCGGCGGGTGATCGGCCGCGTCATGGGTGCGGGCGCACCATGCCGGCCACACCGACCTTGGCGGCGACCTGCGCCTTCAACTGCTCAGCGTCGGCGCGGTTGGCCACCGGCCCCACGCGTACACGATGCAGGGTGCCCTTCTCGGTCCGCACCTGTTCGACGAAGGCGCTGAAGCCGGCGGCACGGACCTTGTCGCGCAGCGCATTGGCATCGTTGGCCTGGCCGAACGCACCCAGCTGAACGGCGAAGCCGACACTGCTGGCGGCCGGGGCCGCCGGCGTGGCCGGTGCATCGGGCTTGCTCGCCGTCGCCTCCGGCTTCGGCTTGGCCGGCTCGGGCTTGGGCTGGGGCTTGGGTGCTTCCGGCTTGGGTGCTGGCGGCGTCGCAACGGTCGCGGTGCTGGCCGGCAGGCTTTCGCTGTGCACCGGGTTGCCGGCAGTCGACGGCGACGGCGCAGCGACCGGGGTGCTGGCGCTGGGCGCAGACGGGGTTGCGGCAACCGCCGTCGACGGGGCCGTGCTGGCATCCAGGGTGATCACCTCGGCCTTCACGTCGCCTCGCACCTTCACCGCCTGCAGGCGGGCGGCCTCGGCCTCGGCGCGGTCGGCATACGGCCCGACGCGTACACGCCAGGCCGGGCGGCCATTGATTGACGCGGTTTCGCTGAAGCCCGGCAGCTGCGAACGCTTGAGGTAGGCGATGACCGCATCGGCGTCGGCCTGGCTGCCGTAGGCACCGAAGGTAACCGCGTAGTTGCCGGCGGCTACTGCCGGCGACGTATCGACGGTCGGCGGAGCAGCCGGTGCGGCGGCCTCTTCGACCGGCCTGGCCTGGCCGCTCTGCAGCCCGGTGGCGCCACCGGCCGGCGCGACCAGCGGCAGTTCGCGGGTCTCGAACTGGCCATCGCCCGGCGCGTCCGGCGCAGCAAGGGGCACATTGGCCACGCCGCTGTCCGGGGCAGGCCCCTTGACCAGCATCGGCAGGAAGATCACGGCCAAGGCCACCAGGACGATGGCACCAATCAGACGCTGTTTCAGGGGCGTATCCACGTGAGGCAGGCGACAGGCTGGAGTTGGGTCGATTATACGGGTGCCGGCCGCAACGGCGTCGGCACTGGCTGAACGTGGATCAGGGGTGATCCTGCAACCACTGCAGCGCGGCAGCGGCGGTATGGAACGAGCCGAACACCAGCACCCGGTCACCGCTTTCGGCCTGGGCCAGCACCTGCTGCAGCGCCAGATCAACGCTGTCGGCCAGTCCGGCCGTGGCGGCCGGGGTATCGACCAGGCGCGAGCGCAGCTGCTGCGCGGTCTGCCCACGCGGGCCTTCCAGGCCGGCCAGGGTCCACTGCGCGACGCTGTCCTGCAGCGCCTGCACCACACCGGCGGCGTCCTTGTCCTGCAACGCCGCGTACACCGCCAGGGTGCGGCCGGGCATCACTTCGGCGTTCAGCGCGCGGGCCAGCTGGCCTGCAGCCTGCGGGTTGTGGCCGACGTCCACGCGGATCTGCACGCCATCACGCTCGAAGGCCTGCATGCGGCCTGCAATGCGCGCGGCGGCGACACCGGCCGCCCAGGCCGAACGCGGCACCGGACGGTCCAGCGCGCGCAGGGCGGCGATGGCCGCACCGGCATTGGCCAGCTGGATTGGACCGGCCAGGGCCGGGGTCGGCAGTTCCATGCGCAGGCCGACATCGCGCCAGCGCCAGCGCTGCGCGTCGATCGGTTCGTAGAAGTAATCACTGCCACCGCGGATCGCATTGGCGCCCACCAGGTAGGCGCGCGCCAGCACACTGGATGGCGGATCGGTCTCGCCCAGGATGACCGGCTTCCAGCCGCGGATGATGCCGGCCTTCTCCGCGCCGATCGCCTCGCGGTCTTCGCCCAGCCACTCGGCATGGTCGATGTCCACGGTGGTGATGACCGACACGTCCGCATCGATGATGTTGACCGCATCCAGGCGCCCACCCAGCCCCACTTCAAGCACCGCCAGGTCCAGCCCGGCATCGGCGAACAGCTGCAGCGCGGCCAGTGTGCCGTACTCGAAATAGGTCAGGGTGATGTCACCCCGCGCCGCTTCCACCGTGTTGAACGCCGTGACCAGTGCGGCATCGTCAACCTCCTGGCCATCAATGCGCACCCGCTCGTTGTAGCGCAGCAGGTGCGGCGAGGTGTACGCGCCGACCTTCCAGCCGGCGGCACGACCGATGGCCTCGATGAAGGCAACCGTGGAGCCTTTGCCATTGGTTCCACCGACCACGATGGTGTGCTTGGCCGGTGTCCCCAGTCCCATCGCGGTGGCCACGGCGCGGACGCGCTCCAGGCCCATGTCGATGGTCGCCGGGTGTTGGCGTTCGATGTAATCCAGCCAATCGGCCAGGGTGGTCGGGGTGTTCGTCACGGCAGGGGTTCCGGCAGAAGCAGGTGGTTCGGGATCAGAGGGCGCGGTGCTTGGCTTCGCCGAAGAACGGCGTGTGGTGGGCGCAATCGTTCAGGCGGACGACTTCCAGGCTGTCGATGTCGGCGCCTTCCAGCAGATTCAGCGTGGTCGGTGCCTGGCGGAAGGTCCACAGGCGGGAGATCGGCAGACCCAGCACCTTGCACAGGATCACCCGGTTGACCGCGTCATGTGCGACCACCAGCAGGGTGTCGTCCTCACCCAGGCCTTCGGCGGCACGCGCCAGGCCCCGCCAGCTGCGTTCCAGCACCAGCCGCAGCGATTCGCCGCCGGGCATCAGCACGGTATCGGGTTCTTCACGCCAGGCCTTCAGGCGTGACGGATCTTTTTCATTGATCTCGCTGGCCAGCAGGCCTTCCCACTCACCGTGGGCGATTTCCTGCAGATCCGGTTCGGTCTGCAGCATGCCGGCGCGGTCGGCGCCAAGAGCGAGCTGGGCGGTCAGCTGGGCGCGCGACAGCGGCGACGCCACCGCACGGGCGATGTCCACCGAAGCGAGACGGGCGCCCAGCGCCTGGGCCTGGGCTTCGCCGATGGGCGAAAGCGGGATGTCGATCTGGCCTTGGTAGCGGCCTTCGGCGTTCCACGGCGTTTCGCCGTGACGGGCAAGCAGGATGCGCATGCGAACAAGGGGTCCTGGGGGGAGGAGGTTTCCGCGCTTCGTTCACATCCTGTGAAGTACGCGGAACAGGGATGATACCTGTTCGGCGGACCGGGCCGGTCGGGGCATGAAAAAACCCCGCGACCGGGGTCGCGGGGTTGGTAGATCCACGCCATGCGTGGATGGGCGTTCAGTAGATCCACGCCATGCGTGGATGAACCACCGACCCGGCCTGCCGGGGTTGCCGGCCAGCGGCCGGCACGACCTTACTTCGCCAGGTTCAGCTCCTTCAGCAGCTGCGGCGCCGGCGCCACTTCCTGCATGATCCACTGCATGTAGCGGCTGTCCACGGCAATCATGCGGGTCATCACCGGGTCGAACACCCAGTTGGAGCTGACCGATTCCCAGTTGCCGTCAAAGGCCAGGCCGACCAGCTTGCCGTGCGCATCCAGCACCGGCGAACCGGAGTTGCCGCCGGTGATGTCCAGGTTGGACAGGAAGTTCACCGGCACCGAACCGATGCGCTTGTCTTCCAGGCCACCGTAACGCTTGGCCTTGACCGCAGCGAGCAGTGCCTTCGGCGAATCGAAGGGATCTTCACCGGTTTCCTTCGCGGCCACGCCTTCCAGGGTGGTGAACGGGGTGTACTGCACGCCGTCCTTGCCGTAGCCCATCACATTGCCGAAGGTGATGCGCAGCGACAGGTTGGCATCGGGGTACACGAACTCGCCCTGGCTCTTCTTGTAGTCCGCCACGGCCTGCAGGTACAGCGGACGCGCGGTCAGCGATTCGCCTTCACGGATCTTGCGCTGTTCTTCCTGCTTCAGCAGCGCCGGCATGACGGCCACCGCATACTGGATGGCCGGGTCGGTACTGGCTTCAAAGGCGGCGCGGTCGGCGTTGAACCACTTCAGACGCGCGTCCAGGCCACCCAGTTCGGTGCCCGACAGCTTGACCACCAGCGACTTCACGGCGGCGGCATCGCTGCCCCCCAGCCAGGTGTTCAGCACGGCGTTGTCGCGCTGTGCGGCCGGCAGGGCCACGTACTGGTCCAGCCAGTAGGTCTGCAGCTGCTGGTCCATCTTCGCCACGTAGCGGCGGTCCATCTGCTTCAGGCCACCTTCGATGGTGGTCAGGTCGCGCTGCTGGTAGCCCGCTTCGCGCTCGGCATCCGGCTTGGCGCGCTCGATCGACAGGCGGTACAAGGTGATGGCGGCGCTGACCGCCGAAGTGTTGTTGAACTGCGACACGAACAGATCGCGCTCACGCGTGGCCTTGCTGGTATCCAGGTGCTTGAGCAGCTGGGCATGCGCGGCCAGGGCCGGCTTGCCGGCGGCACCCTGCTTCTTCAGCCAGGCCAGCACGGCTGCTTCTTCGGCCTGCTTCTGGCCGGCTGCGTCGATGCGCTTGAAGCCTTCCAGCTGGCCCAGGTAATTCTTGGCCACGTTGTTCATGCTGGCGGCGGTGGCGGCGTACTTCACCTTCACGTCCGGGTCGGCCTTGCCGGCCTCGTCGATCATCTTCAGCACCGCGTTGTAGTGCCGGGCGATGGTCGGGTAGGTGAAGCTGGCGGTCTCGTTGAACTCACCGGCCAGGGCATAGCGGTTGGTGCGGCCCGGGTAGCCGGCCACCATCACGAAGTCGTCGGCACCCAGCGGCTGGTCGGCGAACTTCAGGAAGTGCTTGGGCTGGTACGGCACGTTGTCGGCCGAGAACGCCGCCGGCTTGCCATCCTTGCCGACGTAGGCGCGGTAGAACGAGAAATCGCCGGTGTGGCGCGGCCACATCCAGTTGTCGATGTCGCCACCAAACTTGCCGACGCTGCCCGGGGGCGCGTAGACCAGGCGCACATCCTTGATTTCCATGTTGCGGAACAGGCGGTAGGTGTTACCACCGCTGAACGAGTACAGGCGGCAACGGAAGCCGGCATCGGCTTCACAGGCGGCCACCTGGGCCTTGTCGAAGGCATCCAGCGCGCGGCTGCGGGCCAGCGGGTCCTTGCCGGCCGCTGCGATGGCCGCCTTGGCCTGGGCGGTGACGTCGGTGATCTGGTCGAGCACGAACACGCGCGCGTTCGGGCCGGCGCTCAGTTCGTCCTTCAGGGTCGGTGCGTTGAAGCCATCCTTGATCAGGTTCTTCTGCGCGGTCGAATTGAGCTGGATGGCACCGTAGGCGCAGTGGTGGTTGGTGACCACCAGGCCCTGCGGGGAAACGAAGCTGGCGGTGCAGCCGCCGAGTGCGACCACCGCGCCCATCGGGTCGCCGGTCAGGTCGGCCAGCTGTTCAGGGGACAGCTTCAGGCCGGCCTTCTGCAGCGGACCGGCGATTTCCGGCAGCTGCTGCGGCACCCACATGCCTTCGGCGGCATGGGCGACCTGGACCAGCCCGAGGCTGGCGACGACGGAGAAAGCAAGCAGGTTCGAGCGCATGGAGCGGCCCCTGGTGAAAGAACCGCCGAGTGTAGCCCAGCCCCTGCCCCGCCCCGATCCCCGGAAGTCATGGGCTGGCCCGCCCCCCTATCCGGGCGGATGGCCTCCGCGCTCCCTTAGGGCCTCCGGAGGGCGCGTGGCCACCCCCGGGGGAAGGCAGGCGCCGCCGTTCGCGCAGCGTGCGAAACGCCCACCCTCCCCGTCCTTTCGTTCCGCCAAAGCACCCGCAGCGCAACATGGGAATTCCGCGCAGGCCTCTATAATCCGCAGTTTCCCCCTGATGAGTTCCACCCGATGGCGCAGCAAACGATGAAGGCCCTGGTCAAGCGCGAAGCAGCCAAGGGCATCTGGCTCGAAGAGGTTCCGGTGCCGACCCCGGGCCCGAACGAGGTCCTGATCAAGCTGGAAAAGACCGCCATCTGCGGCACCGACCTGCACATCTACCTGTGGGACGAATGGAGCCAGCGCACCATCAAGCCGGGCCTGACCATCGGCCACGAATTCGTGGGCCGCATCGCCGAACTCGGCTCGGCCGTCACCGGCTATGAAGTCGGCCAGCGCGTGTCGGCCGAAGGCCACATCGTGTGCGGCCACTGCCGCAACTGCCGCGGCGGCCGCCCGCACCTGTGCCCGAACACCGTCGGCATCGGCGTGAACGTCAACGGCGCCTTCGCCGAATACATGGTGATGCCGGCCAGCAACCTGTGGCCGATCCCCGACCAGATCCCGTCCGAACTGGCCGCGTTCTTCGACCCCTACGGCAACGCCGCGCACTGCGCGCTGGAATTCGACGTGATCGGTGAAGACGTGCTGATCACCGGTGCCGGCCCGATCGGCATCATCGCCGCCGGCATCTGCAAGCACATCGGCGCGCGCAACGTGGTGGTCACCGACGTCAACGACTTCCGCCTGAAGCTGGCCGCCGACATGGGCGCGACCCGCGTGGTCAATGTCACCAACACGTCGCTGAAGGACGTGATGAAGGAACTGCACATGGAGGGCTTCGACGTGGGCCTGGAAATGAGCGGCAATCCGCGCGCCTTCAACGACATGCTGGACTGCATGTACCACGGCGGCAAGATCGCCATGCTCGGCATCATGCCCAAGGGCGCCGGCTGCGACTGGGACAAGATCATCTTCAAGGGCCTGACCGTGCAGGGCATCTACGGCCGCAAGATGTACGAGACTTGGTACAAGATGACCCAGCTGGTGCTGTCCGGTTTCCCGCTGGGCAAGGTCATGACCCACCAGCTGCCGATCGACGATTTCCAGA
Source organism: Stenotrophomonas sp. ESTM1D_MKCIP4_1 (assembly GCF_003086895.1). Taxonomy (NCBI): domain Bacteria; kingdom Pseudomonadati; phylum Pseudomonadota; class Gammaproteobacteria; order Lysobacterales; family Lysobacteraceae; genus Stenotrophomonas; species Stenotrophomonas sp. ESTM1D_MKCIP4_1. The sequence goes on along the minus strand of NZ_CP026004.1, from coordinate 919,166 downwards.
AGGGCTTCGACCTGATGGAAGAAGGCAAGGCCGGCAAGGTCGTCCTGAGCTGGAACTGACCCTTCGGGTCAGTTCTCCCGCAGGCTTCCTTATCCCCGCGCCTTCGGCGCGCCCCCTTGAACAACAAGGGGGCTCTTCCCCAGCCGGGGTCAGGAATGCTGCTGGAATGAAAAAGGCGCCCATCGGGCGCCTTTTTCGTGGGCCTCAGCCAGGCCGGATCACTTGCCGACCGATACCGTCAGCACCACGCGGTTGTCGGCCAGCTTGCCCGAGTTGTCGCGGCCATTGCCATCGGTGCCGTAGAAGCCCAGGCCAACATTGACCAGGCCGATGGCGCGGCTGACGCCGATGTTGAAATCGGTGTAGTCCTTGGCCAGGCCATGTTCAAAGGTGCTGCGGCCGACATTGGCGGTGATCGCGAAGTCGTTCGGCAGCGGCCACTCGCCACCCACGGCGTAGTACCAGCCATCGGTGCTGCTGTTCCACACGTCGTTGCTGTAGGCCACGGTGACGTTGTAGTACTTGGCGAAGCTGGTCTTGGTGATCAGCTCGTTGTAGGCCAGGTCGCTGGCACCCGGGTAGGTGTAACGGTTGACCATCACGTCGAAGTTCACGTTCTCGCTGACGTCGATGTTGTAGCCGACGAAGTAGTCCACCTCGAAGTCCGGGCTGCCATCCCCGAAGTCCACGCCCGAACCCCAGACGCCTGCATACAGGCCCACGGGCGAGGTATAGGTGAAGCCCGCCTGGCCGGTGGGATTCTCGTCGGTCTGCGACACACCACGGAACACGTAATCGGAGACACCGGTGATGTTCCAGCTGAACGGCGATTCGGCTTCGTCCTGCGCACTGGCGGCAAACGGGGCAAGCAGGGCGGCGCAGAGCACAACGGCGGCGGTACAGCGCGTGGCGTGGTTCATGCGGGGTCTCTCCAGACGTGGGGGTGGGCAGTACGACGGGGTTTACGGTTTTTTAACCGGATTGATATTGCGATGCAACAATCACGTATGCAACTGTTGTCCGGCCCCGCCCCGGGCCAGACACCGCGCCGGTCCCCGGAACAGGCGCCGGCAGGTAAAATCACTGGTTTCCCGTGCCGAAGACTGCCTGCCATGAGCGACGCCACCGCTGCCCCGCTGACCCAGCACTACGTTGAAGAACTGGAGTCGATCCGCGCCCAGGGCCTGTTCAAGTCCGAACGGATCATCACCAGCCCCCAGTCGGCCGAGATCACCCTGGACGATGGCCGCACGGTGCTCAACTTCTGCGCCAACAACTACCTGGGCCTGGCCGACCATCCGGACCTGATCCAGGCGGCCAAGGATGCCCTGGATACCCACGGTTTCGGCATGGCCTCGGTGCGCTTCATCTGCGGCACCCAGGACCTGCACAAGCAGCTGGAAAAGCAGATCGCCGACTTCTTCGGCAAGCAGGACACCATCCTGTACGCGGCGTGCTTCGATGCCAACGGTGGCCTGTTCGAGCCGCTGCTCGGCGAGAACGACGCGATCATCTCCGATTCGCTCAACCACGCCTCGATCATCGACGGCGTGCGCCTGTGCAAGGCCAAGCGCTTCCGCTACGCCAACTGCGACATGGCCGACCTGGAAGCACAGCTGCAGGCCGCCGATGCTGCCGGCTGCAGGACCAAGCTGATCACCACCGACGGCGTGTTCTCGATGGACGGCTTCATCGCCCCGCTGGACGAGATCACCGCGCTGGCGAAGAAGTACAACGCGCTGGTGCACATCGACGAATGCCATGCCACCGGCTTCCTCGGTGCCACCGGCCGCGGTTCGGCCGAAGTGAAGGGCGTGCTGGAGAAGATCGACATCATCACCGGCACCCTGGGCAAGGCCATGGGCGGCGCGCTGGGTGGCTTTACCTGCGCCAGCGCCGAAGTGATCGAACTGCTGCGCCAGCGTTCGCGCCCGTACCTGTTCTCCAACTCGCTGCCGCCGCATGTGGTCGCCGCCGGCATCAAGGCCTTCGAGATGCTCGCCGCCGCTGACGACCTGCGCAGCACGCTGGTGGACAACACCCGCTACTTCCGCGAAAAGATGGTGGCCGCTGGTTTCGACGTGAAGCCGGGCGTGCACCCGATCAGCCCGGTCATGCTGTACGACGCACCGCTGGCGCAGAAATTCGCCGAGCGCCTGCTCGAGGAAGGCATCTACGCGATCGGCTTCTTCTTCCCGGTGGTTCCCAAGGGCCAGGCGCGCATCCGCACCCAGATCAGCGCTGCGCATACCCGCGAACACCTGGACCGCGCCATCGATGCCTTCACCCGCATCGGCCTGGAACTGGGCGTGATCAAGGGCTGACAAGCGCCGGGGTCGGATCCCTTTCCGCCGGGAAGGACTCTGACCCCATCACCCGATGCGTGCCGACCAAGGTCGGCACGTGCCAGGGGCGCAGCGCGCGATACGCGTCACTTCTTCTTTTTCTTCTTGTCCTTGGGCTCGTCCTTGCTGGCCACCACCACCGGCGTGGCGGCGGCGTCCGCGGCATTGCCCTTGGCCACGCGGATGCCGTTGGCCTTCATCCAGGCATCGAACTCATCGGCGGTCATCTTGCGGTCGCCGTCACTCATCATGAAGCGGTAACTGCCGCGGCCGTCCAGTTCCGGGGTTTTCACTTCCACCACCGGCGTTTCCACCGGGGTTTCTGCCTTGGCCACCTTCTTGTGGCCGCCACAGGCGGTCAGCACGGCAAGCGGCAGCAACAGGCCGGCGCAGCGCAGGGTTCGGTCGAGGGTCGGGTACATGGGCACGCTCCGTTCAAGTCAATCGAAAGCCAGACGCCCCCTACGCCTGGAACGGTGGCCGGCGGCTGCCGGCCGTGGGCCGGACTTCAGCCCGGCGCAGCGGCCCCCAGCCGCTGCTGGTCACTGACCTCCAGCACCCGCCACTGGCCCTTGCCGAGATCGCCGAGCGCCAGCCCACCGATCGCAACCCGGACCAGGCGCAGCACCTGCAGGTCGAAGGCCGCCAGCAGGCGGCGGATATGACGGTTGCGGCCCTCTTCCAGCACCACTTCCAGCCATGCGGTCTTGTCGCCGCTGCGCAGCACGCGCACGGCACGGGCGACCAGGAACTCGCCCTCGTCGTCGATGCCGGCCTGCAGCGCGGCCAGCGCGGCCTCGTCCGGCAGGCGGTCGATCTGTACGTGGTAGGTCTTGTCCGGCCCGGTCTGCGGGTCGGTCAGGCGCGCCGCCCACTGCGGATCGTTGCTGAACAGCAGCAGGCCTTCGCTGGCCTTGTCCAGCCGCCCGACCGGCGCGATCCAGGGCAGGCCCGCGCCATCGAAGCAGCGGTAGACGGTGTCGCGGCCGCGCTCGTCCTGCACAGTGGTCACCACCCCGCGCGGCTTGTTGAGCATCAGGTACAGGCGCTGCGGCGCGCCCAAGGGCTGGCCATCCACTTCAATCGGCGGTGCCGGCTGTGCAATTGGAAACTCGGGATCACGGACGATGCGTCCGGATACCCGCACGCGACCTTCGGCGATCCAGCGTGTGGCTTCGGTGCGCGAACAGATCCCCGCCTTGGACAGCACGCGCGCCAGGCCATGGCGGACACCGGCAGGTGCGGCAGCGGGTTTCGCACGCCCACGCGGGGCGTGGGAGCGGGCGGCGGGGGCGGCAGGAGGGCGGCGCGTGCGCAAGCCTCTGCTCCCCGCGCGGCTTACTTCTTCTCGCCCGGCTTGGTATCAGCCGGTGCTTCGGTGGGGGCCGGGGTCACAGCGGCCGCAGGTGCCGGTCGCGCCTTGACCACACGCACGCCGCGCGCCTTCATCCAGGCGTCGAACTCTTCGGCGGTCATGCGCTTGCCGTTCTGGCTCATGTCAAAACGCCAGGGGGTGTTGTCGAACTCGGTCTGCGGCTTGTACGCGGCCGGATCGTTCGGCTTCACCGCCGGTGCGCTGGGAATGGCCTTGGCGATGTTCTGGCAGCCGTCAATGCGCAGGCGCTGCAGCACCTGGTCCAGCGACTGCGAGGGGTCGTAGCTACTGCCCAGCACGCCGGCAGACATGCCCAGCTGGGTACCGCGGATGTAGAGCTCATCAGCCACCGGCGCGATGGCCGTGGCCGGCAGGGGCAGCGGCGAGGCGCTGGTGTTGACCGAGCAATCGACCGCCGCGTGGGCGACGGGAACCAGGGCCAGCGCCAGGACGGCGGCCGATGCAGAGCGCAGCATGAGGGGCATCCACGAAAGGAAGTGACGCGGCGAGTTTAGCAATGCCGCGACAGCTTTCAAGCGCCACTTTCAATGAATACGCCAACTCATTGGTTTTGTGGGCAAAATGCCGACGAACGGTTGTTTACAGGCAGGCGCCGCGTTTTCGCAGGCCACAAACAACAGGACCCGGCCGAAGCCGGGTCCTGCAGTGTCTTACTGGCGGAGCGTCAGAACTTAGTTCTGGACGTTCAGCTCGGTACGACGGTTCTTGGCGCGACCTTCCGGGTTATCCGAACCATCCGGGTTGGTGTTCGGAGCAATCGGACGGCTCTCGCCGTAGCCGATCGGGCCCTGCAGACGGCTGGCGTCCACACCGTTCTGGGTCAGGTAGTTGTACACGGCGGTGGCGCGACGCTCGGACAGCTTCTGGTTGTAAGCGTCGGTACCCTTCGAGTCGGTGTGACCGGCCACTTCAACGCGCAGATCCGGGTAACGCTTCAGGATTTCCGAAGCTTCCGACAGGATGGCCACGGCGTCCGGACGCAGGTTCGACTTGTCGAAGTCGAAGTTGACGCCCTTCAGGTCGATCGAAACCGGCACCGGGCAACCGTCCGGACCGATGGTCTGACCCGGCTGCGAGTTCGGGCACTTGTCGTCGCAGTTGTTGACGCCGTCACCGTCGTCATCCAGGTCGGCGCAGCTCGGGGCAACCGGAGCCGGAGCCGGAGCAACAGCAGCCACCGGGGCCGGGCCCAGCGGGATCACGACGCCGACCGAAGCCAGCACGTCGCCGAACCAGCTTTCGTTCGGAGCGGCAACGCTCTGGTCGTCGAAGTCAGCGCGGTAGGCCACTTCGGCGCGGACAGCAACGCGCTTTTCAAAGGTGGTCTGCAGACCGACGCCCAGCTTGGCCGACAGGTTGCCGTCCTTGCGCTCACGCGGACCGTTGTTGTTGACGGCAGCGTACTCTTCTTCCGACTTCTGGTAGCCCAGGCCACCGACGATGTACGGGTTCCAGCCGCGGCCTTCCTTGATGAAGTGGCGACGCATGTCGAACGACACGCCGTACTGCGACCAGTTCAGATCCTGGTTGGCGTCGAAATTCGGGTTCTGGTAGTTCAGCTCACCGTCCAGCGACCAGTTCGGGCTGATGAACTTACCCAGGCCCAGGGTGACGAACGGAGCATCGTTGGTCAGACGGTCGCTGTCCTGGAAGTTGAAGCCGGCCGAACCGGTCAGGTACCAGCGGTCATCGAACTCCTGCGCGGACGCAGCCTGGGCGAAAGCCAGACCACCCAGCAGCGCGGCAGTAAGGATCTTCTTGTTCATTGAGTACAGCTCCTATTTCGGGGGTATGAAACCGGTAGAGGCATGGGCCAGCACTACTGCGTCGAGGTTCGACAGCCGATTCAGCACGCCACCGCCGCGAACATTATGCTCAGGCGGGTGAAGGCCATGTTAACAGTCACGTAACATGTGAAGCGTCGCACCCGGCCGGCCTCCGGTCCGACGTTGAAACCCTATACAGGATCATGAAAATCCGCAAGACCCCCGCGCGACAAGGGTTTGGAGGGGATTAAGGGGAGTAAGCGACAGGTTTGGCAGAGCCCTTCCCGAGGGGATTCAGTGCATACCCATCCACGTGAGGAACCTTTTGCTGGGCGCACGTTACGCAACCGGGACACGCTCGAACCGGGGGTCATGAACAGAGAATCCGTCGCAGCGCGCGGCCGATATTCTGCGTTTCCCGCAACGCCCCAGCAGGGCCGCGCACGGCGGGAACGGATTAACGCCAATCGCGTCAGTTAAGTGGAATGGACCGCGTTGGCCAGGGGCCGGGTTCGCACATGGCTGTAACTGACCTGTGATGTCGGATCCGCCCGCATCTGTATCTATAACGAAGCTTGAACAGACATTACGGTGGGAACAGACCCTCCCCACTCTGGACCGCCGATGCCCACCGCCCTCCCCCTGCGCCTGCTGCAGCTTGTCACCGGCCTGTTCCTGTATGGGTCCGGCATTGCCCTGATGGTGCGTGCCGCCATCGGTGTGGCGCCGTGGGACGTGCTGTCACAGGGCATCACCCTGCATTCGCCGCTGTCGTTCGGAATGGTCACCAATCTGGTCGGCCTGGCCGTGCTGCTGCTGTGGTGGCCGCTGCGGCAGAAGCCCGGTGTGGGCACCGTGCTGAACGTGCTGCTGATCGGTCCATCCGCACAGTTCGGCCTCTGGCTGCTGCCACCGGCGGTGGGCCTCGGCTGGCAGCTGCTGCTGTTCTGCGCCGGGCTGCTGCTGATCGCGCTGGCTACCGGCCTGTACATCGGCGCTCGCCTGGGCCCCGGCCCCCGCGATGGGCTGATGACCGGCCTGCATGCGCGCACCGGCTGGCCGATATGGAAAGTCCGCACCCTCATCGAAGGCAGTGCGCTGGCGGTGGGCTGGTGGTTGGGTGGCAACATCGGCGCGGGCACCCTGGCCTTCGCCCTGCTGATCGGCCCGCTGTGCGGCTTCACGCTGGGCTGGTTCGGCATCGGCCGCCCGGCTCCGGTAGTGCCGACCGCTGGCCAGCAACCGCAGTCGCCCTGAGCTGATCGGGATGCCGGTCATCGGCCGGCACTACCAGCCCTTGCTCCGGGGGCGGTTTCGCGGCACCCTGCGCGCTTCCGTACGCAAGCGTATCGACCATGTCGCCAGCCAACGAAACCGCCTATCCGCACCTGTTCTCCCCGCTGGACCTGGGCTTCACCCAGCTGCGCAACCGGGTGCTGATGGGCTCGATGCACACCGGCCTGGAAGATCGCGCGCGCGACTTCCCGCGCCTGGCCGCCTACTTCGCCGAGCGCGCCGAGGGCGGCGTCGGGCTGATCGTCACCGGCGGGTTCGCCCCCAACGTGGTGGGGTGGCTGAAGCCGTTCGGCGGCAAGCTGTCCTGGCCGTGGGAAGTACGCCCGCACCGCCAGCTGACCGCCGCAGCGCACCAGCACGGCGCGAAGATCTGCCTGCAGCTGCTGCACGCCGGCCGCTATGCCTACCACCCGCTGTCGGTGGCGCCGTCGAAGCTGAAGGCGCCGATCAATCCGTTCACGCCGCGTGCGCTGTCGGCCAGCGGCGTCGAACGGCATATCGCCGATTACGCGCGCAGTGCGAGGCTGGCCCGCGAGGCCGGCTACGACGGCGTGGAAGTGATGGGCTCGGAAGGCTACCTCATCAACGAGTTCATCGCCCCGCGCACCAACACGCGCAGCGACCGCTGGGGCGGCGACGCACGCCAGCGCATGCGCTTCGCGGTGGAGATCGTGCGCCGCATCCGCGAGGCCTGCGGGCCGGACTTCATCATCATCTACCGACTGTCGCTGGTCGATCTGGTCGACGACGGCAGCAACTGGGAAGAGATCGTGCAGCAGGCGCAGGCCATCGAAGCGGCCGGTGCAACGATCATCAATTCCGGCATCGGCTGGCACGAGGCACGCATCCCGACCATCGCCACCTCGGTGCCGCGTGCGGCTTTCGCCGGGGTCACCGCCAAGCTCAAGCCGCATGTGACGCTGCCGCTGGTGGCCACCAACCGCATCAACATGCCCGAGGTGGCCGAGCGCATCCTGGCCGACGGGGGCGCCGACATGGTGTCGCTGGCGCGCCCGCTGCTGGCCGACCCGCAGTGGCCGAACAAGGCCCGTGACGGTCGCGCCGAGACGATCAACACCTGCATCGCCTGCAACCAGGCCTGCCTGGACCACGTGTTCGAGAACAAGCTGGCCAGCTGCCTGGTCAACCCGCGCGCCGCGCACGAGACCGAGCTCGTCTACCACCCCACCACCGCGCCGAAGAAGATCGCGGTGGTCGGCGCCGGTCCGGCCGGGCTGGCCTGCGCCACCGTGGCGGCACAGCGCGGCCACCAGGTCACTCTGTTCGATGCCGGCGATGAGATCGGCGGCCAGTTCAACGTGGCCAAGCGCATCCCCGGCAAGGAAGAGTTCCATGAAACGCTGCGCTACTTCCGCCACAAGTTGGCTGAAACCGGGGTGCAGCTGCGGCTGGGCACCCAGGCCGACGCAACCGGCCTGACCGGCTTCGATCACGTGGTGCTGGCCACCGGCATCACCCCGCGCAAGGTCGACTTCCCGGGCGCCGACCATGCCAAGGTGGTCAGCTACCTGGATGTGGTGCTGGGGCGGGTCGAGGTCGGTCCCAGCGCGGCGATCATCGGTGCCGGCGGCATCGGCTTCGACGTCGGTGAGTTCCTCAGCCATGCCGGCCCCTCGCCCTCGCTGGACCCGCAGCGCTGGATGGCCGAATGGGGCGTGGATCACCACTTCGAGGCTCGCGGCGCGCTGGCCACCCCGCATGTGGAGCCCTCGCCGCGTCGCCTGTGGCTGCTGCAGCGGAGCGCCGGCAAGCCCGGTGCGCGGCTGGGCAAGACCACCGGCTGGATCCACCGCGCCACGCTCAAGGCCAAGGGCGTGCGCATGCTCGGCGGCGTGGAGTACTTGGGCGTGGATGACAACGGGCTGCGCATCCGCGTGGATGGCAACGAGCAGCTGTTGCCGGTCGACCATGTGGTGATCTGCGCCGGGCAGGAACCGAACCGCGCGCTGCTGGCCGAACTGCAGGCCACCGGCATCGACGCGCAGCTGATCGGCGGTGCCGATGTAGCGGCCGAACTCGATGCAAAACGCGCTATCGACCAAGGCAGCCGGGTAGCGGCTGCGCTCTAGTTGCGACCTGAATGGGGGGCCGGATCTGATTTCCACCCCCTGCTCCGAACCTGAATGTCAAGCAAGCCGATTCAGGATGCGTTCGGCAATCCCCCCCTACCTTGCGCCAACTTTCTGCTCACCAGCCAGTTCCCGGTGAGCCGGCGCGGCCCCCTCGATCGGACTGATCGTTTCTTTTGGGGCCGCCCACGGGGCGGCCCCGATGGCCGCCTCCCCATGACGCCAAGTCGTACCCCGGCCCGCAGCCCCCGCTGCGGGAACCCCGAGGTGCGGCCCACACGGAGCAAGGAGTTATATGAAACTGGCCTGGATTCTCTGGCTGTCGCAGTTGTTGCCGCAGCCGGCCGCTGATTCATTGTGTTTGAGCACCACCGTTTACCTGGAAGCCCGCGACCAGACCCTGCGCGGCCAGCAGGCCGTCGCCGAAGTGGCCCTGCGCCGCCTCGACAGTGGCCTGTGGGGTGATTCGATGTGCCAGGTGGTCACCGCGCGCAAGCAGTTCGCCCCGACCATCGTGTCCCCCGGCACCCAGCTGGGCAACGATGCCGCCTGGAGCGAGGCGATGAACGTGGCCTTCGACGCCGAGCGCAACTGGGCGCTGCCGGCCGGCGAACGCCGCGAGATCGTGCCCGGCGCCAGCCACTTCGCCGCGCTGTCCATTGCCAGCCCGAACTGGCGCAACGCCTATCAGGTGGCAACCATCGGCGATCACACCTTCTATAAGGTGCAGAACCTCAAGCCTCGCCAGTCGTAACGATCTGTTGCCGGCGGCAGCGTTGCCGCGCGCCGGCAGGCTCTGGGATAGTGGGCGTTTCCCGCCACGCCCCGCCTGGAGTCCCCATGAAGCTGTACAGCAAGCCCGGTGCCTGTTCCACCGCCGACCACATCGCCCTGCAGTGGACCGGCCAGCCCTATGAAGTGGAGCTGCTGGACAAGGACACCCTGAAGGGTCCGGAATTCCTCAAGATCAATCCGGCCGGCGCCGTGCCCGCACTGGTCGATGGTGATTTCATCCTGCTGCAGAACGCGGCCATCATGGGCTACATCGCCGACAGCTTCCCGCAGGCCGGTCTGGGCGGCGATGGCAGCGCGCAGCAGCGCGCCGAAGCCACCCGCTGGCTCTCCTTCGTCAACTCGGACGTGCACCCGGCCTTCTCGCCGCTGTTCGCGCCCTCCAAGTTCATCGCCGACGATGGCCAGTTCGACGCCATCCGCGCCGCCGCGCGCAAGCGCCTGCGTGGCCTGTTCGAGACCGCCGACAAGCAGCTGGCCGACAAGCCGTGGCTGGCGGGCTTCCGCAGCTTCGCCGATCCCTACTTCTACATCACCCTGCGCTGGGCCGCAGCGGCCAAGGTCGACCTGGTCGGTCTGGACAACGTGGCAGCCTTCAAGACCCGCATGGAAGCCGATGCCGGCGTGCAGGCCGTACTGAAGGCCGAAGGCCTGGCCTGATGCCAGGGACGGGGTCAGAGACGTTCGCGCAGCGAACGGATCTGACCCCATTCGTCCTGGGGTCGGATCCGCCTGCGCAGCAGGCGGCTCTGACCCCAGAGCCGCTGATCGATCAGTCGATCAAGCTCGACTCCACGCTTCTGTCATCCATCCGCTCAGCCGATCTCGCGGATGACCTCACCCTTGCCGTCGCGCAGCTGGGTCGGCACCACTTCAATGCGCAGCGCATCGGTCACCGGGTAGAGCCCACGTTCCGCCGGCACTGCCGCCAGCGCCTGCAGCCCTGCCTCATCCAGCGCCCAGCGCGCGCTGTCGTCACCGACGTCATCGAGCCGGTCGCCAGCAGCCGGAGTAAACGTCCACTGCCGCTCGCGGCTGACCAGTTCAAGCGGCTTGCCATGGCGCAGGCGCAGCCCCAGCAGCTCACGCACGCTCGGCACCTGGCCGGCACCCAGTACCAGCGTGGTCACGCCCGCCTCCTGCCGCCACTGCAGGGTCTCGATGAAGAGCATGCCGGTGCTGGAGCCCTCACGTTCGCCGCCCTCCCGCACCTGCGCCGCCAACGCGGGGTCATCCAGCAGGCTGCCACGGTGCAGGTCGGTGATCCACAACGGCATCGCCGGCTGCATTGCCTGCAGCACGCCGTGGGTCGACCAGCGCCTGATCGCCTCCATCTCTTCATCGGTCAGGCCAACCAACTGCAGGAACTGCAGATGCCCGTTGTCGGTATCGCGCGCCGGCAGCTGCGGGTCGGCGATGAACGCCAGGTGGCAGAGGCGGGTTGCAGTCTCCAGCGCGATCGGGCCGTTGGCATTGAGATGGTGGCCATCCTCGAACACGTTGCCGCTGCCGAACACATAGCGCGCCAGGTTCTGCAGCAGGTTCAGCGGCCACACCGGCGGCGTACTGCCGGCCGTCTCGTCCTTGCCGGCGGCCAGACGGAAGGTCAGCTCGAAGCCATAGCCACTGGCGTCGGCATCACTGCTTTCCTTTGCATAAAGCTCGGAAAAACCGTAGGTGACGTAGTGCCAGTGCGGCACCGGAGCGTCGGCCCAGTACACGCTGATGCCGTCCAGCGGATCCTGCCCGCCCAGCGTGTAGGGCAACGCGGTGCCGTAATGGCGCGGCTCCTGGCCCGCATACAGCGGTGCCAGCGCCGCATTGATGGCGTCCCAGCCGGGCGTGTCGGTGGTGTCGTGTTCGTCGTGCACGCAGGCATCCTCGAAGGCAGTGGAATCCACCCACCACTTTACCCGCGGCGCTACGCCTGCACGACCTCGCCAGGGGCCGGTGACAGCAGTGCCTGGGTCTCCTGCCACCAGCGCTGGGCCAGCGCCGGACTACGCGCCTTGCCTACGGCCTCAAGCAGTTCGGGGCACAGCCGCTCCAGCGACAGTGCATCCTTGCAGCGCTCGATCTTCAACTGCATGAAATAGCCTTTCAGGCCCAGGTGCCGACGCACCGCCTCGCTCATTGCGTCATACAGCTGCTGGTACACCGCCGGATCCTGCTCACGGCCGCTGGTCAGGCCTGGCGCGGGCACCGGGTCGGCCGAGCCGCCGACCACTTCGATCAGCGCCAGCGCTGCCAGCTGCTGCAGCGCATCCGGCGGCGCGCGCAGGCCCTCGAGCAGGCCGCGCAGTTCGTTGTCATCCCGTTGGCCATCGACCATCAACAGGATCGAACGCAGTCCCGCCGGCAGGCGCCGGCCCCGGTCTTCGATTTCCTGGCGGCCAGCGGCCGTCTTGGCATACAGCAAAGCCATGCATCCCCCCGATCCTTGATGCGCTTCATCTGCGCGCCCGGTCGGGCGCACCCCCTTGGTCGCCACCGTGCGGGCCGGCGCAGCTTCCCCGAAGCGCCGGCTCTGTTGCAGACCGATGACAGGGCGAGCTTAGCGCATGTGCACCGATAGTGCCGGCCGCTGGCCGGCATCCCGCATGCGGCAATGCCGGCCAGCGGCCGGCACTACCGGTTACCGCCCCAGCGCGCGGCGGATCTCTTCCAGCGCGCCGGGATCGTCCAGGGTCGACAGGTCGCCCGGGTCGCGCTGTTCGGCCAGCGCCTGCAACGAACGCCGCAGCAGCTTGCCTGAGCGGGTCTTGGGCAGCGCGTTGACCACGTGCACGTGTGCCGGCCGGGCCACCGCGCCGAGCGAAGCGGTCACCGCCGCCATCATCTCGGCCACCACCGGTCCCGGGTCCTCACCGTTGAGCCCCTGCTTGAGGGTCACGAACACCAGCGGCACCTGCCCCTTCAGCTCATCCTTCACCCCGATCACCGCCGCCTCGGCCACACGGGGGTGCCCGGAGATGGCCTCTTCGATCTCACGCGTGCCCAAGCGATGGCCGGCCACGTTGATCACATCGTCAGTACGGCCAAGGATGAAGGTGTAACCGTCGTCATCGCGGATGGCCCAATCCAGCGAGCTGTACAGCAGTTCCTTGAAGTGGCTGAAGTAGCTCTGCATGAAGCGCGCATCGTCGTTCCACACCGTGCTCATGCAGCCCGGCGGCAACGGCGGGGTCACCACCAGCACGCCCTTCTGCCCAGCGGCCACCTCCTCGCCGGTGTTCTCGTCGATCACCTTCATGCGATAGCCAAGGTTGGGAAATCCCGGCGATCCGAAGCGCACCGGCTTCATGTCCAGTCCCGGCAGCAGGGTCAGCGCCGGCCAGCCGGTTTCGGTCTGCCAGTAGTTGTCGATGATCGGCTTGCCCAGCGCGTCGCTGATCCAGTGCGCGGTGGGTTCATCCAGCGGCTCTCCGGCCAGGAACAGGTACTTCAGCGCATCCAGATCGTGGCGATGGATGAAGTCGGCATCATGCTTCTTCAGCACACGGATGGCGGTGGGTGAAGAGAACATCGTGCGCACACCGTACTGCTCGCACAGCGCCCACCAGATGCCGGGGTCCGGGTTGGTCGGCAGGCCTTCGTACAGCAATGAGGTGCAACCGCCGATCAGGGGTCCGTATACGTTGTAGGAATGGCCGACCGCCCAGCCCACATCCGAGGTGGAGAACATCACCTGCCCGGGCTTGCAGTCGAACACGGTCTGCATCGACTGCGCCATGGCCACGGCATAGCCACCCACGTCGCGCTGCACGCCCTTGGGCTTGCCGGTGGTGCCGGAGGTGTAGAGCAGGTAGCTGGGTTCGCTGGATTCGAGCCATTTCACCGGCACGTCCACTTCACCCACCTGTGCACGCAGTTCGGCGTAATCGACATCGCGCCCCTGCGCCCGCGGCTCGGCAGGATCCAGCCCGCGCGAGACGATCAACACGTGCGGTGGCGGATTGTTCGCTTCGGCGCAGGCGGCATCGACCATGCCCTTGTAAGGAATGACCTTGCCACCGCGCATGCCGGCATCGGCGGCGATCAGCAGCTTGGGCCTGGCGTCATCGATACGCAGCGCCAGGTTGTGCGCGGCGAAGCCGCCGAACACCACCGAATGCACCGCGCCGATGCGCGCGCATGCCAGCATGGCGAACACCGCTTCAGCCATGTTGGGCATATAGATGACCACGCGGTCACCGTGGCCTACACCCAGGCGCTGCAGCACGGCGGCGAAGTCGTTCACTTCGCGGTACAGCTGGCGATAGGTGATCTCGCGCGTGACGTTAGTTTCGGTGGAGACGGCCACCAGCGCGAGCTGATCGGCGCGCTCGGCAAGATGGCGATCGACCGCGTTGTAGCAGAGGTTGGTTTCACCGCCCACGTACCATCGGCGGAACGGCGGGTTGCTGTAGTCCAGCACCTGCTTCGGCGGTACATGCCAGTAGATGCGCTTGGCTTCCTCGCCCCAGAATGCCTCCGGCTCGTCGATCGAGCGTCGGTAGGTTTCCTCGTAGTTCATGACGCAGCCCTCCCAGACAAAGTCATGCATTCGAGGATAGTCCGGCGCTGGCACGCGGGCCGCCCTACCTTGGTAGGGGGTGGGGTTTTTCATGCAGGGCTGCCGCCCTGCACCTGCAGAAGCAACGTCAACGTCAACGTCAAAAGCCGGCTATCCGTGGGATGGCGGGGCGGGTCCGGTTGAGGGGGACGCCGTGAACCCATCCATGGGGGCTTGGTCGCGGCATCCATGCCGCTCACACCCCCTCAACCGGACCCACCCCGCCTTCGACAGTTTTCTGCGAGCTGTTGGAACCTGCTGCTGAGGGTGGGTGCCGACCGTTGGTCGGCACGGGGTCGGATCCCGTTGCTGTGCAACGGGCTCTGACCCCGGAAGAATTTCGATATCTGACAGATGTGTCGACCAACCGTCGACACCTACCAACAGCGGCACAGTCGTCGTTACCAACAGCCGCGTGAACCTGTCGAAGGCGGGGCACTGTGGGTTTGCGGGGTGTGAGCCGCATGGATGCGGCGACCAAGCCCCCATGGATGGGTTTACGGCGTCCCCGCAAACCCACAGTGCCCCGCCATCCCTCGGAATGCCGCTCTGGCTTTTGACGTTGCCGTTGCCTTGGCTTGAAGCAGGTGCAGGGCGCAGCTCTGCCTCACCCACCTCCCACCTAGAACGGAGCCGGGGACTCGAACGCCAGCGCCTCACCCGTCACCGGGTGCACGAACCGCAGGCTGCACGCATGCAGGTGCACCCGCTGCGCCGGTGCTGCGCCGTACAGCACGTCACCCACGATGGGATGGCCAAGACTGGCCATGTGCAGACGCAGCTGATGGCTGCGGCCGGTCACCGGCTCCAGCGCCACGCGCGTGCGCTGCGCCTCCACATCACGGGCGAGAACGCGCCACCGGGTCAGCGCCGGCTTGCCGTGCTCATGATCGACCCTCTGCTTCGGCCGGTTCGGCCAGTCCACGATCAACGGCAGGTCCACTTCGCCGGCATCGGCGTGCAACAGCCCCTGCACGATCGCCTCATAGCGCTTGCCCACGGTGCGCTGCTCGAACTGCATCGACAACGCCGCCTGCATCGCCTTGCCGCGTGCATGCAGCAGCAGGCCCGAGGTCACCTGGTCCAGGCGGTGTACGGTCAACGCATCCGGGTACAGCACCTGCAGCCGCGCCACCACGCAATCCTGGTTTTCTTCGCTGCGGCCGGGCACGGACAGCAGGCCGGCCGGCTTCTCGGCCACCAGCAGCGCGTCGTCGATGTAATGCAGGTGAATCATCCGGTCCCGTATCTCCTGAAACAGAAACGGGGAAGCCGAAGCTTCCCCGTGTTCCGCGTACCGACCAACGGTCGGTACCTACCCTGCTGGATGGCGTACCGACCAACGGTCGGTACCTACCCTGCTGGATGGCGTACCGACCAACGGTCGGTACCTACCCTGCTGGATGGCGTACCGACCAACGGTCGGTACCTACCCGGCTGGATGGCGTACCGACCGAAGCCGGTATCAGCCCAGCAGGTGAGCGACGCCGGAGCGCTCTTCTTCCAGCTCGGCCAGGGTCTTGTCGATGTACTTCTGGCTGAAGTCGTCGATCGGCAGATCCTTCACCAGGGTGTACTTGCCGTTTTCGGTGGTCACGGCGAAGCCGAAGATCACGCCTTCCGGAATGCCATAGGAACCGTCGGACGGCACGCCCATGGTGACCCACTTGCCGTTGCTGCCCAGCACCCAGTCACGCACGTGGTCGATGGCAGCGTTGGCGGCCGAAGCAGCCGAGGACGAGCCGCGGGCTTCGATGATCGCCGCGCCGCGCTTGCCCACGGTCGGGATGAAGGTGTTGGCGTTCCATTCCTGGTCGTTGATCGCATCGGCGATGGAAGCACCATCGGCGGTGGCGAAACGGTAATCCGGGTACATGGTCGGGCTGTGGTTGCCCCACACCACCAGCTTCTCCATGCCACCGACCGGCTTGCCGAGCTTGTTCGACAGCTGGCTCAGCGCGCGGTTGTGGTCCAGGCGCAGCATGGCGGTGAAGTTTTCCGGCTTCAGGTCCGGGGCCGACTTCATGGCGATGTAGGCATTGGTGTTGGCCGGGTTGCCGACCACCAGCACCTTCACGTCACGGCTGGCGACCTTGTTCAGCGCCGCACCCTGGGCGGTGAAGATCTTGGCGTTTTCCAGCAGCAGGTCCTTGCGCTCCATGCCCGGGCCGCGCGGACGCGCGCCGACCAGCAGGGCGATGTCGGCGTCCTTGAAGGCCACTTCGGCGTCGTCGGTGCCGACCATGCCGGCCAGCAGCGGGAAGGCGCAGTCTTCCAGTTCCATCATCACGCCCTTCAGGGCGGCCTGGGCCTTGTCGACCGGCAGTTCCAGCAGCTGCAGGATGACCGGCTGGTCCTTGCCCAGCATTTCGCCGGAGGCGATGCGGAACAGCAGGGCGTAACCGATCTGGCCGGCAGCGCCGGTCACGGCAACACGAACGGGTGCTTTCATGGGGTTTCCTCTTGCTTGCAAGCGTTGGATGAAACGCCGCGGGCGTGGCACGCGGGCCTGGCGGGCGGCGGTGAACAGGGAAACGGCCACCGAGGGGGTGGCCGTTTCAGAGGGGATCAGGCGGCGAGGATCTTGTTCCACTCGGCGACGCGGTCGGCCTGTGCGGCCAGCGCGGCGTCGACGTCGCCTTCCAGCGTGATCGAATGGATCACGTCACCCTGCTTGACCGAATCGACGATGGCCTGGCCTTCCAGGACCTTGCCGAAGACGGTGTGGCGGCCGTCCAGCCAGTCGGTCTTGATGTGGGTGATGAAGAACTGGCTGCCATTGGTGTTCGGGCCGGCGTTGGCCATCGACAGCGAGCCGACCTCGTGCTTCACGCCGTTCTTCTCGTCCTCGAACTTGTAGCCCGGGCCGCCGGTGCCACGACCCTGCGGGCAGCCGCCCTGGATCATGAAGTCGGCGATCACGCGGTGGAAGATCAGGCCGTCATAGAAGCCCTGCTTGACCAGGTTGACGAAGTTGGCAACCGTCAGCGGCGCCTTGTCGGCGAACAGCTCGACCTTGATCGGGCCCTGGGTGGTGTCGAAAGTGGCGATGAGGGACATGAAGATCCTTGATGCAGATGGGAATGCGTCTAGCCACCTAGTTTACACCCGGCTCGCGACGGCGGCGGCTTCGACCATGGGCCAACAGCACCGCTCCCGTTGGCCAAGGGGCGCCGTTCAGGCAGCCTCGCAGGGCGCCTGAATGGGCGCTCAGCCGGGCCTGAAACGCAGGTTTTCGCCAATCGTCAACTTCGACGTATAATGTTGGACTTCTTTTTCCAAATCCGGCGCCGACTGGCCCCCTTTCGTATGTCCATCGAAAACCTTCGCAACATCGCCATCGTCGCCCACGTCGACCATGGCAAGACCACCCTGGTCGACCAGCTGCTGAAGCAGTCCGGCACCCTGTCCGAGCGTACCGTCCTCGCCGAGCGCGTGATGGACAGCAACGACCAGGAAAAGGAACGCGGCATCACCATCCTGGCCAAGAACACCGCCATCACCTGGGAAGACAAGAAGACCGGCATCAAGAACCGGATCAACATCGTCGACACCCCCGGGCACGCCGACTTCGGCGGCGAGGTCGAGCGCGTGCTGTCGATGGTCGACACCGTGCTGATCCTGGTCGACGCGATGGACGGACCGATGCCGCAGACCCGCTTCGTTACCCAGAAGGCCTTCGCGATGGGCTTCAAGCCGATCGTCGTGGTCAACAAGGTTGACCGCCCGGGCTCGCGTCCGGAGTGGGTGATCGACCAGGTCTTCGACCTGTTCGACAAGCTCGGCGCCACCAACGAGCAGCTGGACTTCCCGATCGTCTACGCCTCGGCCCTGAACGGCTACGCCGGCCTGGAAGACAGCGTGCGCGACGGCGACATGACCCCGCTGTACGAAGCGATCATGCAGCACGCGCCGAAGCCGGAAGTCGATCCGGAAGGCGCCTTCCAGATGCGCATCAGCCAGCTGGACTACAACAACTTCGTAGGCGTGATCGGCATCGGCCGCATCCAGCGCGGCACCCTGAAGAAGAACATGCAGGTCGCCGTCATCGACCGCGAAGGCAAGAAGCGCAACGGCAAGGTCGCCCAGGTGCTGGGCTTCCTGGGCCTGGAGCGCATCGAGCAGGACACTGCCGAAGCCGGTGACATCGTCGCCATCTCCGGTATTCCGGAACTGACCATCTCCGACACCCTGTGCCATCCGGACACCCCGGAAGCCCTGCCGGCACTGACCGTCGACGAGCCGACCATCTCGATGACCTTCCAGGTCAACAACTCGCCGTTCGCCGGCAACAAGGATCTGTCCGGTGGCAAGTTCCTGACCAGCCGCCAGATCAAGGACCGCCTGGACCGTGAAAAGGTCCACAACGTGGCCCTGAAGGTCGAGCAGCTGGAAGACGCCGACAAGTTCCTGGTCTCCGGCCGTGGCGAACTGCACCTGTCGGTGCTGATCGAGAACATGCGCCGCGAAGGCTACGAGCTGGCCGTGTCGCGCCCGGAAGTCATCATCAAGGAAATCGACGGCCAGATGATGGAGCCGATCGAACAGCTGGTGGTGGACATCGAAGAAGTGCACCAGGGCGGCGTGATGGAAAAGCTGGGCACCCGCAAGGGCCAGCTGAAGAACATGGAGCCGGACGGCAAGGGCCGCGTGCGCCTGGAATACTCGATCCCGGCCCGTGGCCTGATCGGCTTCCAGAACGAGTTCAAGACCCTCACCCAGGGTTCGGGCCTGCTGTTCCACGTGTTCGACCACTACGGTCCGAAGGAACAGGGCGCGATTGCCAAGCGCATCAACGGCGTGATGATCGCCAATGCACCGGGCGTCACCCCGGCCTACTCGCTGGGCCCGCTGCAGGAACGCGGCAAGCTGTTCGCCGCTGAAGGCGACAACGTGTATGAAGGTCAGCTGGTCGGCATCCACTCCAAGGACAACGACCTGACCGTCAACGCGATCAAGACCAAGCCGCTGACCAACATGCGCGCTTCGGGCAAGGACGATGCGATCCAGCTGACCCCGGCGATCAAGTACTCGCTGGAACAGGCCCTGGACTTCATCGAAGACGACGAGCTGGTCGAGATCACCCCGAAGGAGATCCGCCTGCGCAAGAAGTTCCTGACCGAAAGCGACCGCAAGAAGGCTTCGCGCGCCGGCTGAGCCTGACCGTGAGCCAGAACGGCTACAACCCGGATCCGCACCGGCATCCGGGTCTCCACGTCATCGCCCTGCTCGAAGCGAGCAAGGCGATGCTGGCGCTGTTGGCTGCGACCGGGCTGGAAATGCTCGGTCCGCAGCCGCTTCGCGATGGGGTCAATGCCCTGATCCGGCGTTTCAGCCTGGACCCGGATCACGGCACCCTGCCCTCGCTGTTGAACATGATCAGTCCCGATGCGGTGCACCTCGCCGCCGCGGCGATGATCGGCTATGGCCTGCTGCACCTGGTCGAAGCCTGGGGCCTGTGGAAGGCCAGGGCCTGGGCCTCCTGGCTCGGCTGCCTGACCGCCTCGATCTACCTGCCCTTCGACATCTATGCGGTCATCCGCCACCCCGGCTGGGCTTCCTGGAGCGTGCTGGCGATCAACCTGATCGTCGTGTACGTGCTGGCCCGCGACCTGCGCAAGCGCCGCCACTGAGCAGCCGCTACACTGACGATTGGAGCCGACCCAGCCGTCCGATGCGCCCGTTCCTGCCTTCCCTGCTGACCTGCATGACCGCGGCCCTGCCCGCGCTGCTTGCCGTGGGCTGCAGCCAGACCACACCGGCCGCGCAAGCCGCGGCACCCGGCAACAGCAACGTGCCCTTCCCCTACGCCGAAACCGAGGTCACCGATCTGCAGGCGCGGATGGTTGCCGGTGAGCTGGACAGCACCACCCTCACGGCCGCCTACCTCAGACGCATCGCCGCACTGGACCGCACCGGGCCACGCCTGCGCGCGGTACTCGAACTGAACCCGGATGCCCTGAAGGAAGCGGCCGCGCGCGACCGCGAGCGCCGCGCGGGCCACGTGCGCGGCCCCCTGCATGGCATCCCGGTGCTGCTGAAGGACAACATCAACGCCGCGCCCATGGCCACCACCGCCGGCTCGCTGGCGCTGCAGGGCTTCCACCCCGGCGATGCCTATCTGGTCCGGCGCCTGCGCGAGGCCGGCGCGGTGGTGCTGGGCAAAGCCAACCTCAGCGAATGGGCCAACTTCCGCGGCAACGACTCGATCTCCGGCTGGAGCGCGCGCGGCGGCCAGACCCGCAACCCCTACCGCCTCAGCCACTCGCCCTGTGGCTCGAGCAGCGGCAGCGCGGTGGCGGTCTCAGCCAATCTGGCCAGCGTGGCGATCGGCACCGAAACCGACGGCAGCATCGTCTGCCCGGCGGCCATCAACGGCGTGGTCGGGCTGAAACCCACCGTCGGCCTGGTCAGTCGCGAGGGCATCATCCCGATTTCCTTCAGCCAGGACACGGCCGGGCCGATGACCCGCAGCGTGGCCGATGCCGCGGCAGTGCTGACCGCCATCGCCGGCCGCGATGATGCCGACCCGGCCACCGCGACCATGCCCGGCCGCGCGGTCTATGACTACACCGCGCGCCTGGACCCGCAGGGCCTGCGCGGCAAACGCCTGGGCCTGCTGCAGACGCCCCTGCTGAAGTACCGCGGCATGCCGCCCCTGATGGACCATGCCGTGTCCGAACTGCGCCGTGCCGGTGCGGTGGTGGTGCCGGTGGCCATGCCCAACCAGGGCGCGTGGGAGAACGCCGAGCGCACGGTACTGCTGTACGAGTTCAAGGCCGGGCTGGAACGCTACTTCGCCACCTACAAGGCGCCGCTGCGCAGCCTGGCCGAGCTGATCGCCTTCAATCAGGCCCATGCGAAACAGGAACTGGGCCTGTTCGGCCAGCAGCTGCTGCAGGAGGCCGATGCCACCGCCGGCCTGGCCGACCCCGCCTACATCCGTGCGCGCAGCGACGCGCGCCGCCTGGCAGGCCCAGAGGGCATCGACGCGGTCCTGGCCGCGCACCAGCTCGACGGCCTGATCGCCCCCACGACCGGCATTGCCTGGCCGCTGCGCAACAGCGGTGACGATTTTCCTGGCGAGAGCTACAGCGCCGCTGCCGTCGCCGGCTATCCCAGCCTGAGCGTACCGATGGGCCAGATCGACGGCCTGCCCGCCGGCCTGCTGTTCATGGGCACCGCCTGGAGCGAGCCGAAGCTGATCGAAATGGCGTATGCCTACGAACAGCGCACCCGCGCGCGGCAGCCGCCGCGGTTCGCCACCGACGCCTTGATCGACGCGGGCGACCCCTGATCCACGATCCGGTAGTGCCGGCCGCTGGCCGGCAGATCCGCAGCGCCCCGGTAGTGCCGGCCGCTGGCCGGCAGATCCGCGGTGCCCGGCCAGCGGCCGGCGCTACCGGTCCGCCGGCTCCACCGGCACGATCGCGGCCTCACCGTCTTCCGCCCCTGGCGAACGCACATCGGCCGTGCGCGCACGCGGCCCTCGCGGCATGTCCAGCTCATCGTCGTGCTGCAGGCGGGCACGCACCTGCGGCAGCGACTGCGGATGCTCGCGCGCGAGGAAATCCAGCATCCGTTCGCGCACCAGGCAGCGCAGGTCAAAGGCATCACCGGAACTGCGCGCGCTCACCAGCAGACGCACCTGGATGGCCCGTTCGCTGGTATCGGTCACCTGGGTCACGCACACCCGGCCATCCCATAGCGGCTCGCCCCGGCAGATGCGCTCCAGCTCGGCGCGGATCGCCGCGATGGGTGCGCGGTAATCCAGCCAGAAGAACGCGGTGCCCAGCAGGTCGGCGCTGCGTCGCGTCCAGTTCTGGAACGGGTTTTCGATGAACCAGGTCAACGGCACCACCATCCGCCGCTCATCCCAGATACGCACCACGACATAACTGCTGCCGATCTCCTCGATGCGTCCCCACTCGCCCTCGACGATCACCACGTCATCCAGGCGGATCGGCTGGGTCAGCGCGATCTGCAGACCGGCAATCAGGTTGCCGAACACCGGCTTTGCCGCGATACCGGCCACCAGGCCGATCAGCCCGGCCGAGGCCAGCAGCGCCGAACCGATCTTCGCCACCATGTCGAACTGCAGCAGCACCAGCGAGGCGCCAAGGACGATGATGCCACCCATGATCACCCGGCTGAGCACACGGGTCTGGGTCTGGATGCGGCGCGCTTCCAGATTGTCGGCCACGTCGATCGGGTTGCTGCGCAGGATGGCGCGCTCGATGGCACTGACACCCCGCACCAGCAGCCAGATGAAACACGCCACCAGGCTGATATGCAGCACCCGTTGCAGATTGCCCAGCAGCGGATCCTGCAACGGCGTCGCCTGCAGCGCGGGAATCAGCAGCAGCAACGGCAACGCCGTAGCCATTGGCAGGCCAAGCACACGGCCGATCCGCGCACGACGCCGGTCGCGCCCTTTCAGCCGGTGATGGATCCACAGGATCAGCCAAGCACCGATGCCGCCGATCACCAGCGCCAGTCCCAACGGCCACGCATAGGCCTGCATGTGCTGCCAGTGCACGCTTGCCACCTCCACTCGAATACGCGAATGGACAGGGTCGCGCATGGGGCATGAGTGTGTTGTATGCAGGGTTGGCACCCTGCACCCGCAGAGGCAACGTCAACATCAACGTCAAAAGCGGGCTATCCGTGGGTTGGCGGGGTGGGTCCGGTTGAGGGGGACGCTGCAAGTACGTCCCTGTAAGCTCGGTCGCCGCATCCATGCGGCTCACGCCCCCTCAACCGGACCCACCCCGCCTTCGACAGTTTCCTGCGATCTGTCGGGGCACGGGGTCGGATCCCGTTGCTGCGCAACGGGCTCTGACCCCATTTATGAATATTGACATCTGACAGAAAAATCGTGTCGACCAAGGTCGACACCGACCAACCGCCGCGCGAAACAACCGTCGCCGTTACCAGTAGATCCACGCCATGCGTGGATGATTCATTCGATATCCGACAGATGTGCCGACCAACGGTCGGCACCCACCCACAGCCGCGGGAAACTGTCAGAGGCGGGGCGGTGTGGGTGGGCAGGACCGTTGGCGCCATGGATGGCGCCATCGAGCCCCCATGGATGGGTTTACGGCGTGTCCTGACCACCCACACCGCCCCGCCAACCCACGGGAAGCAGGCTTTTGACGTTGCTCTGGCTTGCAGCAGGTGCAGGGCTGCAAGCCCTGCAGAAAAACCTACCTTGCCTGTTCCTGCTTGCGCACGATCGCCATCGCAATCTCCAGCGATTGCTCATAGTTCAAGCGCGGGTCCACCGTGGAACGGTACGCACGCTCCAGGTCGCGCTCGGTCAGTTCGCGTGCACCGCCGGTGCATTCGGTCACGTCCTCGCCGGTCAGTTCCAGATGCACGCCGCCCAGGCGCGTGCCCGCCGCCGCATGCAGATCGAACGACATCTCCACCTCGCTTCGCACGTTGTCGAAGCGGCGCGTCTTGAAGCCATTGGCCGTGCTTTCGGTATTGCCGTGCATCGCATCGCACACCCACAACACGCGGCGGCCATCGCGCTTCACGGCATCCAGCAGCGGTGGCAGCTTGTCGGCAATCTGCGCCGCTCCCATGCGGTGGATGAAACTCAAACGACCCGGTTCGTCGTCCGGGTTCAGCACGTCGATCAAGCGCAGCAGCTGGTCCGGCTGCACCGACGGGCCCACCTTGATCGCGATCGGGTTGCGCACACCGCGCAGATACTCCACATGCGCGCCATCCAGCGCCGCGGTGCGCATGCCGATCCACGGGTAGTGCGTGCTCAGGTTCAACCATCCCTGCTGGCGCGGCACCTGGCGGGTCAGCGCCTGCTCGTAGGGGAGCAGCAGCGCTTCGTGCGAGGTGTAGAAATCGATGCGGTTGAGGTTGTGCACGCGGGCCCCGGCCAGGGTTTCCATGAAGTGCACCGCATCGCCGATCGACGCCACCATCTTCTGGTACTCGGCAGCCAACGGCGAATGGCTTACCCACTCCAGGTTCCAGTACTCGGGGTGGTGCAGGTCAGCGAAGCCGCCATCGATCAGCGCCCGCACGAAGTTCATCGTCATCGCCGAATGCGCGTGGGCCTGCAGCATGCGCTTCGGGTCGGGCAACCGCGCGGCCTCGGTGAAGGCCGGTGCGTTGATCACATCGCCGCGGTAGCTCGGCAGGGTCACGCCATCGCGGGTCTCGGTATCAGCCGAACGCGGCTTGGCGTACTGGCCGGCGAACCGACCGACGCGGATCACCGGCTGGCGCAGGCCGTGCACCAGCACCAGGCTCATCTGCAGCAGCACCTTCAGCCGGTTGGAAATCGTGCCCGATTCGCAATCGCTGAAATTCTCCGCGCAGTCACCGCCCTGCAGCAGGAAACGCTTGCCCTCCTGCGCCTCGGCCAGCTGCTGTTTCAGCGCCAGGATCTCCCAGGAGGTCACCAGCGGCGGCAGGCGCTTCAGCTCGTGCAGGGCCGCATCCAGCGCCACCGGGTCGGGGTAGGTCGGCATCTGCAACGCGGTCTTGCCACGCCAGCTCTCCGGCGACCAGCCAGCGCCAGCAGCGGTCGCAGCGGGATCAGAGACGGGCGGTACGGCAGACAGGCTCATTGCGGGCATCCGGGGTGGGAGCGGGCCATGGTCGCAGAGCGGGCCGCTGACGCAAAGGCCCCGGCGTGTTCTGCACATGACTGAACGCAGGGGAAAGGGCCGCGCGACCGGCCAGAAACCGCATCACCACGGCGACCCGGACAGGCGCATGATCCGCCACGCAGTGTTACGAAATAACAATCCCTGCTCCCCTCCCCCTCCCCCTTCCCCTTCCACAGCCATCCGCCATGAAGCCCTCCCTGCTCGCTACCGGCATCACCTTCGCCCTGGCCTTGGCCAGCCTGCCCTCCCTCGCCCTGGCCGCCGAGGCCGCCAACGACGCAGCGCCGGTCAAGGACCTCGACACGGTCACCGTCAGCGCCCAGCTCGACCAGGCGCGCAACGCGCTGTCGCCCGACATCGGCAGCAGCCAGTACCAGATCACCGCCGAGGACATCCAGAAGCAGCCGCTGGGCGCCTCCGCGCCGCTCAGCCAGGTGCTGCTCCAGGCCCCCGGCGTGGTCCAGGATTCCTATGGTGGCGTGCACGTGCGCGGCGACCACGCCAACCTGCAGTACCGCATCAATGGCGTGCTGCTGCCCGAATCGATCTCCGGCTTCGGTCAGACCCTGGACGCCCGCACCATCAAGAGCATCCGCCTGATGGACGGCGCGTTGCCGGCGCAGTTCGGCGAACGCACCGCTGCCGTGGTCGATATCACGACCCGCAGCGGCGCCGAGCTTGGCAACGGCGGCAGTGTCGGCGTCACGGCCGGCTCGTTCGGCAAGGTCAACCCGAACGCCTCGTGGTGGGGCTCGCAGGGCCGCTGGAGTTGGTTCCTGACCGGCAACTACGACCAGAACGAGGTCGGCCTGGAGAACCCGACCTCCTCGCGCAAGCCGGATCATGACGACACCCACCAGGGCAAGGCCTTCGCCGACCTCACCTACCTGGTCAACGACACCACCCGCCTGAGCGTGTTTGCCGGTTTCGCCAACAACCGCTTCCAGATTCCGGTGAACCCCGGTCAGACCCCGCAGTTCGGCTATCTGGACAGCACCACCTTCGATTCCAGCCAGTTGGATGAAACCCAGCGCGAGACCACGCGCTTCGGCATGCTGGTGCTGCAGGGCACCCTCGGCGACACCGCCTACCAGCTCTCGGCCGGGCAGCGCTACAGCGACGTTGGCTTCAATCCCGACGTGGCCGGCGACCTGGTGTTCAACGGCGTTGCCTCGCAGGTCCAGCGCAGCAACCGCGCCAACACCCTGCAGGCGGACTTCTCCACCCCGCTGGGCGACAACCACACCCTGCGCTATGGCCTGTATGGCAACCAGGAGCGCGCCCGCGCCAGCAACAACAGCTGGGTGTTCCCGGTTGACGCCGATGGCGCACAAGCCAGCACGACGCCGCTGCAGATTGCCGACAACAGCGCGTTCAAGGCGACCACCATGGCGGTCTATGTACAGGACGAATGGAGGATCGGCGACGACTGGACCGTCAACTATGGCCTGCGCGGCGATCGCTACAAGGCGTTCGGCCAGACTGAAGGCCAGCTCAGCCCGCGCCTGGGCGTGGTCTGGAACGCCAGTGACAGCACCACCGTGCATGCCGGCTACTCACGCTACTTCACCCCGCCCGCCAGCGAGCTGATTGCGACCAGCGACATCAGCCTGTACGACGGCACCACGAATGCGCAGCCCTCCGGTGGCAACAACATCCCGCTGGCAGAGCGCAGCGACTACTACGACATCGGCGTATCCCAGCAGCTGGGCGACCACTTGACCCTGGGCCTGGATGCGTACGACCGCCGCGTTTCGCGCCTGCAGGACGAAGGCCAGTTCGGTGCCGCCTATATCTATTCGACGTTCAACTATCGCCGCGGCCACATCCGCGGGCTGGAGTTCAGCGCCGACTACAACAACGGGGATTTCAGCGCCTACTTCAATGCAGCCCTGAACAAGGCGATCGGCACCGACGTCATCACCAGCCAGTACAACCTCGACCCCGATGCCCTGGCCTACGCAGCAGACCACTGGATCCACCTCGACCACGACCAGAAGCTGACCTCGTCGGGTGGCGTGAGCTATGCGTTCGCCGGCCACAACCGCATCGGCGCGAACTATGTGTTCGGCAGCGGCCTGCGCTCGGATACCGAGACCGTGCCCAACGGTGGGGAACTGCCGTCCTACCTGCAGGTGAACCTCAGTGCCGGCCACGACTTCAACGCCGACAGCGGCCACCCGCTGCACGTGCAGGTGGCGCTGATCAATGCGCTGGACCGCAGCTACCAGCTGCGCGATGGCGGTGGCGTGGGCGTGTTCGCCCCGCAGTGGGGCCCGCGTCGCGGTGCCTACCTCAGCCTGCAGCAGGACTTCTGAGGCAGCGCCGGCCGCTGGCCGGCATTGCCAGGGTTTGCCGGCCAGCGGCCGGAACTACCAGAGCGGCCACGCCATGCGTGGCTGTTTTCAGCGCCGAACCTTGCGCAGCGAAACCAGCAGCGCCCACAGCGCCAGCAGCACGAACCACACACCCGACCACATCGGCATGGTCAGGCCCAGGAAGGTCCAGTCGATGTTGCCGCAGTTGCCGGTACCGGTCAGCACGGTGCGGAACACTTCCAGCGGACCCATCGTCTCGCTGAGGAAGCTCAGCGGGGGACCGCAGGTGGCGCCCATTTCCGGCGGCAGCATCTGCACGTACACGTGGCGGGCGGCAATGCCGAACCCGACTGCTGCGGCGATGAACGCCAGGATGCCGTAGGTGGCACGGCCCGGCCGGTTGGACGGCCCATGCAGCGCACCGATCAGGAACAACAGGCCCAGCGCCGCAAACGCCAGGCGCTGGAAGATGCACAACGGACAGGGCTCCAGGCCCATCTTCAACTGCAGGAAGATGGCGAAGCCCAGCAGGCCCGCGCAGATCAGGAAACCCAGCAGGAACTGGGTGCGGTAGGGCCAGCGCAATGGATTCATCGGGAACGCTCGAACGGATCAGGCGCCAAGCGTAACCGAGAGCGCGCCCCGTCTGAACCGCCACACGGCGCGCCTGTCGGAACGATGTGGGTCGGATTCCTTCGGGAACGGGGTCAGAGCCCTTTCCTGCGGAAAGGGATCCGCCCCCGGAAATGCAAAAGCCCGGCAGATGCCGGGCTTTCGCTGTGCTGCGTTGAAGCGGTCCGATTACTCGGCCACTTCCTCGGCCACGGCCGGACGGTCGACCAGCTCGACGTACGCCATCGGAGCATTGTCGCCGGCGCGGAAGCCGCACTTCAGCAGACGCAGGTAGCCACCCGGACGGTTCGCGTAGCGCGGGCCCAGGATGGTGAACAGGTTGCCCACAGCTTCGTTGTCGCGCAGGCGAGCGAAGGCCAGACGGCGGTTGGCGACGGAGTCGACCTTGGCCAGGGTGATCAGCGGCTCGGCGACGCGGCGCAGTTCCTTGGCCTTCGGCAGGGTGGTCTTGATCAGCTCGTGCTTGAACAGCGACGCGGCCATGTTCTTGAACATGGCTTCGCGGTGGGCGCTGGTGCGGCTGAACTTACGGCCAGACTTCTGGTGACGCATGGTGATATTCCTTGGTTAATGATGAGGCTGTGCGGATCGTTGTCGCCATCCTGGCGTTGCTGCGCGGACTGCGGTTGGTCCTGGCCGCCCGTCCTGGACGACCTGCCCGCGAACCTGGGGTTCGTCGTGGCATGTTTTACGGGTTGAAGGCTCCACCGCGAACGGTGGAGCCTTCAGGTACAGCAGGAGGCTTTATCAGCCCAGCATGCCGTGGCTGGCGACGCCGGCCGGCGGCCAGTTCTCCAGCTTCATGCCAAGCGACAGGCCACGCTGGGCCAGCACTTCCTTGATTTCGGTGAGCGACTTCTTGCCCAGGTTCGGGGTCTTCAGCAGCTCCACTTCGGTCTTCTGGATCAGATCGCCGATGTAGTAGATGCTTTCAGCCTTCAGGCAGTTGGCCGAACGCACGGTCAGCTCCAGATCGTCGATCGGGCGCAGAAGCACCGGATCCACGCCGTTGTTGGCCGGCTTGGCCGCACCGCGGTCGCGGTGGGTGAAGTCACCGAACACCGACAGCTGGTCGCTGAGGATGTCGGCGGCGGTGCGCACGGCTTCCTCGGCGTCGATGGTGCCGTTGGTCTCGATATCGATGACCAGCTTGTCCAGGTCGGTACGCTGTTCGACGCGGGCCGCTTCCACGGCATAGGCGACGCGGCGGACCGGCGAGAACGAGGCATCCAGGACCAGACGGCCGATGGCACGGGTTTCTTCGTCCGGACGACGACGCGCGGCAGCCGGCTGGTAGCCGAAACCACGTTCGATCTTCAGACGCATGTTGATCGCCGTATCCTTGGTCAGGTGGCAGATCACATGATCGCTGTTCAGGATCTCCACATTGTGGTCGACCTTGATGTCAGCAGCCGTGACAACGCCCGGACCCTGCTTGGACAGGGACAGGGTGGCGCTGTCGCCGGAGTGCATACGGATGGCCACGTCCTTCAGGTTCAGCAGGACTTCGAGCACGTCCTCCTGCAGACCTTCGACCGTGGTGTACTCATGCAACACGCCGTCGATTTCGACTTCCGTGATGGCGAAGCCCGGGATGGACGACAGCAGCACGCGACGCAGGGCGTTGCCCAGCGTATGCCCGTACCCCCGCTCCAAAGGTTCGATAACGACCTTTGCACGGGTGTCGGTAAGGCGTTCGATCTGCGGACCGCGAGGACGCAGAACCTGGTTGGCGGTAACCGTCATGTTGCGGGTTCTCCTAGTGAACCCCCGGCCGTCGCCGGGGGCTCTCCAATGATGAATTACTTCGAATACAGCTCGACGATCAGCGCTTCGTTGATGTCCGCAGGCAGGTCCGAACGATCCGGAACAGCCTTGAAGATGCCGGTGAACTTGCCGGAATCCACTTCAACCCACGACGGGCTCAGGTCATGCTGGGCGGCGACGGTCAGGGCTTCCTGGACGCGCAGCTGCTTGGCAGCCTTTTCAGACAGAGCGATGGCGTCGCCAGCCTTGACCTGGTACGAAGCCAGGTTGACCGACTTGCCATTCACGGTGACGCCGCGGTGCGACACCAGCTGACGGGCAGCCGGACGGGTCACGGCGAAGCCCATGCGGTAGACGACGTTGTCCAGGCGGGTTTCCAGCAGCTGCAGCAGGTTCTCGCCGGTGTTGCCCTTCTTGGTCGAGGCCTTCTTGTAGTAGTTGCGGAACTGACGCTCCAGCAGGCCGTAGATACGCTTGACCTTCTGCTTTTCGCGCAGCTGGGTGGCGTAGTCGGACAGCTTGCCCTTGCGGGCAGTGGCGCCGTGCTGGCCGGGCTTCTGCTCCAGCTTGCACTTGGAGTCCAGCGCACGCGCCGGGCTCTTCAGGGACAGGTCGGCGCCTTCGCGACGGGCGAGCTTACAGGTAGGACCGATATAACGAGCCATTTCTTATCGCTCCCTTTAGACGCGACGCTTCTTCGGCGGACGGCACCCGTTGTGCGGGATAGGCGTCACGTCGATGATGTTGGTGATCTTGTAGCCGACGTTGTTCAACGAACGCACGGCCGACTCACGGCCCGGACCCGGGCCCTTGATGCGGACTTCCAGCGACTTCACGCCGTAGTCCAGCGCAGCGCGACCGGCCTTTTCGGCAGCCACCTGGGCAGCGAACGGGGTCGACTTGCGCGAACCGCGGAAGCCAGCGCCACCGGAGGTCGCCCACGACAGAGCGTTGCCCTGGCGGTCGGTGATGGTCACGATGGTGTTGTTGAACGAAGCGTGGACGTGGGCAACGCCGTCGGTGACGACGCGCTTGATCTTCTTCTTGGTCTTAGCAGCGGGCTTAGCCATTTATAGGTCCCTTACTTCCTGATCGCCTTGCGCGGGCCCTTGCGGGTGCGGGCGTTGGTACGGGTGCGCTGGCCACGCAGCGGCAGACCGCGACGGTGACGCAGGCCGCGGTAGCAGCCCAGGTCCATCAGGCGCTTGATCGCAATGCCGATTTCACGGCGCAGATCGCCTTCCACGATGTACTTGCCGACTTCGGCGCGCAGGCGCTCGATTTCCGGCTCCGACAGATCGCGGATCTTGGTGGTCGAAGCAACGCCTGCGACTTCGCAGACCTTCTTCGAACGGGTACGGCCGATGCCGTAAATGCTTTGCAACCCGACCCAGACATGCTTCTGGGCTGGCAGGTTGACGCCTGCAATACGCGCCATGACGCGGTTCTCCAGCTGAGTGATGGCCGACAGCGCGCCTCGGGCACGCCAATCCGGCAGGATGGATCAAAAAAGTGAACTAGTGATACTAACAAGGTTCCGGTTTACATGGAAGCCCGTGAAACACTGAAGTTTCATGGACCCGGCCTGGGGAGTGTGCCCAGGCTCCGGCGCCGGACAAGGTTGGACCTGGGTTTCCCCGGGGCCGCCCGCGCTACTCCAGCGCAGGACCACCTCGTCACACCCCCACCCGGAACCGCTGCGGGGGCCGCCCTTCGTTTGTGTGGCCAGAGTCCGCGAAGCGGAGGACCATCACGTCAGGAAGACGAAAGTATAACAGGCTTATCAGCCGCGGGCAAAACCGCCGCGGTTGCCGCCCTTCAGGTTGGCCTTCTTCAGCAGGCTCTCGTACTGGTGGGACATCAGATGCGCCTGCACCTGGGCGATGAAGTCCATCACCACCACCACGACGATCAGCAGCGAAGTACCACCGAAGTAGAACGAGGCGTTCAGCTGCGTGCGCATCAGTTCCGGCAGCAGGCAGACGATCACCAGGTAGGCCGAACCGGCAGCGGTCAGGCGGGTCAGCACGCCGTCGATGTAATCGGCGGTGGCCTTGCCCGGACGGATGCCCGGAATCAGCGCGCCCGACTTCTTCAGGTTGTCGGCGGTTTCCTGCGAGTTGAACACCAGCGCGGTATAGAAGAACGCGAAGCCGGTGATCAGCGCAGCGAAGACGATCATGTGCAGCGGCTCGCCCGGACCCAGGGCGTTGGCAACCTTCTGCAGGGTCTGGCCGACGGCGCTCTGGTTGGCGGCCTGGCCGGACCACATGGCCAGGGTGGCCGGGAAGGCCAGCAGGCTCGAGGCGAAGATCGCCGGAATGACGCCGGCCATGTTCAGCTTCAGCGGCAGGAACGAGGTCTGGTTCATGTACGCATTGCGACCGCCCTGGCGGCGCGCGTAGTTGACCGTGATCCGGCGCTGGCCACGCTCGACGAACACCACGAAGAAGGTGAAGGCGAGAACGACGATGGCGATCAGCAGCAGCTGGATGAACTGGATGTTGCCGTCGCGATAGGCGTCGAAGGTGTGGATGACCGCACCCGGCAGGCCCGCCACGATACCGGCGAAGATGATCAGCGACACGCCGTTGCCGATGCCGCGCTCGGTGACCTGCTCACCGACCCACATCAGGAACATGGTGCCGGCGGTCAGGGCGACCACGGCGGTGAGCACGAAGCCCATGCCCGGCGCGTACACGACCGGAGCGCCCGACGGTGCCACCTGGTTCTGCAGCGCCAGGGCGATCGAACCGCCCTGCACCACCGCCAGCAGCACGGCGCCGATGCGCGAATACTGGGTGATCTTGCGGCGGCCGGACTCACCTTCCTTCTGCATCGCCTTCAGGGCGGGGAAGATGTGGGTGGCCAGCTGCATCACGATCGATGCCGAGATGTACGGCATCACGTTGAGCGCGAAGATGCTCAAACGGTGCAGGGCGCCGCCCGAGAACATGTTGAACATGTCCACGATGCCGCCGCCCTGCTGTTGCATCATGGCAAGCATGGCATCGGGATTGACGCCCGGCACCGGCACATAACAGCCGATGCGATAGACGATCAAAGCCCCGACGACGAACAGCAAACGTTGGCGAAGTTCAGTGAACTTGCCCATTCCGCCCGCGAGGTTACCGATGCCAGCTTGCGCCATGATTTTCTTACTCCGTCACGCTGCCGCCGGCAGCTTCGATTGCAGCCTTGGCACCCGCCGTGGCAGCAATACCCTTCAGGGTGAACGCCTTGGTCACTTCGCCCTTGACGACGACCTTGGCCTTCTTTGCAGTGCTCGGGACCAGCTTGGCAGCACGCAGGGCGGCGAAGTCGATCTCACCGGCCGGCAGCTTGTCCAGCGCGTACAGCAGCACTTCAGCAGTGTCCTTGGCGATCGGCGAACGGAAGCCGATCTTCGGCAGACGACGCTGCATGGGGGTCTGGCCGCCTTCGAAGCCAGCCTTGATCTTGCCGCCACCCTTACGGGCGAACGAACCCTTGTGGCCGCGGCCGGCAGTCTTGCCCAGGCCCGAGCCGATACCGCGACCGACGCGGGTGCGCTCGGTGCGGGCGCCCGGTGCCGGGCTCAGTTCATTGAGACGCAGAGTCATGATCGATTACTCCTCAACCTTGACGAGGTAGTGAACGGTGTTGATCAGACCGCGAACCTGCGGGCTGTCCTTCAGTTCACGGACATCGTTGAGCTTGTTCAGGCCCAGGGCACGCACCGACAGGCGGTGACGCGACTGGGTACCACGCAGGCCGCGCACCAGGCGCACCTTCACAGTCTTGTTGGACTCATTAGCCATGGTTGAGTTCCTCCACCTTCTTGCCGCGCTTGGCCGCGATGCGAGCCGGCGACTGCGCAGCAGACAGGCCCTTCACGGTGGCACGCACCAGGTTGATCGGGTTGCGCGAACCGGTGGCCTTGGCCAGCACGTTCTTCACGCCAACCGCTTCCAGCACGGCGCGCATGGCACCGCCGGCAATGACGCCGGTACCTTCGGAAGCCGGCTGCATGAACACGCGGGCTGCGCCGTGACCATCCTTGATGGTGTGCCACAGGGTGCCGTTGTTCAGGTCAACGCTGACCAGGTTCTTGCGGGCCTGTTCCATCGACTTCTGGATGGCGACCGGCACTTCGCGGGCCTTGCCATAGCCGAAACCGACCTTGCCTTCGCCGTCGCCGACCACGGTCAGGGCGGTGAAGGTGAACTGGCGGCCACCCTTGACGGTCTTGCTGACGCGGTTGACCGCGACCAGCTTTTCGATCATGCCGTCGTCGACTTTCTCTTCGCGGTTACGGTCGCGGTCGCGACCCCGCTGCTGACGTTCTTCTGCCATCTTGATTCCTTGGTAGTTTGGGTATGTACGGCTCGAGGCCGCTTATGGTTGTGGAGTACCGCGATGGTGCGGTGGGCCGCTGCAGAAGAGCGGCGCCGCCCCGCCTCACTCAGGCGGGCGAGCAGGCGGGCAAGGAACCAGAGGTTCCCTGCCCTTATCCCTTAGAACTGCAGGCCGGCTTCGCGGGCGGCTTCTGCCAGGGCCTTGATGCGGCCGTGGTAGCGGTAGCCCGAACGATCGAAGGCAACCTTCTCGATGCCGGCGGCCTTGGCGCGCTCAGCAACGATACGGCCGACCTTGGCGGCGGCATCGGCGTTCTTGCCGTTCTTCAGGCCTTCCATGACGTCGGTCTGGGTGGTGTTGGCAGCAGCCAGCACCTTGGAACCGTCGGCGGTGAAGACCTGGGCGTACAGGTGCTGGCCGGTGCGCAGCACCGACAGGCGGGCGACGCCGAGCTCACGGATGTGGGCGCGGGTCGACTTGGCGCGACGCAGGCGGGCGATGTTCTTGTTCATTTTGATTATTCCTTGAAAGCTGAAGGATGGGCTTTTCCCTGAGGAGTCCGCACAGGGATGTGCGGGCTCTTGCGAGGGACTCGCACTTACGCCTTCTTGGCTTCCTTACGGATGATGACTTCGTCGGAGTACTTCACGCCCTTGCCCTTGTACGGTTCCGGCTTGCGGAACGCACGGATCTTGGCGGCGACTTCACCGACGACCTGCTTGTCAGCGCCCTGCACCAGAATTTCGGTCTGGGTCGGGGTGGTGATGGTGATGCCTTCCGGCGCCACGAACACGATCGGGTGCGAGTAACCGAGCGACAGGCTCAGGTCCTTGCCCTGCATGGCAGCACGATAACCCACGCCGACCAGCTCCAGCTTGCGCTCGAAGCCTTCGGAAACACCCTTGACCATGTTGGACAGGATGGCGCGGACGGTGCCGGTCAGCGGGACCAGGTCAGCGTTCTCGGTGCTCAGGGTGGCAACGCCGTTGTCGACGTTGATGGCAATGCCAGCCGGCTTCGGCAGCGACAGGGTGCCCTTCGGGCCCTTGACGGTGACCGATTCGGCCTGGACGTTCAGTTCAACCTTACCCAGGGTGACGGGCTTCTTGGCTACGCGGGACATAGTATTACTCCTTTCGCCTTAGGCCACGAAGCACAGGACTTCGCCGCCGACGCCCAGCTGGCGCGCCTGCGCATCAGTCATGATGCCCTTGGAGGTGGAAATGATGGAGATGCCCAGGCCGTTCATGACCTTCGGCAGCTCGCTCTTGCCGCGGTACTGGCGCAGGCCCGAACGCGAGAAGCGCTTCAGGGTCGCGATGACCGGCTTGCCTTCGAAATACTTCAGCACGATTTCCAGCTCGGACTTGTTGTTTTCCAGCTGGGTCACGCGCAGGTCGGTGATGTAACCCTCGTCCTTCAGGACCTGGGCGATCGCAACCTTGATCTTGGACGACGGGGCTTTCACCGTCTGCTTGCCAACCGCGGCCGCATTCTTGATGCGGACCAGCAGGTCGGCGATGGGATCAGTCATGCTCATATGAGTACCTTTGAGTGCACCGATATCCGCTTTCGCGAAAATCTGTTGTCTCCTGGAAACGGGCCAGGCCCCTTGTTGCAGCAGGCCGATGGCCTGCCCTGCTACCCCGTTTGCACAGAGCAAGACGCGGGAGTATACGCCAAAAGAGCCCGGCTTGCGCCGGGCTCTTCGGTTTTTTTGCACAGGGAAGGCTGAACGCCTCCCCTGCCCGGTTCAGGAACCCCCGGAGGGCCCCCTGATCGCAGGGCTGGCTGGGATTACCAGCTGGCCTTGCGCAGACCCGGGACGTCGCCGCGCATGGTGGCTTCACGCAGCTTGTTACGGCCCAGGCCGAACTTGCTGTAGACGCCACGCGGACGACCCGACAGTTCGCAACGGTTGCGCTGACGGCTCGGCGACGAATCGCGCGGCAGCTTGGCCAGCTTGGTTGCGGCGTCGATCTTCTCTTCGTAGGTCGCGTCCACGGAGGACACGATCTTCTTCAGAGCCGCACGCTTTTCAGCGTACTTCTTTGCCAGCTTTTCCCGCTTGATGTCGCGGTTGACCATGGAGGTCTTTGCCATTTCGGATTCCTCGACGGATCAGTTACGGAACGGGAACTTGAACGCTGCCAGCAGCGCCTTCGCTTCCGCATCGGTCTTCGCAGTGGTGGTGATGGCGATATCCATGCCGCGGATCGCGTCGACAGCGTCGAAGTCGATTTCCGGGAAGATGATCTGTTCCTTCACACCCATGTTGAAGTTGCCGCGACCGTCGAAGGAACGACCGGAAACACCACGGAAGTCGCGCACGCGCGGCAGCGAGATGTTGATCAGTCGGTCCAGGAACTCGTACATCTTGTGGCGACGCAGCGTGGTCTTGCAGCCGATCGGCCAACCATCACGGATCTTGAACGACGCAACCGACACACGCGACTTGGTGACAACCGGCTTCTGGCCGGAAATCTTGGTCATGTCGCCGACGGCGTTTTCCAGGATCTTCTTGTTGGTGGCCGCTTCGCCGACACCCATGTTCAGGGTGACCTTGACAAGCTTCGGCACTTCCATCGGATTGGTGTAACCGAACTGCTTCATCAGCGCCGGTACCACTTCTTCCTTGTAGAACTTTTCGAGACGGGAACTCATCTTCTCATTCCTCAGGCGTCGAGCGCCTCACCGCTGGAGCGGAACACACGCAGTTTGCGTCCATCCTCCAGCACCTTGAAGCCAACGCGTTCGCCCTTGCCCGAAGCCGGGTTCAGCACATTCACGTTGGAGATATGGATCGAAGCTTCGCGCTCGACCACGCCGCCGGCAACACCTGCCTGCGGGTTCGGCTTGGTGTGGCGCTTGACGATGTTCACGTTGCCGACGACCACACGGTCGCCGTCGACGCGGACGACTTCGCCCTGCTTGCCCTTGTCCTTGCCAGCGTTGACGACAACCTGGTCGCCCTTCTTGATACGGTTAGCCATGATTATCTCCTGTCGCTCACAGCACTTCGGGAGCGAGCGAGACGATCTTCATGAACTTCTCCGAACGAAGTTCACGAGTCACCGGCCCGAAGATACGGGTGCCGATCGGCTCCTGCTTGTTGTTGAGCAGGACGGCAGCGTTGCCGTCGAAGCGGATCAGCGAACCGTCGGCGCGACGCACACCCTTGCGGGTACGCACCACGACGGCGTCATACACTTCACCCTTCTTGACCTTGCCGCGCGGAATCGCATCCTTCACGGTGACCTTGATGATGTCGCCGATGCCGGCGTAACGGCGCTTGGAACCACCCAGCACCTTGAAGCACATCACCTGCTTGGCACCCGAATTGTCCGCGACGTCAAGGTAGCTCTGCATCTGGATCATGATTCAGACTCCTTATTCAGCCGCACGCGTGATGACTTCCACCACGCGCCAGTTCTTGGTCTTGGACATCGGAGCAATCTCGGTCACGCGGACGACATCGCCTTCCTTGCAGGCGTTGTCGGCATCGTGGGCGTGCAGCTTGGTCGAGCGCTTGATGTACTTGCCGTACAGCGCGTGCTTGACCTGACGCTCAACCAGGACGGTAACCGTCTTGTCCATCTTGTTGCTGACGACACGGCCTTCGACCGTGCGCAGCGTCTTGTTTTCAGTATTGTCGCTCATAGCGGCCATCCTTACTTCGTGCTGCCGAGCAGGGTCTTGACGCGAGCAATCTCGCGACGGACCCGGCGGATGTCGTGGGTCTTCGGCAGCTGGCCGGTGACCTGCTGCATACGGACAGAGAACTGTTCCTTACGCAGGTCGATCAGGTGGGCCTTGAGTTCGTCAGCCGACTTTTCACGGAGAGTTTTGAGTTCCATCAGCGCACCGTCCGGGTCACGAAAGTGGTGGTGACCGAGAGCTTAGCGGCGGCCAGGCGGAACGCCTCGCGTGCCACTTCCTCCGAAACACCCTCGATTTCATAGATCATGCGGCCGGGCTGGATCTGGGCCACCCAGTATTCCACGTTGCCCTTACCCGAACCCATTCGGACTTCGATGGGCTTCTTGGTGATGGGCTTGTCGGGGAACACACGGATCCACATCTTGCCACCGCGCTTGACGTAGCGGCTGATCGAGCGGCGGGCCGCTTCGATCTGACGCGCGGTCAGCTGACCGTGGGCGGTTGCCTTGAGGCCGTACTCGCCGAAGCTGACAGCGTTGGCGCTCCAGCTCAGGCCATCGTTACGGCCCTTGTGCACCTTGCGGTACTTGGTTCGCTTGGGTTGCAACATTGTCGTTACCTCGCTTCACGAGCCGGGCGCTGACGGTCACCGCGGTCACCGCGATCGTGACGATCGTTGCGCGACGGGGTGTCGTCCTGCTTTTCCTGGCCAACCTGGGAGAAATCGAAGACCTCGCCCTTGTAGATCCAGACCTTGATGCCGATGATGCCGTAGGTCGTCTTGGCTTCAGCGAAGCCATAGTCGATGTCGGCACGCAGGGTGTGCAGCGGCACGCGGCCTTCGCGGTACCACTCCGAACGGGCGATTTCTGCACCGTTGAGGCGGCCACCCACGTTGACCTTGATGCCCAGGGCACCCAGGCGCATCGCGTTGCCGACCGAGCGCTTCATGGCGCGGCGGAACATGATGCGACGCTCCAGCTGCTGGGCGATCGACTCGGCAACGAGCTGAGCGTCCAGTTCCGGCTTGCGCACTTCGGTGACGTTGATGTGCGCCGGGACGCCCATCATTTCGCTCACTTCCTTGCGCAGCTTCTCGATGTCCTCACCGCGCTTGCCGATCACCACGCCCGGACGGGCGGTGTGGATCGTCACGCGAGCGGTCTTGGCTGGACGCTCGATCAGGATCTTGCTGATGCCGGCCTGAGCCAGCTTCTTGCGCAGCATTTCGCGCACTTTCAGGTCGGCTGCCAGGTAACCAGCGAACTCGGCCTTGTTGGCGTACCACTTGGAGTTCCAGTCCTTGGAAATGCCGAGGCGGATACCAATCGGATGAACTTTATGACCCATGGTCTTTTCCTTATCCGCTTACTTGGCGGCGCCCACAACCACAGTGATGTGGCTGGTGCGCTTGAGGATGCGGGTACCGCGGCCTTTCGCCCGCGCCATGAAACGCTTCAGGGTCGGACCTTCATCAACCATGATGGTCTGAACCTTCAGCTCGTCGACGTCGGCGCCCTGGTTGTTTTCGGCATTTGCAATAGCCGACTCCACCACCTTCTTGATCAGGTGGGCAGCCTTCTTGTCCGAGAACTTCAGCAGGTTGACCGCACGTTCGGCCGGCAGACCGCGCACCTGGTCAGCGACCAGACGAGCCTTCTGCGGGGAGATGCGCGCAGTGCGCAGGATGGCTTTCGCTTCCATTGTCATCTCTCCTTACTTGCCCGACTTCTTGTCACCACCGTGACCCTTGAAGGTCCGGGTGATGGCAAATTCGCCGAGCTTGTGGCCGACCATGTTCTCGTTGACGAGAACCGGGATGTGGTTCTTGCCGTTATGCACGGCAATGGTGACGCCTACCATGTCAGGCAGGATCATCGAACGGCGCGACCAGGTCTTGATCGGCTTCTTGCTGCCCGCAGCGGCCTCCACCTTCTTGACGAGGTGGTGATCGACGAACGGGCCCTTCTTGAGTGAACGTGCCATGGTCGATTAGCCCCTACGATCGCGGACGATGAACTGCTGAGTGCGCTTGTTATGGCGCGTCTTGTAACCCTTGGTCGGGACACCCCACGGGGTGACCGGATGCGGATTACCCTGGCCGGCCTTGGCCTCACCACCGCCGTGCGGATGGTCAACCGGGTTCATGGCAGCACCACGAACGGTCGGGCGGACACCGCGCCAACGCTTGGCACCGGCCTTGCCCAGCTTTTCCAGGCTGTGCTCGTCGTTGCCGACTTCGCCGATGGTGGCGCAGCACTCGACCGGAACCTTGCGCATTTCACCCGAGCGCAGGCGCAGGGTGGCGTAGATGCCTTCACGGGCCACCAGCTGCACAGCCGCACCAGCGGCGCGGGCGATCTGAGCGCCCTTGCCGGGCTTCAGTTCGATGCAGTGGATGGTGGTACCGACCGGGATGTTACGCAGCGGCAGGGTGTTGCCGGCCTTGATCGGGGCGTCCGAACCAGCGATCACCTGATCACCGGCCTTCAGGCCCTTCGGGGCGATGATGTAGCGACGCTCGCCGTCGACGTAGCACAGCAGGGCGATGTGGGCGGTGCGGTTCGGATCGTATTCGATGCGTTCCACGCGCGCCGGGATGCCCAGCTTGTTGCGCTTGAAGTCGATGATGCGGTAGTGCTGCTTGGCACCACCACCGACGTGACGCACGGTGATGCGGCCATGGTGGTTACGACCACCCGAGCGGCTCTGCGACTCGACCAGCGCGGCGTGCGGAGCACCCTTGTGCAGGTCGGGGGTAACCACGCGCACGGCCGAACGGCGGCCGGGGGAAGTGGGCTTGAATTTCATCAATGGCATGGGATGTACCTCAGGCCTTGGCCGTTACATCGATCGACTGGCCATCGGCCAGGCGAACGTACGCCTTGCGCCAATCGCCGCGGCGGCCAGCACGGTTACGGAAGGACTTGTTCTTGCCCTTGACGTTGACCACGTTGACGGCTTCGACCTTGACGTCGAACAGCTGCTCAACCGCGGCCTTTACATCGGCCTTGGTGGCTTCGTTCGAGATTTCGAAGACATACTGATTGGAGAGTTCCTGCAGGCGCGCGGTCTTTTCGGAGACACGCGGGGCACGCAGCACGCTGAAGATTTTTTCGTTGCTGTTCATGCCAGCCACTCCTCGACCTTCTTGACCGCGTCAGCGGTGATGACGACCGTGTCGGCACCAACCAGGGACACCGGATCCAGGCCCTGCACGTCACGCACTTCCACGTAGGGAACGTTGCGAGCCGACAGGTACAGGTGTTCGGAGGCTTCCTCGGTGACGATCAGCGGGCGCTTGCCCACTTCCAGGCCGGCCAGCTTGGCGATCAGACCCTTCGTGCTGGTCGCTTCGACGTCGAAGGACTCCACGATGGTCAGACGGCCCTGACGGTTCAGCTCGGACAGGATCGCGCACATGGCGGCACGGTACTGCTTACGATTGACCTTCTGCTCGAAGCTGCGCGGCTTGGCCGCGAAGGTGACACCGCCGCCGACGAAGATCGGAGCCGTCAGTGCGCCATGACGCGCGCCGCCGCCCTTCTGCTTCTTCGACTTCTTGGTGGTACCAGCCACTTCGGAGCGAGTCTTCTGTGC
The DNA here is from genome assembly GCF_003086895.1 of Stenotrophomonas sp. ESTM1D_MKCIP4_1. Classification (NCBI taxonomy): domain Bacteria; kingdom Pseudomonadati; phylum Pseudomonadota; class Gammaproteobacteria; order Lysobacterales; family Lysobacteraceae; genus Stenotrophomonas; species Stenotrophomonas sp. ESTM1D_MKCIP4_1. The sequence goes on along the minus strand of NZ_CP026004.1, from coordinate 877,967 downwards.
CTTGGTGCCGGCGCGACCGGCGTTGCGGTAAGCAACGACGACCTGGTGGACCAGATCTTCGCTGAAATCGCGACCGAACACGGCGTCGGAGACCGAGACCTTGTTGTTGCTACCCGTGATAACGAGTTCCATCGTCATCTCTCCTTATGCCTTGCTCGCCGGACGGACGATCACGTCGCCACCCGCCGCGCCCGGAACGGCGCCGCGAACTGCAATGAGACCGCGCTCGACGTCGACCTTGACCACTTCCAGGTTCTGGGTGCTCTGCTGCACCGCGCCCATATGGCCCGACATCTTCTTGCCCGGGAAAACGCGACCCGGGGTCTGGCGCTGACCCAGCGAACCCGGCGCGCGATGCGACAGCGAGTTACCGTGGGTTGCATCGCCCATACGGAAGTTGTGGCGCTTGATGGTGCCCTGGAAACCCTTACCCTTGGTGACACCCTGGACGTCGACGATCTGGCCGACTTCAAAGATGTCCGCCTTGACTTCGCCGCCAACGGCGAAATCGCCGAGCTGCGCGTCTTCAACGCGGAATTCCCACAGGCCACGACCCGCTTCCACCTTCGCCTTGGCGAAGTGGCCGGCTTCCGGCTTGTTGACCAGGGCAGCGCGACGCGCGCCGACGGTCACCTGCACGGCGCTGTAGCCGTCGGTTTCGACGGTCTTGATCTGCGCGATGCGGTTCGGGGTTGCTTCGATCAGGGTCACCGGGATGGAGCGGCCATCTTCAGTGAACACGCGGCTCATGCCAGCCTTGCGGCCCACGAAGCCCAACGAATACTTCTTCGTCATGGTCGTAGTCCTCAGGTCAGCTTGATCTGAACGTCGACGCCGGCAGCCAGTTCGAGCTTCATCAGCGCGTCCACGGTCTTGTCATTCGGGTCAACGATATCGAGCACGCGCTTGTGCGTGCGGGTCTCGTACTGGTCACGCGCGTCCTTGTCGACGTGCGGGGAAACGAGAACGGTATAACGCTCGATCTTGGTCGGCAGCGGGATCGGGCCACGCACTTGCGCGCCGGTCCGCTTGGCCGTCTCAACGATCTCGCTGGCCGAACGGTCGATCAGACGATGATCGAACGCTTTCAGCCGGATCCGGATCTTTTGGTCCGCCATGGCGGTAGGTTCCTTCGTTAAAAGAGCGACAGACAAAGCCTCTGGGTTGCTTTGCCCCGTGAAATCCCTGAATACGGACGGCCCGCACTCCTGCAGGCCGACAAGGTCAATCCGTGGACCTCAAAAACGTAGGCAGACCCAAGAACCGGTCTGCCCAGACGACGAAGCATAATGGCACGCAAGGCAGCTGTCAACAGTTTCCTGTTGACGCCGCCTGAATGGCATTGACCCTTCCTGGTCCGGGGAACACAAGGCACATCCTGTGCCTGCTTTCCCATTTGATACGCCCCGATGCCCTACCCAGGCAACATCGGGGCGCAGAGTCTAGCAGATTACTCGATGATGGTGGAGACCACACCGGCGCCGACGGTACGGCCACCTTCGCGGATTGCGAAGCGCAGGCCGGCGTCCATTGCGACCGGGTTGATCAGGGTGACAACCATCTTGATGTTGTCGCCCGGCATCACCATCTCGACGCCTTCCGGCAGCTCAACCGCACCGGTGATGTCGGTGGTACGGAAGTAGAACTGCGGACGGTAGCCCTTGAAGAACGGGGTGTGGCGGCCGCCCTCATCCTTCGACAGCACGTACACTTCGGCGTCGAACTTGGTGTGCGGCTTGATCGAACCCGGCTTGGCCAGAACCTGGCCGCGCTCGACGTCGTCACGCTTGGTGCCGCGCAGCAGCAGACCGGCGTTGTCGCCTGCCTGGCCCTGGTCCAGCAGCTTGCGGAACATTTCCACGCCGGTCACGGTGGTCTTCTGCACCGGACGGATGCCGACGATTTCGATTTCTTCGCCGACCTTGATCACGCCGCGCTCGATACGACCGGTCACCACGGTGCCGCGGCCCGAGATCGAGAACACGTCTTCCACCGGCATCAGGAACGGCTTGTCGACGTCACGCTCCGGGGTCGGGATCCAGCTGTCGAGAGCATCGACCAGCTTGATCACGGCCGGCACGCCGATGTCGCTCTGGTCGCCTTCCAGCGCCAGGCGGGCCGAACCCGAGATGATCGGGGTGTCGTCGCCCGGGAAGTCGTACTTGCTCAGCAGCTCGCGGACTTCCATTTCGACCAGTTCCAGCAGCTCGGCATCGTCAACCATGTCGGCCTTGTTCAGGAACACGACGATGTACGGCACGCCGACCTGACGCGACAGCAGGATGTGCTCGCGGGTCTGCGGCATCGGGCCGTCAGCGGCCGAGCACACCAGGATCGCGCCGTCCATCTGGGCGGCACCGGTGATCATGTTCTTCACGTAGTCAGCGTGGCCCGGGCAATCGACGTGGGCGTAGTGACGGGTGGTGGATTCGTATTCGACGTGCGCGGTCGAGATCGTGATACCACGAGCCTTCTCTTCCGGAGCGGCGTCGATTGCCGAGTAGTCCTTGAACTCGCCACCGAAGCGCTCGGCGCCGATCTTGGTCAGTGCGGCGGTCAGCGTGGTCTTGCCATGGTCGACGTGACCGATGGTGCCGACGTTGACGTGCGGCTTGGTGCGCTCGAACTTACCCTTTGCCATTGTTGTATCCCTTGATTGTCGTAAGTGGTTTCAGGAGAGGCTGAGCGAGGCTCAGCCCTTCTTCATGACGGCTTCGGCGATGTTGTTCGGCGCCGGCTCGTAATGGTCGAATTCCATGGTGAAGGTGGCGCGGCCCTGGGTCTGCGAACGCAGCGCAGTGGCGTAACCGAACATTTCACCCAGCGGGATCATCGCGTTGATGATCGAAGCGGAGCCGTCACCGGTGGTGTCGGAACCCTGCAGCACGCCGCGACGACGGCTCACGTCGCCCATCACGTCACCCTGGTAATCCTCCGGGGTCACGATCTCGACCTTCATGATCGGCTCCAGCAGCACCGGCTTGGCCTTGGCGAAGCCCTGCTTGAAGGCCATCGACGAAGCCAGCTTGAACGCCATTTCCGAGGAGTCGACGTCGTGGTACGAACCGAAGACCAGCTTGACCTTCACGTCCACCACCGGGAAGCCGGCCAGCGGGCCGCTGGTGATGGTTTCGCGCAGGCCCTTTTCGACCGACGGGATGAATTCCTTCGGAATGACACCACCGGTGATGTCATTGATGAACAGGAAGTCGTCCTTGATCAGCGGAGCGATCTTGGCGTCGGCACGGTCTTCAGCGGTGATCGGCGACAGCTCGATCACGACGTGACCGTACTGACCCTTACCACCGGACTGCTTGGCGTGCTTGTAGTCCGACTTGACGTCGGCCAGGGTGATGGTTTCGCGGTACGCAACCTGCGGCGCGCCGACGTTGGCTTCAACGTTGAACTCGCGCTTCAGGCGGTCGACGATGATGTCCAGGTGCAGCTCGCCCATGCCCGAGATGATGGTCTGGCCGGATTCTTCGTCGGTCTTGACGCGGAACGACGGATCTTCCTGCGCCAGACGGCCCAGGGCCAGACCCATCTTTTCCTGGTCCGACTTGGTCTTCGGTTCGACGGCCATCGAGATCACCGGCTCCGGGAACGTCATGCGCTCCAGGATGATCGGCTGGTCGATCGAGCACAGGGTGTCACCCGTGGTGGTGTCCTTCAGGCCCACGGCAGCGGCGATGTCACCGGCCAGGACTTCCTTGATTTCCTCGCGGTTGTTCGAGTGCATCTGCAGGATGCGGCCGATGCGCTCCTTCTTGCCCTTCACCGAGTTCAGGACGGTGTCGCCACCGTTCAGGGTGCCCGAGTAGACACGGAAGAAGGTCAGCGCGCCGACGAACGGGTCGGTGATGATCTTGAAGGCCAGCGACGAGAACGGAGCCTTGTCGTCGGACTTGCGGGTCATGGCGACGTTTTCGTCATCCACGTCGGTACCGGTCACGTCCGGCACGTCGACCGGCGACGGCAGCAGCTGGATCACGCCGTCGAGCATGGCCTGCACGCCCTTGTTCTTGAACGCCGAACCGCAGTACATCGGAACGATTTCGGTGGCCAGGGTACGGGTACGCAGCGCGTTGATGATTTCGGACTCGGCCAGCTCTTCGCCGCCCAGGTACTTTTCCATCAGCTCTTCGCTGGCTTCAGCCGCGGCTTCGATCATGAAGGTACGGGCTTCTTCAGCCTTTTCCTGCAGATCAGCCGGGATGTCGCCGTACTCGAACTTCATGCCCTGCGAGGCTTCATCCCAGTGGATGGCCTTCATCTTCAGCAGGTCGACGACGCCCTTGAAGCCGTCCTCGGCACCGATCGGCAGCTGCATCGGCACGGCGACAGCGCCGAGCTTGGCCTTCAGCTGGTCACGGACCTTGTAGAAGTTGGCGCCGGTGCGGTCCATCTTGTTGACGAACGCAATGCGCGGCACCTTGTAACGGTTGGCCTGGCGCCACACGGTTTCCGACTGCGGCTGCACGCCACCGACGGCACACAGCACGAACACCGCACCGTCGAGCACGCGCAGCGAACGCTCGACTTCGATGGTGAAGTCAACGTGCCCGGGGGTATCGATGATGTTGAAGCGGTGCTCCGGCAGGGACTTGTCCATGCCCTTCCAGAACGCGGTGGTGGCAGCGGACTGGATCGTGATGCCACGCTCCTGCTCCTGCTCCATCCAGTCCATGGTGGCGGCGCCGTCGTGCACTTCACCGATCTTGTGGCTCTTGCCGGTGTAGAACAGGATGCGCTCGGACGTGGTGGTCTTGCCGGCATCGATGTGAGCCATGATGCCGAAGTTACGGTAACGCTCGATGGGAGTGGAACGGGCCACGGGGAGCCTCTCAGATTTCTTGGATTTCGGATGGCCGAACGCCGCCTTGCGGCGGCCTTCGGATTGGCGCAGCCCTTCTGGGGCCGCGAGGCAGCACCGATGTGGTGCTGCCCTGCCTGTTTTACAAGGCCGTCAAACTCACCAGCGGTAGTGGGCGAAGGCCTTGTTGGCTTCGGCCATGCGGTGGGTTTCTTCGCGCTTCTTGATGGCGCCGCCACGGTTTTCCGAGGCGTCGATCAGTTCAGCAGCCAGCTTCTTCGGCATGGTGTTCTCACCACGCTTGCGCGCGGAGTCGATCAGCCAGCGCATGGCCAGAGCCATCTTGCGCGATGCACGCACTTCGACCGGCACCTGGTAGGTGGCACCACCGACACGGCGCGACTTCACTTCGACCGACGGAGCGACGTTGTCCAGAGCCTTCTGCACCAGCTCGATCGAGTTGGCGTTCTTCTCGGAGATGACGTCCATGGCGCCGTACACGATCTTTTCAGCGACGGACTTCTTGCCGCTCTGCATGACCATGTTGATGAAACGGGCGATGGTTTCGCTTCCGTGCTTCGGATCCGGCAGGACGGAACGCTGCGGAGTATTACCCTTACGCGACATAGTGGTCTCTCCTTATGCCTTCGGACGCTTGGCGCCGTACTTGGAACGGGCCTGGCGACGCTTGGCAACGCCGGCGGCGTCGAGCGAGCCACGAACGGTGTGGTAACGCACACCCGGCAGATCCTTGACGCGACCGCCACGGATCAGGACCACGGAGTGTTCCTGCAGGTTGTGACCTTCACCGCCGATGTAGGAAATGACTTCTTCCTGGTTGGTCAGGCGGACCTTGGCAACCTTGCGCAGAGCCGAGTTCGGCTTCTTCGGGGTGGTGGTGTAGACGCGGGTGCAGACGCCACGGCGCTGCGGGCACTTGTCGAGCGCCGGCGAGGCACTCTTGTACGTAGTAGCTTGCCGCGGCTTGCGGACCAGCTGGTTGATCGTCGCCATCAGTAGGTTCTTCTGATTGGTGGCCGGAAATCCGGCCAGAGATGCGGAAATGTTAAAGCAGGCCAAAATTCTGGCCTGCTGAGACAGACGATTGTAGCAACCTGCCAGAGAAGCAGTCAAACGCCTCCTGTCAAGCCCGTTCCTGATCCTGGAACGTTACTGGGGGGCCTCCATGTACCCCGTTCAGGTTGGCGGGGTGGATCGAGGATGATCCGCCCTGCCCTTTCCTTTTCCCGCCTGGCGGAGTCGACCAACGGTCGACTCTACCGCCGGGTGGTCCGGCCTTGCGGCCGGACCGGGTGACTCATTCTTCGCCAGACGCCTGTTCAGCTTCGGCTTCAACGGCCGGCGCCTCAGCCGCAACCGGGGTACCGGTCAGGGCCTGCATCTCCGAGTCGGTGAGACCCGAAGCGCCGCGGCGGCGGCTGCTGTGGTACGACAGACCCGTACCGGCCGGGATCAGGCGACCCACGATGACGTTTTCCTTCAGGCCGCGCAGGTTGTCCTTGGTGCCGCGGACGGCAGCTTCGGTCAGCACGCGGGTGGTTTCCTGGAACGAAGCCGCCGAGATGAACGATTCGGTCGCCAGCGATGCCTTGGTGATACCCAGCAGGACCGGATCGAAGTGCGCCGGCAGCTCGTTGCGGGTCGACAGGCGCGCATTCTCCTCGATCACGCGCTGGCGCTCCACCTGTTCGCCGTTCAGGAACTTGCTGCTGCCCTGATCGGTGATCTCGACCTTGCGCAGCATCTGGCGGGTGATGACCTCGATGTGCTTGTCGTTGATCTTCACGCCCTGCAGGCGGTACACGTCCTGGATTTCCTTCACCAGGTAAGCCGCCAGCGGTTCGACACCCAGCAGACGCAGGATGTCCTGCGGGCTCGGCTCGCCGTCCACGATGGTTTCGCCCTTGGTGACGTGCTCGCCTTCAAAGACGATGACCTGGCGGTACTTCGGAATCAGCTCTTCGTGCTCCGAACCGTCGGTGTCCTTGATGATCAGGCGCTGCTTGCCCTTGGTGTCCTTGCCGAAGCTGATGATGCCCGAACGCTCGGCCAGCACCGCCGGATCCTTCGGCTTGCGGGCCTCGAACAGATCGGCCACGCGCGGCAGACCACCGGTGATGTCGCGGGTCTTCGATGCTTCCTGCGGGATCTTGGCGACGACGTCGCCCACGCCGACGGCGGCGCCGTCCTGCAGGTTGACGATCGAACGCGGCGGCAGCAGGTACTGCGCCGGCAGGTCGGTGCCCGGGATCGACAGGTCGTTGCCCTTGGCGTCGACGATGCGCACGATCGGGCGCAGGTCCTTGGCCTGGGTACCACGACGCTTCGGATCGGTGATTTCACGCGAAGCGAGGCCGGTCAGCTCGTCGGTCTTCTCGATGACGGTGATGCCGTCGACGAAGTCGATGAAGCGGATGAAGCCGGCAACTTCCGACACGATCGGGTGGTTATGCGGATCCCAGTTGGCCACGGTCTGGCCAGCCTTGATCGCATCACCGTCCTTGGAGGTGATGGTTGCACCGTACGGCAGCTTGTAACGCTCACGCTCACGGCCGTGGGCATCGAGCACCGAGATTTCGCCCGAGCGCGACACTGCCACCAGCGAGCCGTTGGCGTGCTCGACGGACTTGAGGTTGCTGAACTTGACCGAGCCGGTGGTCTTGACGGTGATGTTGTCGACCGCAGCAGCTCGCGACGCCGCACCACCGATGTGGAACGTACGCATGGTCAGCTGGGTACCCGGCTCACCGATGGACTGGGCGGCGATGACGCCGACCGCTTCACCGATGTTGACCAGGTGGCCACGGGCCAGATCGCGGCCGTAGCAGCGACCGCAGACGCCGAAGGCCGATTCGCACGAGATCGTCGAACGGACCTTGATGCTCTGCACGCCGGCATCTTCCAGCTTGGCAACCCAGGCTTCGTCCAGCAGGGTGTTGCGGGTGACGATCGGATCTTCGTCGTTGCCCGGCAGGAACACGTCCTCGGCAACCACACGACCCAGCACGCGATCCTTCAGCGGCTCGACCACGTCGCCGCCTTCCACGATCGGGGTCATGATCAGGCCTTCGGTGGTACCGCAATCCACCTCGGTGATGACCACGTCCTGCGCGACGTCGACCAGACGACGGGTCAGGTAACCCGAGTTCGCGGTCTTCAGCGCGGTATCGGCCAGACCCTTACGGGCACCGTGGGTGGAGTTGAAGTACTCCTGCACGTTCAGGCCTTCGCGGAAGTTCGCCTTGATGGGCGTCTCGATGATCGAGCCGTCCGGACGCGCCATCAGGCCACGCATACCGGCCAGCTGACGGATCTGCGCCTGCGAACCACGCGCACCGGAGTCGGCCATGATGTACAGCGAGTTCATCGACTTCTGGTCGATGGTCTCACCCTTGGCATTGACGACCTTCTCGGTACCGATGGTGTCCATCATCGCCTTGGCGATGCGCTCATTGGTGCGCGACCAGATGTCGACCACCTTGTTGTAGCGCTCGCCGGCGGTGACCAGACCCGACTGGTACTGCTCCTGGATTTCCAGCACTTCGGCTTCGGCCTCGGTGAGGATGCCCTTCTTCTCGTCCGGGATCAGCATGTCGTCGATGCCGATGGAGACGCCGGCGCGGGTCGCGTAGGCGAAGCCGGTGTACATCAGCTTGTCGGCGAAGACGACCGTGTCCTTCAGGCCCAGCTGGCGGTAGCTGGAGTTGATCAGGCGGCTGATGTTCTTCTTGGTCAGCTCGGTGTTGGCCAGCGCGAACGGCAGGCCTTCCGGCAGGATTTCAGCCAGCAGGGCGCGACCGATCGTGGTGTCCACGATCGAGGTCTTCGGCTGCTTGTTGCCTTCTTCGTCGGTCACCACTTCAGTGATGCGGACCTTGACGCGCGCGTGCAGTTCCACCACGCGGTTGTCGTAGGCGCGCTTGACTTCAGCGATGTTGGCGAAGGCCATGCCCTCGCCCTTCTTGTTTTCCAGCGAGCGGGTCATGTAGTACAGACCCAGCACGACGTCCTGCGACGGCACGATGATCGGCTCGCCGTTGGCCGGCGACAGGATGTTGTTGGTCGACATCATCAGCGCACGCGCTTCCAGCTGGGCTTCCAGCGAGAGCGGCACGTGGACGGCCATCTGGTCACCGTCGAAGTCGGCGTTGAACGCGGTGCAGACCAGCGGGTGCAGCTGGATGGCCTTGCCTTCGATCAGCACCGGCTCGAACGCCTGGATGCCCAGACGGTGCAGGGTCGGCGCACGGTTCAGCATCACCGGGTGTTCGCGGATGACCTCTTCCAGGATGTCCCAGACTTCGGCTTCTTCGCGTTCGACCAGCTTCTTGGCGGCCTTGATGGTGGTGGCCAGGCCACGGCGCTGCAGCTTGGCGAAGACGAACGGCTTGAACAGTTCAAGCGCCATCTTCTTCGGCAGGCCGCACTGGTGCAGGCGCAGGTACGGACCGACCACGATGACCGAACGGCCCGAGTAGTCGACGCGCTTGCCCAGCAGGTTCTGGCGGAAGCGACCCTGCTTGCCCTTGATCATGTCGGCCAGCGACTTCAGCGGGCGCTTGTTGGTGCCGGTGATGGCACGGCCGCGACGGCCGTTGTCCAGCAGCGCATCGACCGATTCCTGCAGCATGCGCTTTTCATTGCGCACGATGATGTCCGGCGCGCTCAGTTCGAGCAGGCGGCGCAGGCGGTTGTTACGGTTGATGACGCGGCGGTACAGGTCGTTCAGGTCGGAGGTCGCGAAGCGGCCACCATCCAGCGGAACCAGCGGACGCAGGTCCGGCGGCAGCACCGGCAGCACGGTCATGACCATCCACTCCGGACGGTTGCCCGATTCCAGGAAGGCTTCGATCAGCTTGATGCGCTTGGTGAGGCGCTTGAGCTTGGTTTCCGAACCGGTAGCGGCGATTTCCTCGCGCAGGCGGGTCATTTCCGACTGCAGGTCGATGGTGCGCAGCAGTTCGTAGACGGCCTCGGCGCCCATGGCGGCGTCGAAGTCATCGCCGTGCTCCTGGCGTGCCTGCAGGTACTGCTCTTCGGTCAGCAGCTGGCGGCGCTCCAGGGCGGTCAGGCCCGGCTCGGTCACCACGTACGCTTCAAAGTACAGCACGCGCTCGATGTCACGCAGGGTCATGTCCAGCATCAGGCCGATGCGCGACGGCAGCGACTTGAGGAACCAGATGTGCGCGACCGGCGAGGCCAGGTCGATGTGGCCCATGCGCTCGCGGCGCACCTTGGCCAGGGTCACTTCAGTGCCGCACTTTTCGCAGACCACGCCGCGGTGCTTCATGCGCTTGTACTTGCCGCACAGGCACTCGTAGTCCTTGACCGGCCCGAAGATGGCGGCGCAGAACAGGCCGTCACGTTCCGGCTTGAAGGTACGGTAGTTGATGGTTTCCGGCTTCTTCACTTCGCCGAAGGACCACGAGCGGATCAGGTCCGGCGAGGCCAGCGCGATCTTGATCGCGTCGAAGTCCAGCGTCTGGCGCTGCTGGTTGAAGAGGTTGAGCAGGTCTTTCATGGTGTTCTCCAGAAGGAGGAATGCTGTGTCGATGGGCTTTCAGGTCACTGCCAGCGGCGCGGCGGCGGACCGCCGCGCCGGCATGGATCAGTTGTCTTCCAGTTCCATGTTGATGGCCAGCGAGCGGATTTCCTTCACAAGGACGTTGAAGGATTCCGGCATGCCCGCGACCATCTCGTGCTCACCGTCGACGATGTTCTTGTACATCTGGTTGCGGCCCTGCACGTCATCGGACTTCACCGTCAGCATTTCCTGCAGGGTGTAGGCCGCGCCGTAGGCTTCCAGCGCCCAGACTTCCATTTCACCGAAGCGCTGGCCGCCGAACTGCGCCTTGCCGCCCAGCGGCTGCTGGGTGACGAGCGAGTACGGACCAGTCGAACGGGCGTGCATCTTGTCGTCGACCAGGTGGTTCAGCTTCAGGTAGTGCATGTAACCGACGGTGGTGTGGCGGTCGAAGGCTTCACCGGTGCGGCCGTCATACAGCTGGGTCTGGCCACTGCTCGGCAGGTCGGCCAGTTCCAGCATGCGCTTGATTTCCGCTTCGGTGGCGCCGTCGAACACCGGGGTGGCCATCGGCACGCCGTCGGTGAGGTTACGGGCCAGGCGCAGCAGTTCCTCGTCGCTGAACTGCGACAGGTCGACACGGTTGGCCACGTTGGTGTCGTCGTGGTTGTAGATGTCGTCCAGGAACTTGCGCAGGTCGGCAACCGCAGCCTGGGCTTCCATCATTGCCTGGATCTTGCGACCCAGACCCTTGGCTGCCCAGCCCAGGTGCACTTCCAGGATCTGGCCGATGTTCATACGCGACGGCACGCCCAGCGGGTTCAGCACGATGTCCACGGTTTCACCCGAGGCCATGTACGGCATGTCCTCGACCGGCACCACGTTGGACACCACACCCTTGTTGCCGTGGCGGCCTGCCATCTTGTCGCCCGGCTGGATGCGGCGCTTCACGGCCAGGAACACCTTGACCATCTTCAGCACGCCCGGGGCGAGGTCGTCGCCAGCGGTGATCTTGCCGCGCTTGTCGGCGAAGCGACGCTCGAATTCCTTCTCGTGCGCCTGGATCTGCTTCTGGGCGCGCTCGATGGCTTCCGAAGCGTCCTCGTCCTTCATGCGCAGCGCGAACCAGTCAGCCTTCTTCAGGCCGTCCAGGTAGGCGTCGGAGATGACGTCGCCCTTCTTCAGACCGGCACCGCCGTTGACCACCTTGCCCACGATCTGCGAACGCAGACGCATGTAGATGGCCGCTTCCAGGATGCGGAACTGGTCGTCGAAGTCCTTCTTGACGCGCTTGATTTCAGACTCTTCGATCTGGCGGGCGCGCTTGTCCTTCTCGATGCCGTCGCGGGTGAAGACCTGCACGTCGATGACGGTGCCGTCCATGCCCGGCGGAACGCGCAGCGAGCTGTCCTTAACGTCCGAAGCCTTCTCGCCGAAGATCGCGCGCAGCAGCTTCTCTTCCGGGGTCAGCTGGCTTTCGCCCTTCGGGGTGACCTTGCCGACCATGATGTCGCCGGCGCGGACTTCCGCACCGATGTACACCACGCCGCTTTCGTCCAGGCGGTTCAGCGCCTGCTCGGAAACGTTCGGGATGTCGGCGGAGATTTCTTCCGGCCCCAGCTTGGTGTCACGCGCGACGCAGGTCAGCTCTTCGATGTGGATCGTGGTGTAGCGATCCTCTTCCACCACGCGCTCGGAGAGCAGGATGGAGTCTTCGAAGTTGTAGCCGTTCCACGGCATGAACGCGATCAGCATGTTCTGGCCCAGGGCCAGTTCGCCGATATCGGTGGACGGACCGTCGGCCAGCACATCGCCGCGGGCGATGATGTCACCCACCTGGACCAGCGGACGCTGGTTGATGCAGGTGTTCTGGTTGGAACGGGTGTACTTGACCAGGTTGTAGATGTCGACGCCGGCGTCGGTGGCACCGACGATCTCTTCCTCGACCACCTTGACCACGATGCGCGCGGCGTCGATCTGCACGATCTCGCCACCACGGCGGGCGTTGACGGTCACACCGGAGTCACGCGCCACGGCGCGCTCGATGCCGGTACCCACCAGCGGCTTCTGCGCACGCAGGGTCGGCACGGCCTGACGCTGCATGTTCGCGCCCATCAGTGCGCGGTTTGCGTCATCGTGCTCCAGGAACGGAACCAGCGCAGCGGCAATGGACACGGTCTGCATCGGCGAGACGTCCATGAAGTGGACTTCCGCCGGCGGCTTCAGCAGCGATTCGCCCTGGAAACGGCAGGGAACGAACTGTTCGGTCAGCACGCTGTTGGCATCGGTCAGGGCGTTGGCCTGGGCGATGACGTACTCGTTTTCTTCGATGGCCGACAGGAACTCGACTTCATCGTGGACCTTGCCGTCCACCACCTTGCGGTACGGGGTCTCGAGGAAACCGTACTTGTTGGTGCGGGCGTACACGGCCAGCGAGTTGATCAGGCCGATGTTCGGGCCTTCCGGGGTTTCGATGGTGCAGACGCGGCCGTAATGGGTCGGGTGCACGTCGCGCACTTCAAAGCCGGCGCGCTCACGGGTCAGACCGCCCGGGCCCAGGGCCGAGACGCGACGCTTGTGGGTCACTTCCGACAGCGGGTTGTTCTGGTCCATGAACTGCGACAGCTGCGAGGAGCCGAAGAACTCCTTGATGGCAGCGGCAACCGGCTTGGCGTTGATCAGCTCCTGCGGGGTCAGGCCTTCCGACTCGGCCATCGACAGGCGTTCCTTGACCGCGCGCTCGACGCGGACCAGGCCGACGCGGAACACGTTCTCGGCCATTTCACCGACCGAACGCACGCGACGGTTGCCCAGGTGATCGATGTCGTCGACCACGCCGCGACCGTTGCGGATCTCGGTCAGGACCTTGATCACGTCCAGGATGTCGGAGCTGTCGCCATGGGCGCCAACCAGACGCTTGGACTCTTCGTCGTTGCGCTCGCCGAAGTACTTGCTGTCGTACAGCACGGCTTCGCCGGTGGTTTCCTTGCGGCCCACGCGACGGTTGAACTTCATGCGGCCGACCGCGGACAGGTCGTAGCGCTCGAAGGTGAAGAACAGGTTGTGGAACAGGTTCTGCGCGGCATCCTTGGTCGGCGGCTCGCCCGGACGCATCATGCGGTAGATTTCGACCAGGGCTTCCAGCTGGGTCTTGGTCGGATCGATGCGCAGGGTGTTGGACAGGTAAGGGCCCCGATCCAGGTCGTTCACCCACAGGGTGCCCACCGCATCGACGCCGGCCTTGCGGAAGTTCTGCAGCTGCTCGTCGCTGATTTCGTCGTTGGCCTGGGCCAGCAGTTCGCCGGTCGAGGCATCAACCACGTCGTGCGACAGGATGCGGCCGACGATGTAGTCGTCCGGCACGGCCAGGGCGGCAATGCCCGAGGCTTCCAGCTGCTTGATGTGGCGCGCGGTGATGCGCTTGCCGGCTTCCACGATGACCTTGTCGCCGTCGGCGAGGTCGAAGCCCAGGGTTTCGCCACGCAGGCGTTCCGGCACCAGCTCCAGCTGGACGCCTTCATCCGGGTTGATGTGGAAGGTGTTGATCTCGAAGAACTCGGCCAGCATCTCTTCGTTGCTGTAGCCGAGCGCGCGCAGCAGGATCGACACCGGCAGCTTGCGGCGACGGTCGATACGGGTGAACAGCGCATCCTTCGGGTCGAACTCGAAGTCCAGCCAGGAACCGCGGTAAGGAATGATGCGGGCGCTGTACAGCAGCTTGCCCGAGCTGTGGGTCTTGCCACGGTCGTGGTCGAAGAACACGCCCGGCGAGCGGTGCAGCTGGGAGACGATGACGCGCTCGGTGCCGTTGACGATGAAGGTGCCGTTTTCGGTCATCAGCGGGATTTCGCCCAGATAGACCTCCTGCTCCTTCACGTACTTGATGGCCTTGGTCGACGACTCGCGGTCGTAGATGACCAGGCGCACGGTGACGCGCAGCGGCGCACCGTAGCTCATGCCACGCTGACGGCACTCACGCTCGTCGAAGACCGGCTCGCCCAGCTTGTAGCCGACGTATTCCAGGGCGGCGTTGCCGCTGTAGCTGGCGATCGGGAAGACCGACTTCAGCGCAGCGTGCAGGCCGTAATCGGCGCGCTTGGCCGGATCGATGTTTTCCTGCAGGAAATCACGGTAGGAATCCACCTGGATGGCCAGCAGGAACGGCACTTCGAGGATCGAGCGCTGCTTGCCGAAATCCTTGCGGATACGCTTTTTTTCGGTGAACGAATAGGACGTCATGAGGTCTTCCACCTTGTTGTGCGGGCCGTGCGCCCACGACCCGAAGGGAACTTGAAATTGTCAGTTGGAAGTCGCTGGTATTGCCGGCACCAGCACGCCTTCTCCCGCTACTTCCAACTGCCAACTCGTCTGCATCTACTGCCCTGCCGCCGCGCTGGGCGCTGGCTGGCGAGGGTATGACCGCAGCCCGTGTTGGGCTTTCTGCTGCTTATTGCATCCACGCATGGCGTGGATCTACCGATTACATCCACGCATGGCGTGGATCTACCACACCGCAACAACGACCAAAGGCCGGGGGCTTACGCCCCCAGCCTTGGCTGCATCGCCGTGAATCGATGACGATGCAAGGGAAGTGCTTACTTGACTTCGACAGTCGCGCCAGCAGCTTCCAGGTCCTTCTTCATCTTCTCGGCTTCTTCCTTCGAAGCGTTGTCCTTCAGGACGCCGCCGGCTTCGGCCAGGTCCTTCGCTTCCTTCAGGCCCAGGCCGGTGATGGCGCGGACGGCCTTGATGACTTCGACCTTCTTGTCGCCAGCGGTCTTCAGGGTGACGACGAATTCGGTCTGCTCTTCAACAGCAGCGGCCGGGCCAGCGGCAGCGGCCACGGCAACCGGAGCAGCGGCGGAGACGCCGAACTTCTCTTCGATGGCCTTGACCAGCTCCATCACTTCCATCAGGGACTTCTCGGCGATGGCGTCGACGATCTGTTCGTTGGTAAGGGACATGATAATTACCTTTGGATGATTTTCTGGATTGAGGTTCCGTCAGGAACCACTAATGAGTCGAAACTCAGGCGGTCTCGGCGGCCGGTTCAGCAGCTTCAGCGGCTTCGCCACCGTTCTGCTTGTCACCGATTGCCTTGATGGCGCGGGCGAACATCGTGACCGGCTCGGTCAGGACGCGTGCCAGCATTGCCAGGGCCTGGTCGCGGGTCGGCAGCGATGCCAGCACGTCGACGTGGCTCGCCGGGAACACTTCACCACCGATGGCGACGACCTTAGCCTTCAGCTTGTCGTTGCCCTTGGCGGCTTCCTTGATCAGGCGACCGGCTGCGCCGGGCTCCTCGAGCGAGAACGCGTACAGCAGCGGACCAACCATCTGGTCCTGTGCGACTGCGAACTCGGTGCCTTCAACAGCACGCGAAGCCAGGGTGTTCTTGACAACCTTCAAGAAAACACCGGTTTCACGAGCCTGCTTGCGCATCGCGGTCATCTGGGCGACCGTGGTGCCAGCGTATTCGGCTGCGATCAAGGAGTGGGCCTTGGCGGCGACGTCTGCCAGCTCGGCGACTACTTCTTGCTTCTGGGACAGATTGAGAGCCATTGCACTCCTCCAATTGAACTCCGCTTACGGCTCCTGCCGTGTGCGGTCCTGTGCGGCATCCGTCCTGGACGCCGGGAACATCGGAATGATGTTCCGGGGGTGGGCCGTTCCAGACCTGGAGTGCAATCGGGGAAGATCCCAGACGTGCGTGAACCAGAAAAACTCCAGAAGGGCACCATCTACGCAGGTTGATTCCGGGGAATCGATTAAGCGGTCATTGCTGCTCCGGCGGCGACTCCCTGCCATTTCGAGCTTCCGTGCCCGTCGCCGGTATTGCCACGACCGCGCCTGCGGTCTTTGACGGCTACCGCCAGCGATGGACTGCCGGCGATGCCTTCAAATGTCACGGTCACGGTGCCCGAGGGTACCGTGACCGCTTGAAACAATTACTTCAGGGTCAGCGACGACTGGTCGACGGTGACGCCCGGGCCCATCGTCGAGCTGACCGAAACCTTCTGCAGGTAGGTGCCCTTCGAGGTGGCCGGCTTGGCCTTGATCAGGTCCAGCAGCAGCGCGGTCAGGTTCGACTTCAGCGCGTCTTCGGCGAAGTCGGCCTTGCCGATGGTGCAGTGGATGATACCGGCCTTGTCGGTGCGGTAACGGACCTGGCCGGACTTGGCGTTCTTCACGGCTTCACCCGGGTTCGGGGAGACGGTGCCGACCTTCGGGTTCGGCATCAGGCCGCGCGGGCCCAGCACGGTGCCCAGCTTACCGACGACGCGCATGGCGTCCGGGGTCGCGATGACGACGTCGTAGTTCAGATCGCCGGCCTGCATCTTCTCGGCCAGATCGTCCATACCGACGGCTTCGGCGCCAGCGGCCAGGGCTTCGTCAGCCTTGGCACCAGCCGGAGCGAAGACAGCGACGCGGACCGACTTGCCGGTACCAGCCGGCAGCACGGTGGAGCCACGGACCTGCTGGTCGGACTTCTTCGCATCGACGCCCAGGCGCACGGCAACGTCGATCGACTCGACGAACTTGGCCTTGGTGGCGGACTTCAGGATGTTGATCGCGTCCTCGAAGGCGTACGACTTGCCCGGGACAACGGCGGCCTTGATGGCCTTCTCACGCTTGGTCTGTGCCATCTTATTAACCCTCCACCACGAGGCCCATGGAACGGGCAGAGCCAGCGATGGTACGCACGGCGGCGTCCAGATCGGCGGCAGTCAGATCCGGTTCCTTCGCCTTGGCGATCTCTTCCAGCTGCTTACGGGTGACCTTGCCGACCTTCTCGGTGTTCGGGCGCTTGGAGCCCGACGAGATGCCAGCGGCCTTCTTCAGCAGGGTGGTGGCCGGGGTGCTCTTGGTGATGAAGGTGAACGTACGGTCCGAGTAGGCCGTGATGATCACCGGAACCGGCAGACCCGGCTCGAGCTTCTGCGTGGCAGCGTTGAACGCCTTGCAGAATTCCATGATGTTCAGGCCGCGCTGACCCAGCGCAGGACCGACCGGCGGCGAGGGGTTGGCCTGACCGGCCTTCACCTGCAGCTTGATGTAACCGACAACTTTCTTTGCCATTTGAGTGCTCTCCGGGTGCTAGCGCCTTTCGACAACAGGCTCCCCATCGGACCGGGAATCACGCGTCCCGGCATCGCGTTTTGAAATCATGCTGAAGGCCACCTTGCGGCGGCCTCATCCTGCTGGCTTCCCAGCGGGGAGCCGCGCACTATATCAGGTTTTTTCTTCACATTCCTGAAGCGGCATATAAACGAAGGAAACCGGGCCAGGCCCGGTTCCTTTTGTAGAGTCGAGCTTGCTCGACTGCACGGTAAAGTCGAGCAAGCTCGACTTTACCCAGCCGGTCAGACGGCCTTTTCGACCTGGCCGAACTCGAGCTCGACCGGGGTGGCACGACCGAAGATCAGCACCGAAACGCGCAGACGGCTCTTCTCGTAGTTGACTTCTTCGACGACGCCGTTGAAATCGTTGAACGGACCGTCGGTGACGCGGACCATCTGGCCCGGCTCGAACAGCACCTTCGGACGCGGCTTCTCGACACCTTCCTGAACGCGGTTCAGGATGGCCTCGGCCTCGGAATCAGCGATCGGCAGCGGACGATCGGCGGTGCCACCGATGAAGCCCATGACGCGCGGCGTTTCCTTGACCAGGTGCCAGCTTTCGTTGTCGATGCGCGGAATGCCGGCTTCTTCGTGGGTCTCGATCTGGACCAGCACGTAACCCGGGAAGAACTTGCGCTCGGAACGGCGCTTCTGGCCGGCGCGCATCTCGACCACTTCTTCGGTCGGGACCAGAACGTCGCCGAAGCGCTCTTCCATGCCGTCACGGACGATGCGATCACGCAGAGCCTGCGCAACCGACTTCTCGAAGCCCGAATAGGCGTGAACGACGTACCAACGCTTCATGCAAATCTCCTTAGCGGGTCAGGAACAGCTGGACCAGCCGCTGAATGACGTAATCGAACCCACCCAGCAGCAGGCTGAGGATGATCACCACAACCATCACGACCCAGGTCATGCGGGTGGCTTCCTGGCGCGTCGGCCAGACCACCTTGCGCAGCTCGAAGCGCGACTCGGAGAGGAATTCGCGGGTATCACGACCCTTGCCGGTCAGCAGGAACACGCCGATACCACCGGCCAGACCCACGACGACGGCCAACGCACGCAGC
Organism: Stenotrophomonas sp. ESTM1D_MKCIP4_1; assembly: GCF_003086895.1. NCBI lineage: Bacteria > Pseudomonadati > Pseudomonadota > Gammaproteobacteria > Lysobacterales > Lysobacteraceae > Stenotrophomonas > Stenotrophomonas sp. ESTM1D_MKCIP4_1. The sequence continues at coordinate 859,421 of NZ_CP026004.1, read as the reverse complement.
TGACCCGTCCACGCGCCCAGCTGGGCAGCGCGACCGGAGTCAGCGGAGAACCAGAACCAGACGAACAGACCAGCCAACACCAGCAGCGTGGCAACGGCGTACTTGACGATATCCCCACCGTGGGTGGAGGTGTCCTTGGAGTGTTCGATCTTGCTATTCATCAGGCTATGTCTGCTTTAGCGGCCGAACCGCTGGATAAGGTGGGCAGATGGCACGCCAGGAGGGACTCGAACCCCCAACCTGCGGTTTTGGAGACCGCTGCTCTGCCAATTGAGCTACTGGCGTACAGATTGAAACTTGCCTTCCCTTAGACGGCGAAGGCGGACCGAGGTTCCCGGCCCGCCACTCGCGCGACCGGCAGCGCTATGCAACCGCCGGCTTTGCAGGCTTACTCGATGATGGTGGAGACCACACCGGCGCCGACGGTACGACCACCTTCGCGGATTGCGAAGCGCAGGCCGGCGTCCATTGCGACCGGGTTGATCAGGGTGACAACCATCTTGATGTTGTCGCCCGGCATCACCATCTCGACGCCTTCCGGCAGCTCGACCGCACCGGTGATGTCGGTGGTACGGAAGTAGAACTGCGGACGGTAGCCCTTGAAGAACGGGGTGTGGCGGCCGCCTTCGTCCTTCGACAGCACGTACACTTCGGCGTCGAACTTGGTGTGCGGCTTGATCGAACCCGGCTTGGCCAGAACCTGGCCGCGCTCGACGTCGTCACGCTTGGTGCCGCGCAGCAGCAGACCGGCGTTGTCGCCTGCCTGACCCTGGTCCAGCAGCTTGCGGAACATTTCCACGCCGGTCACGGTGGTCTTCTGCACCGGACGGATGCCGACGATTTCGATTTCTTCGCCGACCTTGATCACGCCGCGCTCGATACGACCGGTCACCACGGTGCCGCGGCCCGAGATCGAGAACACGTCTTCCACCGGCATCAGGAACGGCTTGTCGACGTCACGCTCCGGGGTCGGGATCCAGCTGTCGAGAGCATCGACCAGCTTGATCACGGCCGGCACGCCGATGTCGCTCTGGTCGCCTTCCAGCGCCAGGCGGGCCGAACCCGAGATGATCGGAGTGTCGTCGCCCGGGAAGTCGTACTTGCTCAGCAGCTCGCGGACTTCCATTTCGACCAGTTCCAGCAGCTCGGCATCGTCAACCATGTCGGCCTTGTTCAGGAACACGACGATGTACGGCACGCCGACCTGACGCGACAGCAGGATGTGCTCGCGGGTCTGCGGCATCGGGCCGTCAGCGGCCGAGCACACCAGGATCGCGCCGTCCATCTGGGCGGCACCGGTGATCATGTTCTTGACGTAGTCAGCGTGGCCCGGGCAATCGACGTGGGCGTAGTGACGGGTGGTGGATTCGTATTCGACGTGCGCGGTCGAGATCGTGATACCACGAGCCTTCTCTTCCGGAGCGGCGTCGATTGCCGAGTAGTCCTTGAACTCGCCACCGAAGCGCTCGGCACCGATCTTGGTCAGTGCGGCGGTCAGCGTGGTCTTGCCGTGGTCGACGTGACCGATGGTGCCGACGTTGACGTGCGGCTTGGTGCGCTCGAACTTACCCTTGGCCATGGCTGCTTATCTCGAATTCGTCTGGTGTGGTGCTTAAGATGGTGCTCACAAAAGGAATCGAACCTTCGACCTCTTCCTTACCAAGGAAGTGCTCTACCGACTGAGCTATGTGAGCGAGTTGTGCATTATGGCATGAACTCGATAATATTCAAAGTTCATTCAATGGAGCGGGAGACGGGAATCGAACCCGCACCATCAGCTTGGAAGGCTGAGGTTCTACCATTGAACTACTCCCGCACCGGGAATGTGCCACAACGTGAAACTGGTGGAGGGAGGTGGATTCGAACCACCGAAGGCGTAAGCCAGCAGATTTACAGTCTGCCCCCGTTGGCCGCTTGGGTATCCCTCCTTACCACCCCATCCCGTTGCCGCCGAAGCGCTGCGGTGTGTGGTGGTGAGCCGCTTATTCTGCTGATGGGACGGGGGGCTGTCAACGCTTTTTTCCATTTTTTTCACACGTTGTCGCAAACCCATTGATACGCAAGGTTATTGCCCTGGGAGGGCCAGGGCCTCGCTGGCGAAAATTGCGACATGCGGCACTCCATCGGCGCCGATCCAGCCCCGATACATGCCCTGCGTGTTGAATGGCGTGGCTGCTTTGCCGTCGGCGGACAGCACGATGGCGCCACCGTCGCCGCCCATCTGCGGGATCGCTTCGTTGATGACGCCCTTGCCGGCCTGCTCCGGCGTCTGCCCGAGGTAGCGCATGCGCGCGCAGATCTCGTGTGCGGCCGCAGTGCGGATGTAGTACTCGCCCCAACCGGTGCCCGACACCGCGCAGCGTGCATCGGCCCAGGTGCCGGCGCCGATGATCGGTGAATCACCCACGCGTCCATAGCGCTTGTTGGTCATGCCGCCGGTGGAGGTGCCTGCCGCGAGATGCCCCTGCGCATCCAGCGCGACCGCACCAACCGTGCCGAAGTGCCTGGCCGTCTCCAGATCGGCATGCGCCTGCCCGCCGGCCTCCTCCTTCAGTGCACGCTGCAGCTGCTGCCAACGCTTGTCAGTGCGGAAATAGGAGGGGTCGACCAGGGCGATGCCCTGCTCCACCGCGAATGCCTCGGCACCCTGCCCGACCATCATCACGTGCGGCGATTTCTGCATGACCCGCTGCGCCAGCTGGATGGGATTGCGTACGCGCTGCACGCCCGCCACTGCACCGGCCGCCTGGGTGGCGCCGTCCATCAGCGAAGCATCCAGTTCATTGCGGCCGTCATGGGTGAACACTGCGCCCTTGCCGGCATTGAACGTGGGATCGTCCTCCAGCACGGTGATGGCGGCAGTGACCGCATCCAGCGCAGGGCGTCCGGCGGCCAGCGCGGCATGGCCCTTCAACAGCGCCGCCTGCAGGGCTGCGCGCGCGGCCTTCTCTTCGGGCGGCGACAGGTCCTTGCGTTCGACCCCTGCCCCGCCATGGATGACCAGCAGTGGCGACGTGGACGGCGCCGCCTGCGTGAGCAGAGGCAGGGTCAACAGAGCAGACAGCGCCAGGCGCAGTTTCATCGTGTAGGTCTCCACGGTCGTTCAGGAAATGGGCGGTGCCGGTCGTACCGGCCGCCGGCCGGCAGCATCTTGCCGATGATGCCTCGACGAAATTGTCGGCCAGCGGCCGGCACTACCTGCGGGTGATTTCAATTTCACCGTCGGTGATGTCTGCCATCGCCTGGTAGTCGATGTCGGCCTGGAAATCATCCAGGCGCAGCCGACCACCGCTGGCCACGACGGTAACCGGCACGGCGTGGAACTGCAGGGGCTCGCCTTCCACCAGACGATCGGCGTCGCGACCGGGGCTCACCAGCCAGACTTTGCCTTGACCATCGACGCTGCGGACCTGGGCCTGGCCATCCGGCTCCACGCACAGGGCAGTGTCTTCGTCCACGCCGATACCGACCATGTCCGGGTCGCCGCTTTCCTGCGCGGCGCGGGCGACGAACACGATCAGGCGACCGAGGCGGTCGCGCTTGTCGAAGTGGGTATCGGTAACCACGCGCTGCAGATAGGGCATCTGCAGGAAGCCGCTGTCCAGGGTGACCGCGCTGCCCATGGGGTCGGCCAGCGCGCCCGCCGAGGTGATGCTGCCGCCGTTCAGGGCGCCGTAGGCATAACCACCCAGGATCGCCAGGCCGGCACTGGTGCCGGCGATGGGCTTGCCGGCGCGCACGTGCGCATTGAGCGCGCGGTTGAGTGCAGTGCCCTTCCAGAAGCGGATGTATCGCGCCTGGTCGCCACCGGCAATGAAGATCGCGTCGGCGGCGGCAACCACGCGCAGCACCGCCGGGTCGTCCGCGCCGCGACGGTTGTCGAACACCAGCGTCTGAACCGCCGTCGTGCCACCGATGTCGCGGTACAGGCGCTCCTGCAGCTCATCACCGCCGGAGGCGCGCAGGATCAGTACGCGGCCGTTACCCGCCTGCCGGAGCCACCACTGGAAGGCCTCGGGAACCCATTCACCGCCTCCCATCAACATCATCGCCGGCGCACGTGGGCCGGGCCGGGGTGCATCCAGGTCGCCAATCTCGTAATAATCGAAGCCGGGGGAATGCAGGTCGCGGGGATCCTGCGCGGCGGCCGGTGACGCCACCAGCGCCAGCAGCGTGCCCAGCACGATGATCGACCAGCAGCGGCGGACAAGGGCGCTCATTGTTGATCTCCCTGAACAGAATTGGCCTGCAATCGTTTTCATTCTTTGCCAGATGAAACACCTGTAGTCAAGGACGTAAAAAAGGCGTTAAATGCGCGCGCCCATTCCGGATTGTGAATGGGGGACAGGGCCCCTCCTCTGCGGGCCGGCTTCATTCCCGAGATATTTCTCATGCGTAGACAGGCGATGGCGTGGTCGATCCAGCTAGCGTTGATGGGTGTTGCTGCCTCGGCAGCGGCCCAGAGCCCCGGTTCCTCTTCGGTGCAGCAACTTGATGCGGTACAGGTGACCGGTTCGCGCATTCCGCGCGCGCAGGTGGAGGGTCCCGCGCCGATCACGGTGATCAACGCCGAGGAGATCCGCTCGGCCGGCTTCACCACGGTGCCGGACGTGCTGCGTGCGATGACCCAGAACGGCGGCGAGACGCAGAGCCAGCAATCTGCCAGCGGCGCCGACTTCTCGCCGGGTGCACAGCAGGTCGATCTGCGCGGGCTGGGCCCGAACCACACCCTGGTGCTGGTCAACGGCCGCCGTATCGCCGATTTCCCGATGCCGTTCCAGGGCCGCAGCAATTTCACCGACGTGTCCAACATTCCGCTGGGCATGATCGAGCGCATCGAAGTGCTGACCGGCAGTGCCTCGGCCATCTACGGTTCGGACGCGATCGCCGGTGTGGTCAATTTCATCCTGAAGAAGAAGGCCGACGGCACGACGGTCGACATGCGCATGGGCACCACCAGCGAAGGCGGTGGCGAGTCGTTCGACATGAGCCTGTCCAGTGGCTTCAGCAAGGGCAACTTCAATGCGGTGTACAGCGTGGAGCTGCAGTCGCAGACGCCGCTGTGGGCCTATGAGCGCGACCTGCAGGATTCGACCCAGGACGGACCGACGGAAGGCTCGCGCATCGCACGGCGCGCGTATCTGCGTACCGACTACAACGATGACTACCTGGACCCCGGTGCAGCCACCTGCCAGGCACTGGCCGGACAGAACCAAGGCAGCACCTATTACGCCTTCCGCCCGCGCTACGGCTATTACTGCGGCAGCGACGCGTCCATCGGTTACGGCACCATCCTCAGCGAGCGCCGCGGCGCCAACGGCTATGCCTCGCTGAGCTATGACTTCGACAACGGCCAGCAATGGTTCGCCGACGTGCAGATGGGTTACCACACGCTGGCGCTGATGCGTGATGTCACCTCATGGGGCCGCATGGCCGCCGACGGCGACGAATCGGGCTATTTCAGCAACGCGGCCACCGGCGAGATCGAGTTCTGGCAGCGCCAGTTCTCGCCCGAGGAAATGGGCGGCCTGCGCAATGCCATGGTGCGCAGCACGCAGAAGACCTTCAGCGTGACCACCGGCTTCAAGGGCAACCTGGCCGGCAACTGGGACTACGAGGCGGCACTGAGCCATTCGCAGTACCAGTCGCGCATCAGCTGGCCGCAGATCATCGCTGCCAAGGCCAACGAACTGTTCCTGGGCCCGCAGCTGGGCGAGGACGATGACGGCTTCCCGATCTACAACGCCGACCCGTCGCGCCTGTACCGGCCGCTGACCCGGGCCGAGTACGAGTCGATCGCCGCACGCACCACCTACACGCCGAAATCGCGCACCGAAACCGCCGCCCTCAGCCTGACCAACGGCTCGCTGTTCTCCCTGCCCGGCGGCGACGCCGGCTTCGCGGCGACCGTGGAACTGGGCCAGCAGGCGTACGCGCTGAATCCCGACCCGCTGGCCACCGAGTACTACTACTACAGCTGGAAGGATTCGGACGGCCAGGGTTCGCGCAACCGCTGGGCGACCGCTGCCGAGCTGCGCCTGCCCCTGCACGACACGCTGAACCTGAGCGTGGCCGGCCGCTACGACCAGTACCGCTACTCGGGCCACACCATCGGCAAGGCGACCTGGAGTGGCGGCCTGGAATGGCGCCCGGTGGAGAGCCTGCTGCTGCGCGGCTCCTACGGCACCGCCTTCCGTGCGCCGGACCTGCACTATGTCTATGCCGGCCCCGGCAACGACGAAACCGCCGGCAACGACTACTACGGTTGCCTGTCCGACGGCGCCGATGACTGCAACGACTATGAGGAGAACCTGATCCGCAGCCGCGAGGGCAATCGCAATCTGGACCCGGAGACGAGCACCTCGTGGAGCGCGGGCTTCGTCTGGTCGGTCGGCGGCGGTTTCGACGTCAACGCGGACTGGTTCGACATCGACATGCGCAACCAGGTGCAGGACATGAACGTGGACGCGATTCTGCGCGACGAGGCGGCCTGCCGCCTGGGCGACCTCGTGGTCACGTCGCCGACGTGCGTGGACGCACTGGCACGGGTGACGCGCACCGACGACGGCCGCCTGTATGGAGTGCATGTGAATCCGGTGAACATCGCCCGCGAACGCACCCAGGGCGTGGACGTGGGCCTGCGCTGGCGCGTGCAGACCGGTATCGGCGAGTTCTCCTTCAGTGGCAACCACACGTGGGTGAAGAAGCACGACTTCCAGCAGTTCCCGGGCGACCCGGTGGAAGACCAGTTCGCAGTGAACAGCGGCTTCGACATCCCGCGCACCAAGACCAGCGCCAGCGTGACCTGGGAGAAGGACGCGTGGTCGGCCACCGTGTACGGTTCTCGCCTGGGCAAGCTGCCGACCTCGGACAGCTACGACCAGGTGTTTGACCCGGAAAGCGGAGACAGCCCGTACATCAAGGCTACCTACCGCTACAACGCTTCGGTGCAGTACCGCTTCGACGATCACTCGCGCCTGTCGCTGTCGGTGGTCAACGTGTTCAACAAGATGCCGCCGAAGGACGCCACGTACACGGCATATCCTTACTACGACGTGTCCTGGTTCGACACCGTCGGCCGCACGATCAACCTGCAGTACACCCACAAGTTCGGAGGTAGCGCGCTGTAGGCGCAAGCAGTTCCGATCGATGCAGAAGACGAGGCCCGCCATTGGCGGGCCTTGTTGTTTGGAAAGCTGGTGTTGGTAGCTGCCCACCTTGGTGGGCACTGCTTTGCCACGCGCCCACCAAGGTGGGCGTCTACCAGAGCGGGGTCACCGGAGGCTTTCCACACCGCGCGTGGAAGGCGATGGGAACCTGATATCGGTAGCTGCCCACCTTGGCGGGCACTGCTTAGCCACGCGCCCACCGAGGTGGGCGACTACCAGAGCGGGTCACCGGAGGTTTTCCACATCGCGCGTGGAAAGCTATGGGAACCTGATATCGGTAGCTGCCCACCTTGGCGGGCACTGCTTTGCCACGCGCCCACCGAGGTGGGCGACTACCAGAGCGGGTCACCGGAGGTTTTCCACATCGCGCGTGGAAGGCGATGGGAACCTGATATCGGTAGCTGCCCACCTTGGTGGGCACTGCTTTGCCACGCGCCCACCGAGGTGGGCGACTACCAGAGCGGGTCACCGGAGGTTTTCTACATCGCGCGTGGAAGGCGATGGGAACCTGATATCGGTAGCTGCCCACCTTGGTGGGCACTGCTTTGCCACGCGCCCACCAAGGTGGGCGACTACCAGAGCGGGGGCACCGGAGGTTTTCCACACCGCGCGTGGAAAGCGATGGGAACTTGGTGTGGACAAGTAGGCAAGAGCATTGCACCGCAAGCGTTTCCGAGCGTGGCGATTTTTTGTCCAGGACTGCGATTGTTTTCCACACCGGACGTGGAGAGCGATGGGAACTTGATGTGGACAAGTGGGTGCGAGCGTTGCAGCGCAGTCATTTTCAGGCGTGGTGAAAATTTGTCCACCACTCGACTGCGCCGGTCGGGGTAGGAGCCCTTTCCTTTGGAAAGGGATCCGACCCCTGGTTTTCCACACCGCGCGTGGAAAGCGATGGGGGTTTGGTGTGGACAAGTGCGCGCGAGTATTGCGGCGCAGGCGTTTCGGGGCATGGTCATTTTTTGTCCACGCAGCCGATTCATGCCGGAAACGCGAACGCCCCGCACAGGGCGGGGCGTCCGGGGCCGATCCAGTACCGCAGGATCAGACGTTGAAGCGGAAGTGCAGCACGTCGCCTTCCTGCACGCGGTATTCCTTGCCTTCCAGGCGCAGGCGACCGGCTTCCTTCGCGCCAGCCTCGCCCTTGTACTTGATGAAGTCGTCATACGCGATGGTTTCGGCGCGGATGAAGCCCTTCTCGAAGTCAGTGTGGATGACCGCGGCAGCCTGCGGGGCGGTGGCGCCCTTGCGCACGGTCCACGCACGGACTTCCTTCACACCGGCGGTGAAGTAGGTCTGCAGGCCCAGCAGGCTGTAGGCCGCGTTGATCACGCGGTTCAGGCCCGGCTCGCTCAGGCCGAGGTCGGCCAGGAAGGTGTCGCGGTCCTCGTCGTCGAGCTGGGACAGCTCTTCTTCGATCGCGGCCGACACCGGCACCACCTGCGCGCCTTCGGCGGCGGCGTGGGCACGCACGGCGTCCAAGTGCGGGTTGTTCTCGAAGCCGTCTTCCAGCACGTTGGCGATGTACATCACCGGCTTCAGGGTCAGCAGGAACAGATCACGGACCAGTGCCTTCTCTTCCTCGTCCAGACCCACCGAACGACCGGACTTGCCGTCAGCCAGCGCAGCCTGCAGCTTGGCCAGCACCGGCTTGCGTGCGGCCGCTTCCTTGTCGCCGCCCTTGGCAGCGCGCTCGGCGCGGTTCAGTGCCTTCTCGACGCTGTCCAGGTCGGCCAGGGCCAGTTCGGTATCGATGGTTTCGATGTCCGAGATCGGGTCGACCTTGTTGTTGACGTGGATGACGTCGGCGTTCTCGAAGCAGCGCACCACGTGGGTGATCGCGTCGACTTCGCGGATGTGTGCCAGGAACTTGTTGCCCAGGCCTTCGCCGCTGGCCGCACCGGCCACCAGGCCGGCGATGTCGACGAACTCGACCGCGGTCGGGATGACCTTCTGCGGATTGATGATCGCCGCCAGCTCACCCAGGCGCGGGTCCGGCACCGGCACGATGCCGACGTTCGGTTCGATGGTGCAGAACGGGAAGTTCGCCGCGGCGATGCCCGCCTTGGTCAGCGCGTTGAACAGGGTCGACTTGCCGACGTTGGGCAGGCCGACGATGCCGCATTTGATACCCATGGGTGACAGCTCTCTGGGGTGAAAGTGATTGGGGAAGCAGCGACGTGGGCGCTGCTTTTCCAATCATTCTCCGTACCGACCAACGGTCGGTACCTACCGGGGTGATTCCGTACCGACCAACGGTCGGTACCTACCGGGTGATTCCGTACCGACCAACGGTCGGTACCTACCGGGTGATTCCGTACCGACCAACGGTCGGTACCTACCGGGTGATTCCGTACCGACCAACGGTCGGTACCTACCGGGGTGATTCCGTACCGACCAACGGTCGGTACCTACCGGGTGATTCCGTACCGACCAACGGTCGGTACCTACCGGATGATTCCGTACCGACCAACGGTCGGTACCTACCGGGTGATTCCGTACCGACCGACCGACGGTCGGTACCTACCGGGGTGGTTGCGTACCGACCAACGGTCGGTACCTGCCGGGGTGGTTGCGTACCGACCAACGGTCGGTACCTACGGCGGGTCATTTGGGGGTGTGCAGGCGCTTCATGGCTTCGTTGAAATCGCCTTGCACCGCCAGCGGCAGCACGTCGATGGCATCGTCGATGGCGCGTGCGATCAGCACGTCGTCGTCCTTGGAGGGCCGGCCGAGCACCCAGCCCACCACGCGGTCCTTGTGACCGGGATGGCCGATGCCAACGCGCAGGCGGTGGAACTTGCCGTGGCCGAGCAGGCGCATGGTATCGCGCAGGCCGTTCTGGCCGCCGTGGCCACCGTCGAACTTCAGCCGTACCGCACCGGGCGGCAGGTCCAGCTCGTCGTGGGCCAGCAGGGTTTCCTCGGGCTCGATCTTCCAGAACCGCTGTGCAGCGGTGACCGACTTGCCACTGAGGTTCATGAACGTGGCCGGCTTCAGCAGCCACACGGTCTGCCCGGCAATCTCGACCTTGGCGGTCTCACCGAACAGCTTGCTGTCCACATTCCAGCGCGCACCGGCTTTTTCAGCCAGGGCCTCAACGAAATGAAACCCGGCATTGTGCCGGGTCCGGGCGTGTTCCGATCCGGGATTGCCCAGACCGACGATCAGTCGCAGTCCTGCCATGGTTCCTTCCAGAACGGTGCCTGCCCGAAGGCAGGCACCGCCACTGTATTACTCGGCAGCCGGTGCTTCAGCGTCGGCAGCGTCTTCCTTGCCGTGCTTGGCGGTGACGATGGCGTCGTCGTGGTCCTTGCCCAGCGCCAGGGCCGGGATTTCCACGCCCTTCGGCAGCTTGATGTTGGACAGGTAGACCACGTCGCCAGCGTTCAGGCCGCCCAGGTCGACTTCGATCGACTCCGGCAGGTCCTTCGGCAGGCAGCTGATGGTCACTTCCTTCAGTTCGTGGGTGACCACGACGTCGGCAGCCTTGCCAGCCGGCGAGGTGTCTTCGTTGATGAAGTGCAGCGGGACCGAAGCGGTCAGGGCTTCGTTCTCGTTCACGCGCTGGAAGTCCAGGTGCATGATCAGCTGCTTGTACGGGTGGCGCTGCATGTCACGCAGCAGGACCTTCTGCACCTGGCCGTCCAGGTTCAGGTCCAGGATGGAGGCATAGAACCACTCGTTCTGCTGGGCCAGCCAGATTTCGTTGTGGTCCAGGCTGATGGCGACCGGCTCGGCGTTGCCGCCGTACACGATGGCCGGGATCACACCAGCGTGACGCAGGCGGCGGCTCGCACCCTTACGCTGCAGTTCACGCTTGGTGACCTTGATTTCATGGGTCTTCGACATTTTCGACTACTCAGGTTGTTGCCATGCCTTGCGGCGTGGCGGTTGAAGATGCTTCCGCGACCAGAAGCATCCGGGGTGTGTCCCCACCGTTGCCGGCGGGGACGAAAATCAATCGACGTACAGCGAGCTGACCGACTCGCCGAAGGCGATGCGGCGCATCGTTTCGGCCAGCATTTCCGCCACGCTCAGCTGGCGGATCTTGCTGCACACCCGCGCGGCGTCCTTCAGCGGGATGGTGTCGGTCACCACCAGTTCGTCGAGCTGGGAATTGGTGATGTTGTCCACCGCCGGGCCCGACAGCACCGCGTGGGTGCAGTAGGCGGCGACCTTGAGCGCACCGCGCGCCTTCAGGGCAGCGGCAGCGGCGCACAGGGTGCCGGCGGTATCGACGATGTCATCGACCATGACGCAGGTCTTGCCTTCGACGTCACCGATGATGTTCATCACGGTGGAGACGTTGGCGCGCGGACGGCGCTTGTCGATGATTGCCAGATCGGCGTCATCCAGGCGCTTGGCGACCGCACGGGCGCGGACCACGCCGCCCACGTCCGGCGAGACGACGATGAGGTTCTCGGTGCCGTAGGCGCGCCAGATGTCGGCCAGCAGCAGCGGGGACGCATACACGTTGTCCACCGGGATATCGAAGAAGCCCTGGATCTGGTCGGCGTGCAGGTCGACGGTCAGCACGCGATCAGCGCCAGCGGTGCTGAACATCTTGGCCGCCAGCTTGGCGGTGATCGGCACGCGCGAGGAACGCATGCGGCGATCCTGGCGCGAGTAGCCGAAGTACGGCACCACGGCGGTCACGCTGGCCACCGATGCGCGCTTGAGCGCGTCGATCAGCACCAGCAGTTCCATCAGGTTTTCAGCGCTCGGCGCCGAGGTCGGCTGGATCACGAAGACGTCCTGCTTGCGGACGTTCTCTTCGATCTCGACCTGCACTTCGCCATCGGAGAAGTGCGAGACCAGCGCCTTGCCCGGGCGGACCCCCAGTTCCTTGCAGATGTTCTGCGCCAGACGTTTGTTGGCGTTGCCGGAAAAGACCAGCAGGTTCGGGGACTCTTGCATCATGATTGTCTCGGGCGGGGACGAGTGGCGGGGATCCGGTAGCGGCAAGGACCACCTCGGCCCCTGCTGCTTACAACACCGCGACTGTTTCCACGTCCCGCGCAGTGATGCGCTGGATGGCGCGGACACAGCCGCATTGGCAGGGGCGGGAGGATTCGAACCTCCGAATGCCAGGATCAAAACCTGGTGCCTTGGGCCTCTTGGCGACGCCCCTGCATTGATGAATCAGTGTTGCTCGAGTGCATCCAGCAGTGGCGAACGTGCAACGCCCGCGGCCACCCTTGCCCGCAACTCCTTCGGCAATTCCGCTCGCCCCTGCTCTGCGGCAGCCTGCGAATCGAACTCGACGAAACAACCACTTCCGGACCCGGTCAAACGTGCCTGGCCTATGCTGCTCAACGCGGCAAGCGCCGCCTCTACGGCAGGCTCGCGACGGCGCAGCACCGGCTCGAACACGTTTCCGACCAGAGCGCCGGAAGCGAAGTCGCCTATTTTCGCCTTTGGGCAGTCGCGCGTCAAATCCGGGTCAGCGAACAGGGCCGGGGTGGGTACATGAACGCCGGGCTCGACGATGACGTACCAGGCCGGCGCCAGGGTGACCGGCTGCAGCTGTTCGCCTACCCCCTCGGCCCAGGCGTTGTGGCCGCGCACGAAGACCGGCACATCGGCACCGAGGCGCAGGCCCAGCGCCGCCAGTGCATCCTCGTCCAGGCCGACCTGCCAGAGCCGGTTCAGGACCACCAGCACCGTGGCCGCGTCGGACGAACCGCCACCGAACCCACCACCTGCTGAAACATGCTTTTCAACGACGATATCTGCACCTTGAACGGCATTGGCGACACTTTTGAGAAGCATTGCCGCACGCACGGCGAGGTCGTCGGCCTCTGCGACGCCGGCCAGGCCGTCGCCCTGCCGTCGTACCCGGCCATCGGCGCGCAGGCGCATCCCGATGCGGTCGCCCCAGTCCAGCAGACGGAAGACGGTCTGCAGTTCGTGGTAGCCATCGGCACGACGGCCGGTGATGTGCAGGAACAGGTTCAGCTTGGCCGGGGCCGGCCACCAGGACCAGCCATCGGCGTCAATCTGCGCGGTCATGGCGCGTCGGTGCCCCACTGGTCGACCAGCAGGCGCACCTTGGCGTCCTCGCGGCTGGCCTCGATCCGCCGCGGCAGCGCCGGGCTTCCTTCCTGGGCCGGGTACCAGTCCAGGTACTGGATCAGCCAGCCGGCCTGCTGCATGCGCCGCGGCCGGCCTTCGGCATCGCGCTCCACGCTGTTTTCGCCGGAACCGCGCAGCACCAGGCCACGGGTCCAGTCAGACAGTTCATTGACCGGGATATCCCAGCCGGTGGCATCGAGCAGCAGCTGGCGCGCGTCATCGCCCGCGCGCGGTCCATCGCCCAGCCCGTCCAGGCGCGCCCCGCCCTGCACCGAATCCCCCTGCAGGGTCCAGCTCTGGCGGGTGACCGGCGCACTCAGCTGGATACGGTACTCGCTGCCCTGCTGGACCCAGTCGATGCGGCCGCTGCCACCATTTTTGCCCTTGCTGACCGCGACCCGGCCCTGGAAGCTGTAATCGGGCTGGGCGCGCAGGGCCTGCACGCGGGCTTCTTCAGCGCGCTCTGCGGCCGGCGACACGGTGTAAACCACGTCCGGGGCCGGCGTCTTCTGCATGCCCACGCTGGTACAGGCGCTCACCGCCAGGGTCACGGCCACCAGCAGCAGCGGCCGGATCAGGGAAACACTCATGGATTGAACTTCTCGCGGGCGCGCAGCAGCGCGCGGTTTTCAGGGTCGAGCTTGGCCGCCTCCTCGAAGAAGTGGCGGGCCTCGTCGTGCTTGCCGAGCACCCACAGCACCTCGCCCACGTGGGCGGCGATTTCCGGATCACGCGACAGGGTCCAGGCCCGGCGCAGCTGCACCAGGGCTTCCTCGTTGCGGCCCAGGCGATACAGCACCCAGCCATAGCTGTCGACGATGGCCGGATTGTCCGGCTCGGCCACCCGCGCGCGGTCGATCAGTTCCAGCGCTTCCTGGTAGCGCTTGGTGCGGTCGGCCAGGGTGTAACCCAGCGCGTTCAGCGCGGGCACGTTCTCCGGATCGGTCACCAGTACCTTGCGCAGGTCGGCCTCGGCGCGGGCGATATCGTCGCGTCGTTCCCACGCCAGGGCACGGGCGTACAGCAGGCCATTCTCGTCCGGATAGGCAGCCAGGCCCCGGGCCAGCGCGTCCAGTTCGCCGGGCAGATCGTCGGCGCGCTGGCGCAGCTCGGCTTCCAGCAGGTAGGCATCGCGGCGCACATCGTCATCCACGCTCGCGTCGGACTGGATGGCGTGCACTTCATCCAGCGCCAGCGACTGGCGGCCGGCCAGGCCCTGCGCGTTCGCTGCGCGCAGGCGCGCTTCGTTCAGTTCCTCGCCACCGGGCACGCTGTGGTACCAGTTCACCGCCTCCGGGTAGCGCTTGAGGTATTCGGCGATCTTGCCCAGCAGCAGCCGCTGCGCCGGGTCGGGCTTGGCGGCCTGACGCGAGAGCTCGTTGTAGAGGCCCGACAGCGCTGCGGTGTCCCCCTGCTTGGCCAGCAGCGAAGCACGCATGCCCCAGGTCTGCACATTCTGCGGGCCTACGGCCAGCACCCGCTCGGCGGCGGCCGGCTGGCCCAGGCTGTCATAGGCGATGGCCACGGCGTTGCGCAGCTCCGGGTCCTGCCGGGTCTTCGGCTCAACCCCCCGCAGCAATGCCAGCGCCTGCGTGGTCTGCCCGGCCTGCTGCAGCTGGCTGGCACGCAGCAGGGCCACCCGCGGCTCGTCCGGGAAGCGCTTGACCACTTCGTCGATCATGCGCCGGGCCAGCTCGGGCTTCTCCATGCGCAGGGCGAGGCGGCCGAATTCCTGCCAGGCCTCGATCTTCGGCGGAATGGCGTTGGCGTCGACCAGCTCGCCCAGCACCTGCGCCGGTACGGCCGGGTCGCGGCCACCGCCGATCAGGGCAGCCAGCGCGAACTTCCAGCCCCGGTCGTCAGGGTCGGCCAGCAGGGCCTGCAGCTCGGTCCGTGCGGCCTTCACGTTTCCCTGCCGCATTGCCAGCGCAGCGGCAGCACTGCGCATCGACAGCGAACTGGGCGCACGCTTTTCCCACAGGGCCAGGCCCTTGGCGGCGCTGGCATCATCGTTGGCCAGCATGGAGATGCGAGTGGCCCGTTCAGCCAGCCCCGCATCGCCTGCCGTCTGTTCGGCCGCCTGCAGGTACCAGTGCGCGGCGTCAGCCAGCTTGCCGGCCTGCAGGGCGAATTCCCCCGCCATCACCGGTTCCAGGGCCAGTTCTTCGCTGGCCGGGGCCCTTGCCGGGGCCTTGGTCGGCGCCGCCGCCAGCACCTGGCTGCAGGCCAGGGACAGCAGCAGAACACTGGGGATGCGAATCAATGCGGGCATCGTCGGCATCGGGGCCTTAAAATGTCGTCCAATGGCCAGCAGCTTATCGCAAGCAACTGAACAATGACCCTGTGGGTGCTCGGACTGAATCACCAGACCGCACCGGTAGAGCTGCGCGAGCGCGCGGCCTTCGCCGGTGACGCGTTGCCGCGCGCGCTTGGTTCGCTGCGCGATACGCCGCAGATCGCCGAAGCGGTGCTGCTTTCCACCTGCAACCGCACCGAGCTGTACGCGGTCGCCGATTCCCCGGAGGCGCTTGACCACTGGCTGCACAGCCAGGCCGGCGATCTGCAGGGGTACCTGTACCAGCACGCGGACGCCGATGCGGTGCGCCACCTGTTCCGGGTCGCCACCGGGCTCGATTCGATGGTGCTGGGCGAACCGCAGATCCTGGGCCAGGTGAAGGATGCCTGGTCCACCGCGCGCGACCACGGCCTGCTGGGCCAGCGCCTGGACCGGCTGTTCCAGCAGACCTTCTCGGTGGCCAAGCGCGCCCGTACCGATACCCAGGTGGGCGCCAACCCGGTGTCGGTGGCCTCCGCTGCGGTGCGCCTGGCGCAGAACGCGTTCGCCCGCCTGGATGATTCCACGGTACTGCTGGTCGGCGCCGGGGAGACCATCGAGCTGGCTGCACGGCACCTGAGCGAAGGCAAGGTACGCCGCCTGCTGATCGCCAACCGCACGCTGGCCCATGCGCAGGAACTGGCCACCCGCCATGGCGGGGTGGCGCTGCCGCTGACCGAACTGGAACGCCACCTGGCCGAGGCCGACGTGGTGTTCTCGGCCACCGCCGCGCGCGAACCGGTCATCCACCGCGAGATGGTGGCCAAGGCGCTGCGCGCGCGCCGGCACAAGCCGATGCTGCTGTTCGACCTGGCCGTGCCGCGTGACATCGAGGCCGAGGTCGGCACGCTCAACGATGCCTTCCTGTACACCGTGGATGACCTTGAGCGCGCGGTGGAAGACAACCGCCGCGGCCGCCGCGAGGCCGCCGCCGAGGCCGAGGCGATCATCGACCTGCAGGTGTCGCGCTTCGTCGAAACCCTGCAGGCCAGCGCTCACCAGGCACCGCTGCGGCAGTTGCGCGCCTTCGGCGAGGCCACCCGTGCCGAACTGCTGGAGCGCGCGCGGCAGCAGCTGGCCAACGGCAAACCGGCCGACGAAGTGCTGGAACTGCTTGCCCATGGCCTGACCAACCGCCTGCTGCACCCGCCCACTGCCGCCCTGCGCGCGGCCGCGCTCACGGGCGATGCCGACCTGACCCGCGCCGCCGAGCGCCTGTTCCCGGCCGCGCCGGGCTACCGCCACCCACCCGTGAGACCCGATGACGCCGACCCTGCGCCGTAAGCTGGAAGCGCTGGCCGAGCGCCGCGAAGAACTGGAACGCCTGCTCGCCGAACCTGATGTGGTCGCCGACAACTCTCGTTTCCGCGATCTTTCGCGCGAATTCGCCCAACTTGAACCGGTCGCCACCGCACTGGCCGATGAGGCCCGCGCCAAGGCCGACCTCACCGCCGCCGAGGGCATGCGCGCCGACCCGGACCTGCGCGAGCTGGCCGACGAGGAAATCGCCGTCGCCCAGGCCCGCCTGCTGGAGCTGGAACAGGAACTGGCCCTGCTGCTGGTGCCACGCGACCCGCGTGACGAAGGCAACCTGTTCCTGGAAGTGCGCGCCGGTACCGGCGGCGACGAAGCGGCGATCTTCGCTGGCGATCTGTTCCGCATGTACGCCCGCTATGCCGAGCGCCAGGGCTGGAAAGTGGAGATCGAATCGGACAACCCGGGCGAACACGGCGGCTACAAGGAAGTGGTGGCCCGCGTGGTCGGCCGTGGTGCGTTTTCGCGCCTGAAGTTCGAGTCCGGCACGCACCGCGTGCAGCGCGTGCCGGCCACCGAATCGCAGGGCCGCATCCATACCTCGGCGGCCACCGTGGCGATCATTCCGGAAGCGGATGAGGTCGATGACATCGTCATCAATCCGGCCGACCTGAAGGTCGATACGTTCCGCTCGTCCGGCGCGGGCGGCCAGCACGTCAACAAGACCGAATCGGCCATCCGCATCACCCACGTGCCGACCGGCGTGGTCGTGGAATGCCAGACCGAACGCAGCCAGCACGCGAACCGCGACAAGGCGATGAAGCGCCTGAAGGCGCAGCTGCTGGACGCCGAGCGCCAGCGCCAGGATGCGGCACAGGCCGAGTCGCGGCGCCTGCAGGTGGGCAGCGGCGACCGCAGCCAGCGCATCCGCACCTACAACTTCCCGCAGGGCCGGATCACCGACCACCGGGTGGAAGGGCTGACCCTGTACGACCTGCCCAACATCCTGGCCGGCGACCTCGACCCGCTGCTGCAGCGCCTGAGCCACGAGCACCAGGTGGATGCGCTGGCCCAGCTGTCGGCGGGCTGAGCCGATGTCGGCCTGGCAGCAGCGGCGGCAACTGCAGGAGGCGCTCGCACGCCAGCCGGGTGATTTCATCGCCTGGGTGATGCTGGCCGATCTGGAACTGGAAGCCGGCGACATCGGTGCCGGCGAGCGCGCCGCGCGACGTGCGCTGCAACTGCGGCCCAACCATCCCGAAGCGCTGGCCCGGCTGGGTCGGGTGGCGTGGATGGCGGGCGCCCATGCCGATGCGGCCGCACTGCTCGGCCAGGCCGCCTCGCTGGCACCGGAACACCCCGGCATCGCGCTGTGGCTGGGGCATGCGCTGGAAGATGCCGACGATGCCGAAGGTGCGGCCGCTGCCTACCGCCGCGCGCACACGCTGCTGCCCGGCGAACCGTATATCGCTGCGCAGCGCCTGGCCTGGCAGCGCCGCCTGTGCGACTGGCAGGACCTGGATGTGCTGGCCACGCAGGTGCGTGCCGCGGTCGCCAGCGGCCAGGGCGTGGTCGAGCCCTTCGCCTTCCTCAGCGAGGATGCCGATGCTGCCGGGCAGCTGGCCTGCGCCCGTGCCCGTGCGGCGGCTGTGGCCGCTGCTGTGCGCCCGCTGCCAGCGGTACCGGTGCGGGCGCGTGGGCCGTTGCGTGTCGGCTTCCTTTCCAATGGATTCGGTGCGCACCCGACCGGCCTGCTGACCGTCGCCCTGCTGGAACACCTGCAGGCCGATGCGGCACTGCAGCTCCATCTGTTCGCGTTGAACCGCGACGACGGCAGCCGCATCCGCCAACGCCTGCAGGCGGCCACCCGGTTGCATGAGGTGGCCGGCCAACGCCACGCCGAGACTGCAGCACGGATCCGCGCGCAGGGCATCGACGTGC
Source organism: Stenotrophomonas sp. ESTM1D_MKCIP4_1 (assembly GCF_003086895.1). Lineage (NCBI taxonomy): Bacteria > Pseudomonadati > Pseudomonadota > Gammaproteobacteria > Lysobacterales > Lysobacteraceae > Stenotrophomonas > Stenotrophomonas sp. ESTM1D_MKCIP4_1. Next base: position 840,644 of record NZ_CP026004.1, on the reverse strand, counting down.
TGTTCGACCTGCGCGGCTGGGGTGGCGGCGGCGCGCCGGAGGTGCTGGCCATGCGCCCTGCCCCGCTGCAGCTGAACTGGCTGGCCTACCCCGGTACATCCGGCGCGCCGTGGCTGGATGCGGTGGTCGGCGATGCCTTCGCCCTGCCGCCGGCACTGGAACCCCATTACAGCGAACGCGTACTGCGCCTGCCGCGCGCTTTCCAGCCTTCGGACAACACCCGCGTGCTGGAGCCGGCACCGACGCGTGCCGACTGCGGCCTGCCCGAACGCGGCGTGGTGTTCTGCTGTTTCAACAACAGCTACAAACTCAACCCGCGCAGCATGCAGCGCGCCTTCGCGGTGCTGCAGGCGGTTGCGGGCAGCGTGCTGTGGCTGCTGTCCGGCCCTGGCCAGGCCGATGCGCGCCTGCGTGCAGCCGCGCAGGCCGCTGGCATGGATCCGCAGCGCCTGGTGTTCATGGCCAAACTGCCCCACCCGCAGTATCTGGCGCGCTATGCGCTGGCCGACCTGTTCCTGGACACCCATCCGTACAACGCGCACACCACCGCCTCCGATGCGCTGTGGGCGGGTTGCCCGGTGCTGACCTGCCCTGGCGATACCTTTGCCGCGCGCGTGGCCGGCAGCCTCAACCATCACCTGGGCCTGGCACGCATGAATGTGGTCGATGATGCTGCCTTCATCGCCACTGCCAGCGCATTGGGCAACGACCCGGAGGCATTGGCCGCGCTGCGGGCAGAACTGGCGCAGGCACGCGACGGTAGCGGCGTGTTCGACATGGCCGGGTTTGCGGCGGATCTGTCGGCGTTGCTGCAGCAGCTGGCCGGCGAGCACGGCTGGGCAGGCGCGGCCGGGTAGAGTCGACCGTTGGTCGACTGCCCCGGGGGGCGGGCTGCGGAAAACCCCGCGCTACGCGCGATAGTCGACCAACGGTCGACTCTACCCCAGCGTCATAGTCGACCAACGGTCGACTCTACCCCAGCGTCATAGTCGACCAACGGTCGACTCTACCCCAGCGTCATAGTCGACCAGCGGTCGACTCTACCGCGGCGTCAACGCCGCTTGCGCAACCACTGCGCTACGCTCGGGCTTCCTTCCAGCGTGGTACGACGATGGGCAAGCTCAAGCGCAAGGAGTACGACGAACTGCTGCAGCCCCTGCAGCTGGAACTGACCGCGATGGCGCGCTGGGTGCAGCACAGCGGGCAACGCCTGCTGGTGCTGTTCGAGGGCCGCGACACCGCCGGCAAGGGCGGCGCGATCCAGGCCATCAGCCAGCATCTCAACCCGCGCCAGTGCCGGGTGGTCGCGCTGCCCAAGCCGACGGACCGTGAATCCACCCAGTGGTACTTCCAGCGCTATGCCAGCCACCTGCCCGCGGCGGGCGAGATCGTGCTGATGGACCGCAGCTGGTACAACCGCGCCGGTGTTGAACGGGTGATGGGTTACTGCAGCGAGAGCGAGTACCAGCAGTTCCTGCACCAGGCACCGGTGTTCGAGCAGCTGCTGGTGGACGACGGCATCCTGTTGTTCAAGTACTGGCTGTGCGTGGACCAGGAACAGCAGGAGAAGCGCTTCTCCGAACGCCACAGCGATCCGTTGAAGGGCTGGAAGCTGTCGCCGGTGGACCTGAAGTCACGCAGCAAGTACAGCGCGTACACCGAGGCGCGCGAGGCGATGCTGCGGGCAACCCACCGCGATGCCGCGCCGTGGACGCTGGTGGACTTCAACGACCAGCGGCTGGGACGGCTGTCGCTGGTGCGCAATCTGCTGGATCGTTTGCCGGATACGCGCGTAAACGAGCCGGTGCTGGACCTGCCGAAGCTGAAGGGCAAGCTGCATGTGGAGCACTACGACGTGCTCAAGCCGATCGAGGACTTCCCTGTCGAGTAGATCCACACCATGCGGGGATGAATCGGGCCGGGGTCAGTCGAGCGGGCTCTACTCTACTTCGCCGCTGCGATCTGTTGTTCGATGTCGGTGGCGGTGACCGGACCGAGGAACGTGTGGGCGACCTTGCCGTTGGGGTCGATGAGGTGGGTCAGCGGCAGGCCACGGGGGATCGCGAAATCGGCCGGCGGGTCGAACGGATCGACCACCACGATGGGATAGGTCACCGGGTGCTTGGCCAGGAACGACTGCATCTCCGGCGTTTCAATGTCTTCGTAGGCCAGGCCCACCACCTCGATGTTGCTGCGCATGGCATGCAGCGCCGACAGCTCCGGCATCTCCTTGCGGCACGGGGCGCACCAGGTCGCCCAGAAATTCACCACCACCCACTTGCCACGGTGCGCGGCCAGGTCGTACTCGCTGCCGTCGATGGCTTTCATCTTCAGCGTCGGGAAATCGGCCGTGGTGCGCTCGGCCGGGTTCTCATCCGCGGGGGCCGCCTCAGCCGGGGCCGTCGGCGTCGGCGCCTGGGCGGGCGGCGTGCTGCTGGCCGGGGTCGGCGCCTGCGCAGGCTTGCAGGCGGCCAGGGCCAGCAGCAGGGCGAGCGGCAGGGCCTTCAACAGGGGCGAGCGGATCATGGTTTTTCTCCGGAATCAGGATAGATGTCGCTGACACGGCGCTTGAGGCGCTCGCGCAGCGGCAGGCGAAGTTCGTCCAGGGCGGCAAGCGCGGCCTGGCCCAGGCTGTCATCACGGTACGGCAGATGCTGCTCGGACACCGGGATGCGCAACTGGGTGCATTCGTAGAGATCGGACAGGCTGACCTGGTCCAGGTCGCGCGCCAGCAGCCATTCACCGCGCTCGTCGCGGCGCAGCAGACCGATGTCCTGCAGATTGCAGGCCAGGTCCTGCAGCAGCGAATCGGTCAGCATCGGCTCCAGCCGCAGGATCTCGTCATCGCCCAGGCCGCGGCCCTTGCCGCGTGCGTAGTGGAAGCGCCCGAGCAGACGCAGCAGGCCATAGAACTCGAAGCCCTGCGGAAGACGCAGCTCCACCGGCTGGTAGCGGAAGGCCGCCATCGATGAGGCCAGCGAGGCCCCCAGCAGCACCGCCACCCAGCACAGGTAGATCCACAGCAGCAGGATCGGCACGAAGGCCACCGTACCGTAGAGCTTCTGGTAGGACTGGAAGCTGCCCAGATAGGCACCAATGCCCCACTTGATCAGCTCCAGCAGCACCGCCGCCAGCACCGCGCCGGGAATCGCATGGCGCCACTTCACCGTGTGGTGCGGCACCACGCGGAACATCAGCATGATGCAGACGAACTCGATCAGCACCGGTGCAAGGCGCAGCGAGAGATCGGCCAGCCAGCGGCCTTCCTGGGTGCCGAACAGGGGCATCGCGAACACCCGCGCCGATACTGCCAGCGACGCAGCCGCGAGCATCGCGCCCAGGGTCAGCACGGTCCAGTAGACCAGGAAGCGGGTCAGCTTGGGCCGCGTGCTGCCCACCCGCCAGATCTGGTTGAAGGTTTCTTCGACGCTGTTGAGGGTGATCAGCAGCGAGACCACCAGGGCGATGAAGCCGGCGGCGGTGAGTTGGCCGGCACTGGCCGAGAACTGCCGCAGGTAACCCTCGGCCGCGCGCGCGGCGCTGGGCACGAAGTTGGAAAACACATAGTCGCTGAGCTGGTCACTCCAGCGGTCGAACACCGGGAACGCCGAGAGCACGCCGAAGACCACGATCGCCAGCGGCACTAGCGCGAACACGGTGGTGTAGGCCAGCGCCGCGGCCGCCTGGAACAGGCGGTCGTCGAGGAAGCGGCGCCAGAGGAAGCGGCCGAAGCTGGCGGCTCGTGCACGATCCCGCGCGCGCTCCATCCACAGGTTGAGCGTATCCAGAGGTTCCATCGGCGAAAGGGTACCCGATGCGGAATCGATGCAGGATAGCCATACTGGCATCCACACGATGAGGAGACTTGGGCGCGATGGGCGAAATTCTGGTGCTTTACTACAGCCGGGGCGGTTCGGTGGCACGGCTGGCGCGCCAGATCGCGCGGGGAATCGGCGAGGTGCCGGGCATGACCGCGCGCCTGCGCACGGTGCCGCCGGTGGCCGCAGTGACCCAGACCGCGCAGCCGCCGGTACCCGATGACGGCGCGCCCTATGTGAGCGTGCAGGACCTGGCCGAGTGCCAGGGCGTGCTGCTGGGCAGCCCCACCCGCTTCGGCAACATGGCTGCACCGGTCAAGCATTTCCTTGATGGCCTGGGCGCCGAATGGGTCAATGGCACCCTGGCCGGCAAGCCGGCCGGGGTGTTCACCTCGACGGCGTCGATGCATGGCGGCCAGGAATCGACCCTGCTGTCGATGCAGGTGCCGCTGCTGCACCATGGCTGCCTGATCGTCGGCATCCCCTTCACCGAGCCGGCGTTGAGCCACACCACCAGCGGCGGTACGCCCTACGGCGCCAGCCACGTGGCCGGCGCCGCCGATGACCCGCAGCCCACCGACGACGAGGCCGTACTGGCGCGTGCGCTGGGCCGCCGGGTGGCTGACATCGCACAGCGGCTGGCCCGATGAACAGCGCGCCGCGCACGGTCCTGCTGCTGGCCCTGCTGGGCCTGTCGGCGCTGTACGTGGGCTGGTTCATCAATGACAAGCACTGGCTGGCCACCCAGCTGGTGTTCACCGCGCCGCCGCTGGCGCTGGCCATCGCCCTGCGCGTGGGCTGGCGCAAGGCCGGTTTCTGGGCCTCGGTGCTGGCACTGGGCTGGTTCAGCCACGGCGTGATGAGCGCCTGGAGCCACCCGGAAACCCGCTGGCTGGCCCTGATCGAGATCGCCCTGGCCCTGCTGGTGATCTTTGCCGCCAGCCTGCCCGGGCTGCGCGCCCGCTTCAGCAAGCGACGCTGACGCTGCGGCCGCCGGGCCTTATCATCTGTGTTCCCGGCCCCGCGCCGCTGTACCTGTACTGGTTTCGCGCATGCACATGATGGAAGAGCTCCTGGTCGTCACCACCGGTGGCACAATCGACAAGATCTATTTCGATGACAAGTCGGACTACCAGATCGGTGATCCGCAGATCGGCATGATCCTGCGGGAACTTGGGGTAACCTTCCGCTTCAACGTGATTCCGATCCTGCGCAAGGATTCGCTGCACATCAACGATGATGACCGCGAGCTGATCCGCGCGACCATTGCCGCGCAGGCAACCCGGCACGTACTGGTGACCCACGGCACCGATTCAATGGTGCAGACCGGCCAGGTGCTGGCGACGATTCCGGACAAGACCATCGTGATGACCGGCGCGCTGAGCCCGGCACGGTTCCGCGGTTCGGATGCGGAGTTCAACATCGGCTGCGCGATCGGTGCGGTGCAGTCGCTGCCGACAGGTGTGTACATCGCCATGAACGGCCGGATCTTCGATCCGCAGCACGTGCGCAAGAACGTGGCGGCGAACCGGTTCGAGTCGGTCTGACCGTCATGTAGTGCCTGTCCCATGCCCGGCAACCGTGGAGCAGCGGAGCGTGGGCTCGGCTCTACAAAAAAAACACCCCGGCCGAAGCCGGGGCGTGCCCTTGGAGAGGGACTTGGGCTCAGTACTGGGCGTTGAGGCTGACGCCCGAGAAGGTGCTGTAGGCCTTCACGCGGACATGCCAGGTGCCGGCAGCAGGGCTGTTGATGGTGCAGGTTTCGTTGTTGCCGCTCAGGTACGGACGGCAGGTGTAGGTGGTGTCGGTCGGGGCGCTGCCCTGACGCAGGTACAGGTCGGCATCGCCGCTGCCGCCACTGATCGCCACACGCAGCTGCGAGCTGCCGGCCGGCACGACCACCGTGTAGCTGAGCGAAGCTCCGCTGGACGCACCCAGGCCGGTCACCGGTACGTTGTTCTGCAGCACCGTGCCACCCGGGTTCGGGTTGGTGCCGCCGCCGGTGCCGTTCTTGGCAGCGGTGACTGCAGCGTTGGCATCGACGATGCCCGCGCCACAACCGCCCGAGCAGGCACCCGGCAGCGCGCGTGCGGTGCTCTTGAGGATGCTTTCCACCTGTGCCGGGCTCAGCGGCGAGGGAGCCACCGACTGCATCAGCGCGACCACGCCGGCCACGTGCGGCGCCGCCATCGAGGTGCCGTTGTACGAGGCATAGGTCGCGCTGGCCGGCACCGTGGTGCCGGTGTTGAGGGTCGAGAGGATGTTCGCGCCCGGCGCGGAGATGTCGATGCCGGCACCGTAGTTGGAGAAGCTGGCCTTGGCGCCGGCAGACGTGGTCGCAGCGACGGCCACGACATTCGCGCAGTTGGCCGGTACCGAGGTGGACACGTTGGCCGACTCGTTGCCGGCAGCCACCACCACCGTGGTGCCACGGCCAACCGCGCCGTTGATGGCGTTCTGGTAGGTGGTCGAGCAGCTGCCACCACCACCCAGCGACATGTTGATGACTTCCGCCGGGTTCGCATTGGCGGGCACGCCGCTGACCGTGCCGCCGGACGCCCAGGTGATGGCGTCGACGATGTCCGAGGTGTAGCCGCCGCACTTGCCGAGCACGCGCACGGGCACGACCTTGGCGTTGTATGCCGTACCGGCCACGCCGGTGCTGTTGTTGGTCACGGCCGCGATGGTGCCGGCCACATGGGTGCCGTGCCAGCTGGAGCTGGAGGCCGGGTAGCCGACGCCGCACTCGTTGGCCGCGTACCAGTCACCCTCGTCGTTGGGGTTGTTGTCACGGCCGCCGCCATCGCGCGCCATCGCGGCATCGCTGATGAAGTCATAGCCGGGCAGGATGTTGGCGTTCAGATCCGGGTGGCTGGTGATGCCGGTGTCGATGACCGCCACGACCACGCCGGTGCCGGTGGACTGGTCCCAGGCCGGGCGCACGTTGATCGAGGCGTTGGAGGTACCGAAGCCCCACTGTTCGCTCAGGCGCGGATCATTGGGCACCAGGTTGGCACGCATGATCTGGTCGACTTCCACGTACTCGACATTCGGGTCGGCGGCGAGCTTGCGCATCAGCAGCTCGGACTCGGCCTGGTCCAGCGCACGGTCGGAGCGCACCACGCTTGGACCGGTCGCCAGGCGACGGATCTGCTGCAGGCCAAGGGCGCGGCCCTGGGTGCTGGAGAGGCCGGCGGCGGCGGTCTTCAGCGACGAGGCCAGCACGCTGGTGTTGGCCACCGCCTGGCTGCCGTCCTTGTACTTCACGATGAACTGCTGGTGCACGGGCGCTGACTTCAACCCGCTGAGCTGGACATCGCCAGCGAAGGCCGGGGCGGCCAGGAGCAGGGAGGTGACGACGGATGCACTGAGAACCACCCACGACTTGCGCAGACGCAGTTGCGAAACCTGGGACATCGGAATTTCCCTTTCTAGTGGTGTGAATGCCGGAATCGGCAGAAGCACCGGCCCGAGCGCGCGATGGAGGTATGCACGCATGGCTCGCAGTCCGGTCAGTCAGCGGATTCCCCTGCGACCCGCCGTACTGTTGACGCTAATGGCCCGAAACGGACTCCACAAGATTTTCAGTGTCTTTTCAGGAACATGAAATGTCTGATCTGAGACGTAATGGGTGTAGCGTTTGTGAAGGTGAAGGAACTTTCACGCAGCATCCACGGACATGAACGGGACTTTTACTGTCCCGGCATGTCTTTGCTGACATCGGCAGATTGGATGTCGGGAACGGACTTTCGGGGAGAGCAGAGCAGTCGAGCAAGCTCGACGCTACGGGGCGTGCTGCAGCCACAACGCAGAAAGCCCGTCACTGGGACGGGCTTTCCGGGGTACGGCAGTCGAGCAGGGCTCGGCTCTACAGTCCGGTGCGGGCGGATCAGCCCAGCTTGACCAGCCAGTTGTGACGGTCCGGCTGGCGGCCGTACTGGATGTCCGTCAGTTCCTTGCGCAGCGACAGGGTCACTTCGCCGGCCGGTGCGTTGATGTCGCCCACCGAGAAGCCCTCGCCCTTCAGCTGGCCAATCGGGGTGACCACCGCGGCGGTACCGCAGGCGAACACTTCGGCGATGTCACCGGAGGCCACGCCGTTCTTCCACTCGTCGATGGTGACCTTGCGCTCTTCGACCTTCATGCCACGGTCGCGGGCCAGCTGCAGGATGCTTTCGCGGGTGATGCCTTCCAGGATGCTGCCGGACAGTTCCGGGGTGACCAGGGTGCCGTCCTTGTAGACCAGGAAGACGTTCATGCCACCCAGTTCTTCCAGGTACTTGCCCTCGACCGGATCGAGGAACAGTACCTGCGAGCAGCCCTGCGCCTGCGCCTTCTGCTGCGGCAGCAGCGAGGCGGCATAGTTGCCACCGCACTTGGCCGCACCCGTGCCGCCCTTGGCCGCACGCGCGTATTCGGTGGACAGCCAGATCGACACCGGGGCGACGCCCTTGGCGAAGTACGGGCCGGCCGGGCTGGCGATGACGTAGTAACCGGCCTTGTGTGCACCGCGCACACCCAGGAAGGCTTCGTCGCCGATCATGAACGGGCGGAAGTACAGGCTGGACTCGTCGGCCGACGGAACCCAGGCGCTGTCCACGGCAATGAGCTGCTTCAGCGATTCGACGAAGATCTCCACCGGCAGTTCCGGCAGCGCCAGGCGCTGTGCCGAACGCTGCAGGCGGCGGCCGTTGGCATCGGGGCGGAAGGTCCAGATCGAACCGTCGGCATGGCGGTAGGCCTTGATGCCCTCGAAGATTTCCTGGCCGTAGTGCAGGACGGCGGCGGCGGGGTCGAGCTGCAGCGGACCGTACGCACGCACATTGGCGTTGTGCCAGCCGGTGTCCTTGTCCCAGCGCACTTCCACCATGTGATCGGTGAAGTGCAGGCCGAAGCCCGGCTTCTCCAGGATCTGGGCGCGCTCTTCAGCGCTGCGCGGGTGGTCCGAACGGGTGACGGCGAAGCTGGGAATGGACTGGGACACCGGAGGATTCCTGTTCTGGTTGCGGGTAGTGCCGGGCCCGCCATGCAGCGGGCCGTGGGTCAAAGCATGCCGGTTTCGAGCCGGGCGGCCTCGGACATCATGTGCTGGTTCCACGGCGGATCGAACACCAGTTCGACATCGGCCTGGGCCACGGTCGGGACCATTTCGAGCTTGCTGCGTACGTCGTCGACCAGGATGTCACCCATGCCACAGCCGGGCGCGGTCAGGGTCATCTTGACGTCGATCTCGCGCTGGCCGTCGTCCAGGTGCTTGATCTGCACCTCGTAGACAAGGCCCAGTTCGACGATGTTCACCGGAATTTCGGGGTCGAAGCAGGTGCGCAGCTGCTGCCACACCAGCTGTTCCACCTGTTCATCGGTGGCATCGGCGGGCAGTTCCAGCGGGGCGGGCGCCTCCTTGCCGATGGCGTCGCCGTCCTTGCCGGCGATGCGGAACAGATTGCCTTCGACGAACACCGAATAGCTGCCGCCCAGTGCCTGGGTGATATAGCCATAGCTGCCGGCGGGCAGGGTCACGGTGTCGCCCTGCGGGACCATCACGGCCTCGCAATCGCGCTCGAAGTGGACAGGTTCGCTGCTACGGGAATACATGGGGACCGATATGGGGCCGCGGCCGAAGCCACGCAAGACGGCATTCTAGCCCAGCCGTCCTGCCCCCGCCGGTGCAGTGCGGCAAACCACAGTATCCTGTGGGTGTCCTTCAGGAAGCTTCGATGTCCTCCAATGCCGCGCGTGCCAGGACCGTCACCTGGCTTTGGCCCTTCATGTTGCTGCTGGGTCTGGTGGTTGCTCCCATGGTCTGGGTGCTGATGGCCCTGATGACCGGCCGCCAGGTCGGCTGGATGGCGGTGGTGACCGCCCTGGAACTGACCTTCATGCTGCGCCTGGGCACGCTGGGGCCCGGCCGCCTGCGCGTGGTGCTGGTGGTGCTGGGCACGCTGCTGGTCTCGCTGGCCGCCTACTGGTGCATCGCCAGTGTGTGGATGGGCGGTTCGATCGGCCTGAACCCGATGGACGCTGCGCTGCGGATGGGTCCGCACCTGGCCTGGACCCTGACCAGCCTGGCCAATGGCGCGGCCGAATGGGTCTGGCTGGCGGTAGGCGTGGTCGTGGGCGCCTGGCTCGCGCGCTGATCACCTACATGGGGTCGGATCCCTTTCCGCAGGAAAGGGCTCTGACCCACGTTCGGGATCTGGGGTCGGAGCCCTTTCCTGCGGAAAGGGATCCGACCCCGGCCTCTCAATGGCCGCCGTCGAGCGCCTTCAGTTCGCTCACCAGCGACGCCGCCGCCTCGGCGCCATCCCCGTACAGCATGCGGGTGTTGTCGGCGTAGAACAGCGCATTCTCGATGCCGGCAAAGCCGGTGCCCTTGCCGCGCTTGATCACCACCACGTTGCGGGCATTGACCACGTCCAGCACCGGCATGCCATAGATCGGGCTGGCCGGGTCGGTGCGCGCCACCGGGTTGACCACGTCATTGGCACCGATCACCAGCACCACGTCGGTGTTGGCGAATTCGGGGTTGATGTCGTCCATGTCGGCGATCAGGTCGTAGGGCACGCCCGCTTCGGCCAGCAGCACGTTCATGTGCCCGGGCATGCGACCGGCCACCGGGTGGATGGCGAACTTCACCTTCACCCCGCGCTGGCCCAGCCGCTGCGCCAGTTCCCAGATCTTGTGCTGGGCCTGGGCCACGGCCATGCCGTAGCCGGGCACGATCACCACGCGCTCGGCGAAGGCCATCATCGCGGCAACGTCGGCGGCTTCAATGGGCTTCTGCGAACCGCTGATCGCCTGGGCTTCCCCGCCGGCACCGCCGCCGAAATTGGAGAACAGCACGTTGCTGATCGGCCGGTTCATCGCCTTGGCCATCAACCGGGTCAGCAGGATGCCGGCCGCACCCACCATCATGCCGGCGATGATGAGGGCCTCGTTGCCCAGCACGTAGCCCTCGAAGGACACCGCCAGGCCAGTGAAGGCGTTGTACAGCGAGATCACCACCGGCATGTCGGCCCCGCCGATGGGCAGGGTCATCAGTACGCCCAGCGCCAGGGCCAGCACGAAGAAGGCGACGATGGACCAGGTGCTGAGCGTGCTGGCGGCGATGATCGCCAGCACCACCACGGCCAGCGCCACCAGCAGGTTCAGCGCCTGCTGCCCGGGCCAGGTGACGCGCTTGTCCAGGCGGCCGTCGAGCTTGGCCCAGGCGATGACCGAGCCGGACAACGACACCGCGCCGATGGCCGCGCCGACCACTGCCAGCAGCAGCACCGTGGCCGAAGGCTGGCGCGCGGCCAGGTCGGCCAGCGCCTGCGCACTCCAGTGGCTGGTATCGCGGTTGGCCAGGAAGGCATAACGCAGCAGTTCCACCGCGCCGATGGCCGCGGCCGAGCCACCGCCCATGCCGTTGTAGAGCGCCACCATCTGCGGCATGTCGGTGATGGCGACCTTGCCGGCCGACCACCAGGCCAGGCCAGCACCGAGCAGCAGCGCCACCAGGATCAACGGTACGTTGTGCAGCTCGGGCAGGAAGAAGGTGGCGACGGTGGCCAGCAGCATGCCCAGCCCGGCCCAGCGGATGCCGCTGCGGGCGGTCAGCGGCGAGGCCATGCGTTGCAGGCCGAGCAGGAACAGGGTGGCGGCCACCAGGTAGCTGGCCTTGACCAGCCAATCGAGCAGTTCGACGGTGCTGATGTTCAAGCCAGCGGCTCCTTCGGTTCATCCTGGCGACCCTTGGGCGCACTCGGCTTGAACATTTCCAGCATGCGCGCGGTGACCACGTAGCCACCGGCGGCGTTGCCGGCGCCCAGCACCACGGCCAGGAAGCCCAGGGCCTTCTCCAGCGGGGTCTGCGCGTGGCCCAGCACCACCATCGCGCCGATCAGCACGATGCCATGGATGAAATTGGACCCCGACATCAGGGGGGTATGCAGGATGACCGGCACCCGCGAAATGATCACGTGACCGGCAATTGCGGCCAGCATGAAGATGTACAGCGCCACGAACCCGTCACTCATCGGCAACGCCTCCCGCTCCGTCTTCGTCGCCCCATCATAACCATGGGCTGAACCCGGCGCGCGCCCCGGTCAACCGGCGCCGCGCTCACGCGTTGTCGATGGTGACCCCGAGTGAGGAACCGTACCCTGTGCTGGTGAGCAGCCCTGTCCCCCCGACCGCCGATGCCGACGCCCTGCCCGCGTCGCTGGAAGCGTTCCTGGCCAGCGTCGGCCCGCGTGCGTTCCGTTTTGCCGAGGCCGGACTGCGCCAGCGCGAGGATGCGCTGGACGCCGTGCAGGACGCGCTGCTGCGCATGCTGGACTACGCCGACAAGCCGGCAAGCGAATGGGCACCGTTGTTCTGGAGCATCCTGCGCCGACGGGTGATCGACCTGCAGCGCCGGCGCCGCTTCCGCCTGCCGTTCTGGCGCGACAACCACGATGCCGATGGTGCGGACATCGATTGGGCCGACCCCGGCCCGGACCCGGCGCAGGCCCACGAGCAGCGCCAGCAGTACCAGCAGCTGGTGCTGGCCCTGCGTACCCTGCCCGCCCGCCAGCGCGAAGCCTTCACCCTGCGCGTGCTGCAGGACCTGGACGGCGCCACCACGGCCCGTGCCATGGGCTGCAGCGAAGGCGCGGTAAAGACCCATCTTGCACGCGCCCGGCAGGCGCTGCAGGATCATCTGGAGAACCACCTGTGAACCGCTCCCTGCCTTCCGATGATGCTCTGCGCAGCCTGCACGCGCAGTCGCTGCAGTCGCTGTCGCCGGCCACCCTGGCGCGGCTGCGCCTGGCCCGCCATGGCGCCCACGCGGCGCACCGGGGCCGCTGGCGCTGGTGGCTGGCCAGCGCCTGTTCGCTGGTGATGGCGCTGGGTATCGGCCTGCAGTTCAGCGGTCCGGGTACGCATACCGGACCGGCCCCGGCACCGACGGTGGCTGCGGTGGAAGACAACAGTGCGCTGTACGACGAGAATCCAGACATGTACCTGTGGCTGGGCGATACCGACCTGGCGATGGAGTGAGAACCATGCTGCGACGCCCCACCCTGCCCTTGCTGTTTGCCCTGATCCTGCTGCCGGCCACGCCGCTGCTGGCACAGACGGCAGCACCTGCTGCCGCGCCGGGCGCCGCGCTGCCCAACTGGGAACAACTGAGCCCAGCCCAGCGCGAGGCCCTGTGGGCGCCCTTGCGTGATCGCTGGAACAGCGCCGATGCCGGCCAGCGCCAGCGCATGCTCGCGCATGGCCAGCGCTGGCAGTCGATGAGCCCGGAAGAGCGCGACAAGGCCCGCCGCGGCCTGCGCCGCTTCGAGCACATGAGCCCCGAACAACGCGAGCAGGCACGCGCGCTGTTCGGACAGATGCGCACGTTGAGCCCGGCCCAGCGCGATGCGCTGCGCGAGCGCTGGTCGCAGATGACGCCGGAACAACGCAAGGACTGGGTGCGCGAGAATCCGCCGCCGCCGGCAAAGCCGCGGTAAGCCTTACGGACCAGGGTCAGAGCCCTTTGCCTTGGCAAAGGGATCCGACCCCTGGCGGGCTGCGGTTCGGGGTCAGAGCCCTTTGCCTTGGCAAAGGGATCCGACCCCTGGCGGGCTGCGGTTCGGGGTCAGAGCCCTTTGCCTGGGCAAAGGGATCCGACCCTTGGCGGGCTGCGGTTCGGGGTCAGATCCCTTTGCTGTGGCAAAGGGCTCTGACCCCATGCGCATCACGCCTGCCAGCGGGTCTTCGCCAGCAGCTCGTCTTCCCAGTCGAAGCTGAGCTGTCCTTCGCGCACGAACAGGGTGACGAAGTTCAGCAGGTTGCGCGCGTACATCTCGCTGGCCTGGGTGGCGCCGCGGCTGGCCAGGTCCAGCGGCCCATCGATGGTTACGCCGTGGTGCTCGATGCACTGGCCCGGCTGGGTCAGCGCGCAGTTGCCGCCGCTCTCGGCGGCCAGGTCGACGATCACGCTGCCGGCAGACATGCCCTCGACCATCGCCGCAGTGACAATCGTCGGCGCCGGCCGGCCCGGCACCGCCGCCGTGCACATCACCACGTCCACGCTGCGCAGGTGGTCGGCCAGGCGGCGTTGCTGCTCGGCGCGTTCCTCATCGGTCAGCGCACGCGCATAGCCTCCCTCGCCCGCCGCACTGACCCCCAGATCAAGGAAGCGCGCACCCAGCGACTGGATCTGTTCGCGGGTCTCCGGCCGCACATCGAACCCTTCCACCTGCGCGCCCAGGCGTCGCACGGTGGCAATGGCCTGCAGACCGGCCACGCCCGCGCCGATCACCAGTACCTTGGCCGGGCGCACGGTACCGGCCGCCGTCGTGAGCATCGGGAAGAAGCGTGGTGCACGATCGGCTGCGATCAACGCGGCCTTGTAGCCGGCCATGCCGGCCTGCGAACTGAGCACATCCATGGCCTGCGCACGGGTCGTGCGCGGCAGCTGCTGCAGCGGGAACAACAGCAGGCGATCATCGCTGGCCAGTGCCGCCAGAGACGGGTCGCTGGCCGGGGTCAGCAGGCCAACCGCGCTGGCACCCGGCTTGAGCTGGGCCAGCACCGCTGCGGGAGGCGCCTGTACGCACAACAGGATGTCGATCTCGCCCCAACGGCCGGCGTCGAAGGCGCGTGCCCCCGCGTCGTCATAGGCAGCATCGGGAAAGCCTGCCGCCAGGCCGGCACCGGCTTCGTACCAGACGGTGATGCCCAACCCCCCGAGCTTGCGCGCCGTTTCCGGCGTCAGCGCCACGCGCCGTTCGCCTGGCGCGGTCTCCTTCATCCCCAGCAACGCCACGGCCATGCAGGTCCCCGCTGATCGGTGAGTGTTCCCGATCCTAGCAGGCAGCCACCGCTCAGTGCAGGGTGGCGCTGCCCGGGTCCAGGCGGTCGATCACGCCCTGCATGGCGCTGTCGAAGGCGCCATCGTCGACATGGGCACGCAGGCGCCCCAGCCGCACCATCACCGCCAGTTCTTCCGGCGAGGCCACGCAGAAGCGCACGCCGCGGCGGTTGACGAACAGCAGGCGCGAGGAGATCGGGCTGATCCAGGACAGCTTGCCGGCCTGGACCTTGCCGTCCTTGTCGACGAAGTCCAGCCAGTTGCCGATTTCCATGCGGCGGAAGCGGTCGGCATCGGCATTGTCGAAATCATCGGTATCAACCTGCCCTGCCAGCTCTACTGCACTGGCTTCCGGCACCGGCGCGGCAGGCAGCGCGACCTGCGGCAGTTCCGGCAGCGCGCGCTGCAGTTCCGGCCGCGATTCGGCAATGCCCTGCAGGGTGCCGTGCAACGCATCAATGGCCGCCGATGCCGCATCCCCGTGCACGCCGACACTGGCAAACACCTTCGCCAGCCCCGGTTGCCAGGCCTGCAGCCACGGCTTGCCGATGATGTGCCGGCGCGCTTCGGCCACTTCTTCCAGCAGGCCATCGCCCAGGCTCAGCGCTTCGGCCACCGATGCGCCTTCCTCGCCCTCGCGCAGCAGCGCCAGGGTCAGGTGGTGCTGCCACGGCTGGCGCAGGAATTCGGCGATGGCCGGTGGCAGGGTGGCATCGCCGATGCGGCGATCCAGTTCGGCGCCGGCCCGGTTGCGGGCCATTTCCAGCTTTTCCTGGCCGCGCTGCGTTTCGGCTGCGCGGCGCTCGGCGATTTCCACGCGGCGGCGATGCTGCACGAGGAAATCGCGGAATTCTTCTTCCAGCGTCAGGAAGATCGCCAGGTTCTCGTTGAACTCGGCGACCAGGCGCTCGATGATCTCTTCGACCTTGGCCATCAGCATGCGCTCGGCCTGGCTTTCGCCGGTATTGCCTTCGCAGGCTTCAGCCAGGGAATTGAGCAGCTTGCGGGCCGGGTGCGTCTTCTGCACGAACATGCGGCGGTCGAGCATGGCGACCTTGACGAAGGGCACCACCAGGCGGCCGATCAGCTCGCGCGAACGGCCTTCCAGCTCGCGTTCGTCCAGCATCACATCAAACAGCATGCCGACCAGATCGATCGCATCTTCGTCCTGCGGGTCCAGCCGGGTCTGGCCGGGGTCCACGCCGAGGCGGGTGGCGCTGGACAGCACTTCGCTCTTCAACCGCTGTGCCAGCGATTCACCGTCCTCGCCGATGGCCGCGCGCAGGGTTGCACTGGGCGTGGCCTGCAACAGCGACAGCACCGACATCATCTCGCGCTGGCTGAGTGGGCGATGCTGGCCCACGGCGACCTGCGCGGCCGAGGTGGCGTCTTCGCGCACATGCCGGGTCTGCTGCAGCAGTTCATGCAGGGCCTCCAGCAGCATGCCCTGCTGCCCGGCGTAGGCTTCGCCGGGACCACCCGGCGCACCGCCAGGCATTCCCGTCTCGCCAGCAAGATGCTGCTGCATATGGCCACGGCGCTCGGACCAGCGTGCGGCGAACCGCTGCGCCCAGGCCGGCGCGGCCTGTTCCTCATCGCTGAAATCGGTCTCGAAGCCGGCCCCCTGGCGTTGCTCGACCAGGTCGTCCAATCCATGCGGTGCCTGCGGTGCCGGGGCGGCAGGCAGGGGGCGCCGCGGGGCGCCCATCTGCGGCATCACGCCGGCAGCCGCCAGCTGCTCATCCAGCTTCTCGTAAATGCGGCCCACCGGCGTGCGCATGTCGCGCTCGCACAGCTTGATCAGCACCAGGTGGACTTCCGGGGCCAGTTCACACCCGGCAAAGGCCTGGTGGATGGCCACGCCCAGGTGTTCCGGGCTGATCGGATCGAGGTCGGCATCCAGTTCGATGCCACCAGCCAGCCAGCCCAGGCGACGGTCCAGGCGGGCCAGCACCGGCTTGAAATCACGCAGCAGCACGGTGGCGAAGTTGCGCACCGCCAGACGCGATTCCAGCACGTGCTCGGGAATCAGGCTCAGGGCTTCCTCGGCGGGCCCGGACAGGGTGGCCTCGGCGGACAGGGGACTGCCCGTGGCCAGGGCGGTCCACGCCTGGTCCAGGTGGGCGGCAAAGGCCGAGGTGATCTCCTCCCGGCGCCGGCGCAGCTCGCGCATGGCATCCAGGAACAGCAACTGCGACGAGCCGGCATTGCCGGCACGGTCGAACAGGGCGTCGTCAAACCGCGCCAGCGCCGCGCCGAAGGACTGGCACAGGGCGGGCAGGACGGCGTCCCGCGCAAGCTGGAGCTGGGCCGGGTCACGACCCGTCGATCCCATCGGAGTGGGCGCGCTCATCATTCGGGAAGGCTCCCCACCTTCTCTGGTACGGCAGACGTCATGGGCATCGCGACGGCCGGTACACCCCATGTACCGGTACGTCGATGGTAGGCCGGCCAGCCCGTCACGGACAGTGAAACAGTCCCCACTTCAAACCTCACGACCGGCGGCCCGGCAAGACGGATATCCTAAGCCGTGCGGTGCCTGCGAGGCGAGGGGAAGCGCTCGCCAGTTGCCTGGCAGTGGCATGACGTTCATCACAGTTTGTTATTGAAAGGGCAAACACGACGCAAACAGCGTCATCGACCGCCCCGACTATAATCATCAATCCGTGATGACCGGTTCAGACTCCATGCCCGACCCCGCTGCCCTGCTCGCCCTCGACGCCCGCCGTTCGGTGCCCTCGCGGCAGCTCGGCGAGCCCGGCCCGGACGCGGCCACCCTGCTGCGCATGCTGCAGTCGGCCGTCCGCGTGCCCGACCACGGCAAGCGCGTGCCGTTCCGCTTCCTGAAGATCGCCGGCGATGCACGTCACACTCTGGGTGACTTCCTGGTCGAACGCAGCCGCCAGCGCGATCCGCATGCCGGCGAAGCCGTGTTCGAGAAGGACCGCCAGCGCTTCAGCCACGCCCCGCTGGTGATCGTGGTGGTGGCCAGCCCGCGCCCCGACGCGAAGGTGCCCGAGCAGGAACAGCTGATGACGGCCGGCTGCGTCTGCTTCGCCCTGCTGCAGGCGGCCCAGGCACTCGGCTTCGGCGCCCAGTGGCTGACCGCGTGGATGGCCTTCGACCCCGCCGTGCATGCCCACCTCGGCCTGGCCGAGGGCGAAGGCATCGCCGGCTTCATCCATATCGGTACGCCGAAGGCCGAGGTTCCCGAACGCGAGCGCCCGGACGCGGCTGCCCTGCTGCAGGACTGGACCGGCCAGTGAGCGCCGTGAACGCCGTGCCGGTGCCGCCGCCGCTTTATCTGGTCGACGCCAGCATCTACGTGTTCCGCGCCTGGCATTCGCTGCCGGATGAGTTCCAGGACAGCCAGGGCTGGCCGACCAACGCGGTCCATGGCTTCGCCCGCTTCCTGCTGGACCTCCTCGAGCGCGAGCGCCCGCAGCACATCGCCATCGCCTTTGACGAAGCGCTGGACAGCGGCTTCCGCCACCGCCTGTACCCGGCCTACAAGGCCAACCGCGACCCGGCGCCGGAAGCGCTGAAGCGACAGTTCGTGCACTGCAAGGCCCTGTGCGCGGCACTGGGACTGGTGGTGCTGGCCCACCACGACTATGAGGCCGACGACCTGATCGGCAGTGCCCTGCACGGGCACCGGCACAGCCATCGCGGCGTCATCATCTCCGCCGACAAGGATCTGTCGCAGCTGCTGCTGGACCACGATGAACAGTGGGACTACGCACGCAACCAGCGCTGGGATGTGGCCGGCGTCAAGGCCCGCCACGGCGTGCACGCGCACCAGATCGCCGATTACCTGGCGCTGTGTGGCGATGCGGTGGACAACATTCCCGGGGTCAGCGGTGTCGGCGCCAAGTCGGCTGCCGTGCTGCTGGCCCACTTCGGCAGCCTCGATGCGCTGTACGAACGCCTGGACGAAGTGCCCTTCCTGCGCCTGCGTGGTGCCGCGCAGATGGCCGTGCGCCTGCGCGAGCAGCGCGAACACGCCCAGCTCTGGCGGCAGCTGACCACCATCGCGCTGGACGCGCCGCTGGAAGGCAGCCAGCCGGGCCTGCTGCGCCAGCCGGCCGACCCCGAGCTGCTGGGCGGCCTGTGCCAGGCGCTGCGCTTCGGTCCGATGACCCGTCGCCGGCTGTTCAGTGCGGCCGGCCTCAGCGATTCCCTCCCCTCCTCCAGCGAGCCTGCATGAGCCAGAGAAACACCGAAGCCCCGCGCGTTGTCTACGAAGGCAAGTACCAGCGCATGGTCGTGCGCGGCACCTGGGAATACAGCGAACGTACTCATGCCGGCGGCCTGGCGGCGATCATCATTGCCGTGACCCCCGACGACAAGGTGCTGTTCGTCGAACAGTTCCGCGTGCCGTTGCAGTCGCCGACCATTGAAATGCCAGCCGGCCTGGTGGGTGACATCCATGCGGGCGAGTCGATCGAGGTGTCGGCCGTGCGCGAACTGGAAGAGGAAACCGGCTGGACCGCCGAGCACGCCGAAGTGCTGATGATCGGCCCGACCTCGTCCGGCGCGAGCAGCGAACAGATCGCCTTTGTGCGCGCCACTGGCCTGCGCCGCATCGGCGAAGGCGGCGGCGATGAGAACGAAGACATCACGGTGCACGAGATTCCGCGTGCGCAGGCCGCCGCCTGGCTGGTGCAGAAGATGGGCGAAGGCTACGCGCTGGATGCCAAGCTGTGGGCCGGCCTGTGGATGATCGAACATCACCTTGATGGGCGCCCGCGTGGCTGACGCCGACCTGCACCCGGCACCGGGCCTGCTGGGTGCCGATGACCCGGCCGTCTACACGATCCACCGCGCGCAGGGGGCCTCGCCCTTCCTGCTGCTGGCCGACCATGCCGGCCAGCAGGTGCCGCGCGCACTGGCTGGGCTGGGCCTGGCGCAGGCCGAACTGGACCGCCACATCGGCTGGGACATCGGCATTGCCGGCACCACCCGCGCCCTGGCCGGACTGTTGGATGCCTGGGCGATCGAACAGACCTATTCGCGGCTGCTGATCGACTGCAACCGGCCGCTGGCTTCGCCCACGCTGATTCCGGAAGTGAGCGACCACACCGTGGTGCCGGGCAATGCCGGGCTGTCGGCGGTGCAGCGGCAACAGCGCATTGATGCCATCCACGCGCCCTACCACGCGCGCATTGATACCGAACTGGATGCACGCCGCGCTGCGGGCCGCCCGACCCTGCTGGTGATGATGCACAGCTTCACCCCGGTGATGAACGACGCCCAGCGCCCCTGGCATGCCGGCGTGCTGTACCACCAGGACACCCGCTTCGCGCATGCATTGCTGCAGGCACTGCGCGACGAAGGTGACCTGGTGGTGGGTGACAACGACCCGTATTCGGTGAGCAGCACCAGCGACTACGCGGTGCCGGTGCATGGCGAAGGCCGCGGCCTGGTGCATGTGGAACTGGAGATCCGCCAGGATCTGATTGCCGATGCCGCCGGGCAGCAGGCCTGGGCGGAACGGCTGGCGCGCATTTTCAGTGCGTTGCAGCCGGAATTGCTGGCTGCCGGGTGAACGCCATCCACGCATGGCGTGGATCTACTGACCAGCACACGCGCGGTTGTTGTTCGCGGTAGATCCACGCCATGCGTGGATGGTGTTGTTCAGCGCAACGCAGGCGCATCCATCCACGGGAAGGGCTTGAAGCCGCGCACCTGCACGGTGGCGCCGATGGCATCGAACGCGTCCTTGATGGCCTGCGCGCGCTCACGATCCAGCGCTTCGCCCAGCAACAGCGGCAGTGCACGGCAGCGCGCCAGCGCCTCACCCACGGGCACCTCGTGCAGGCGCGCCACGCGCTGTGCGGCCGCCTTCAGCTGATCGTCCGGGCAGGCCACCAGCTGCAGATCGAACGAAGCAAAGATGCCTGCGCCAACGCCAGCCCTGCACGCTGCGGCCTGATCTTCGGCTGTCGCCTCGCCCAGCGCCTCGTCGATGCCTTCGACCTGCTGGAAGGCGTCGTACTCGTGGTAGTACGCCAGCGCCTGCGCGTACTCGGCCAGGGTGGACAGCGGCCGCTGCCGCTTCTGCACCTGCAGCACACTGGCAAAGGTGGCGGGTTCCAGATACTCCCGCAGGCCCAGCGCGTACGCCTCGGCCGGCACTTCGCTGTCATCGTCGAATGCCGTTTCCTCGTCGGGCGGCAGCCAGAAGCGCGCCTGCAGCAATGCGTCTTCGGTGGCATGCACCCAGCCGAAGGAGCGGAACACCGCGTGGTCATCGTTGCAGGCGGCGAAGGCGCCGAGGGTCTGTTGCAGGTCCAGCAGTTCGATCATGCGTTGTTGGCGTGGCCATCAAGGGAACTGCAGTCTACCGGTGCCCGGCGCAGGCCCAGCGCGATGACCACGCCGAACAGGGCAAACAGCGCGGCGCCATATTCGGCACGCACCAGCCCGGCCAAGGCTGTGGGCGAGCCTGCCGTACCTGCGCCGGCATTGGCCACCATGACCAGCACCGCCAGCCCCAACGCGCCACCAATCTGCTGCGCGGTCGCGGCCATGCCAGATGCGACACCCTGCTGCGCGGCCGGCACGCCCTGCCCGGCCACGATCCACATCGCGGTCCAGGTCATGCCCTGGCCGATGCTCAACACCACCACGCCTGGCAGCAGCGGCCAGAAATTTGCTCCCTGCGGCAGGGTGGCCGCCACCCAGGCAATGCCGACGGCACCGGCCAGTTGGCCGACCACCAGCACCCTGCGCGCGCTCCAGCGCTTCAGCGTCCACTCGGCCAGCTGGATGCCGACCGTACACACTGCGGTGGCCGGCAGGAATGCCAGGCCTGCCTGCAGCGGACTCCAGCCATAGCCATCCTGGAAGTACAGCGCCATGAAGTAGTACTGCACGCCGTAGCTGCTCATGAACGCGAAGGTCAGGCCCAGCGCCGCGCGCAGGCCCGGCAGGCGCAGCAGCGCGAACTGCATGAGCGGGTCGCGGCTGCGCTGTTCGATCTGCACGAATGCTGCCAGCAGCAGCCCCGACAGCAGCAGGCAGCCCAGTGTCGCCGGCGCGGTCCAGCCCCACTCCGGGCCCTGCACGAGGGTGGTCACCAGCAGGCTGCCGCCGAGGGTGACGGTGATGCAGCCGGCCAGGTCGAACGAGCGACCCTGCGCACGCGGGCCATCGGCCGGCAGCCATGCACCGGCGGCGACGGCGCAGGCGGCGGCCAGCGGCACGATCACCGCCAGCACCGCCGGCCAGCCGAACGCCTGGGTCAGCACGCCACCGAGCAGGGTGCCCAGCGCCAGGCCGACCGCACTGGCCATGCTCCAGATCGCCAGCGCGCGGTTGCGCACCGGGCCCTCGGCATACAGCGTGTTGATCAGCGCCAGGGTGGCCGGGAACAGCAGCGCGGCACCGATGCCCTGCGCCGCGCGCGCAATGATCAGCAGCGTGGCATTCGGTGCCAGCGCGCCCAGCAGCGAGGCCAGCGCGAACAGCAGCATGCCCAGCCGGTAGAAGCGGCGGCGCCCGATCAGGTCGGCGGCGCGGCCGCCCAGCAGCAGGCTGCCGCCGAAGGCCACGGTGTAGGCGCTCACCACCCACTGCAGCTGCTGCGCATTGATCTGCAGCGCGCGCCCCATGTCATGCAGGGCGACGAAGATGATGGTGGCATCCAGGGCGATGATCAGCTGGGCGGTGGCCAGCAGGGTCAGCGCCCAGCGCGGGTACTTGAGTGGGGGCATCGGCGGCGGTGGATCAGTGGGGGAGCGCAGTCTCATTGATGCGGCTTCATCAATAAACCCCCGCGCATCCATATCTGTCATGATTTTCTTCATGAATGGATCATCATTGGACCTCAATGCTGTGCGCATGCTGGTGCAGGTGGCCGAGGCACGCAGCTTCACCCTGGCCGCCGGGCAGCTGGGACTGAGCCAGTCCGGGCTGTCGCGCGCGATCAGCCGGCTGGAGGCCACGCTGGGGGTGAAGCTGCTGCAGCGGAACACCCGCAACGTGGCCCTGACCCCCGATGGGCGGCAGTTCGTTGAACAGGTGGCGCCTCTGCTGTGCGGCCTTGAGGATGCCGAACGCCAGTTGGCCGATCGCCCGTGCACGCCTTCGGGCACGCTGAAGATCAGTGCGCCGTCGATGTTTGGGCGCAAGGTGCTGGTGCCGTTGCTTGGGCCGTTGCTGCAGCAGCATCCACAGCTGCAGGTGGACGCCGTGCTCAGCGACCGCCTGGTCGACCTGGTCGAGGAAGGCTTTGATGCGGCGCTGCGTACCGGCGTCATCGCCGACCAGCGCATTGTTGCGCGGCCGTTGCGGCCGCTGCGCTGGGTGACGGTGGCCAGCCCGGCCTATCTGGCCCGCTGTGGCACACCGACCGATATCGGCGCGCTGCATGACCATGCCTGCCTGGCGGTGCGCAACCTGCGCAGTGGGCGCGTGGTCGACTGGCAGTTCCTGCAGGAGGGCCACCTGCGCGATTTCACGCCGACGACGCGGATGGTGTTCGACAGCGGTGACCCACTGGTGGAAGCGGCCATCGCCGGCATCGGCATCGTGCAGGTGATGGATTTCGCCGTGGCCGATGCGTTGGCCGATGGCCGACTGCAGCACGTGCTGCAGCCGTTTGAAGGCCGCAGCCGCGCCTTGTCGCTGATCTACCCGCCATCGCGGCAGCATTCACCCAAGCTGCAGGTGCTGGCCGACGCGTTGCTGGCCGGCGACTGGTAGATCCACGCCACGCGTGGATGCAGTTCGGATGCGCGTTGCCGGCCAGCGGCCGGCACTACCGGGTAGTAGATCCACGCCATGCGTGGATGCGGTTCGGGTACGCGTTGCCGGCCAGCGGCCGGCACTACCAGGTAGTAGATCCACGCCATGCGTGGATGCGGTTCGGGTACGCGTTGCCGGCCAGCGGCCGGCACTACCAGGTAGTAGATCCACGCCATGCGTGGATGGGGATCCAGAGCAGGAGCAGCCAGGCGTGGCCTGGCTCTACTGATCAGTGCACCGTACCCGGTCTGGAGCGGAGCCCCCTTGTTGTTCAAGGGGGCGCGCCGACAGGCGCGGGGATAAGGTTGAATGCGAGGACAGTTTTGCCTCAGGCAAAACTATCGGTGGCGCGCACCAGCGCGTCCACGTTCTCTGCTTCAAATGCCGAATGGCCCGAGGCGGGGGTGATTTCCAGCTTCGCCTTCGGCCATGCCTTTGTCAGGTCCCACGCATTGGCCAGCGGGCAGACCACGTCGTAGCGCCCGTGCACGATGACGCCGGGGATGTCTGCGATGCGGTGTGCGTCGCGCAGCAGCTGGTCTTCCACCTCGAAGAAGCCACCGTTGACGAAGTAGTGGTTTTCGATGCGGGCGAACGCCAGTGCGAAATGCGGATCTTCGTGGCTGCTGATGAAGTCATCATCGACATGCAGGAAGCTGGTCGCACCTTCCCACACCGCCCAGGCCTTGGCCGCGTCCAGGCGCGTGGTTTCGTCGTCGCTGGTCAGGCGGCGATGGAAGGCCGAGATCAGGTCGTGGCGTTCCACTGCCGGGATCGGCTTCAGGTAATGCTCCCACGCATCCGGGAACAGGCGGTTGGCGCCTTCCTGGTAGAACCATTCCAGTTCCCAGCGGCGCAGCATGAAGATGCCGCGCAGAACCAGTTCGGTCACGCGCTGCGGGTGGGTCTGCGCATAGGCCAGGGCCAGGGTCGAACCCCAGCTGCCACCGAACACCTGCCAGCGATCGACCTTGAGGTGTTCGCGCAGCTTCTCGATATCGGCAACGAGGTCCCAGGTGGTGTTGTCCACCAGGTCCGCGTGCGGAGTGGAGCGGCCGGCACCGCGCTGGTCGAACAGGATGATGCGGTACTTGGCCGGGTCATGGAACTGGCGCATTTTTTCGCTGCAGCCGCCGCCCGGGCCACCGTGCAGCATCACCACCGGCTTGCCGTCCGGGTTGCCGCACTGTTCAAAGTACAGCGTGTGGCGGTCGTCCACCTTCAGGGTGCCGACGTCGTAGGGAGTGATGGCGGGATACAGCGTACGCATGCTTGCAGCTCCAGGGTGATGCCCTGCCGGGGCAGGAGAACCCCCATTCTAGGCCGGGCGCTGGCCCAGAGTGACGCGGTCGCGCTGCTCCAGGTCCTGCGCGGTCTGCACCTGCAGGTAACCGGCCTGCGCGAACAGCGCGCGGATGGCATCGCCCTGGTCCCAGCCGTGCTCGATCAGCAGCCAGCCGCCAGGCAGCAGATGCGCCTGCCCCCCGGCGACAATGCGGCGGATGTCGTCCAGGCCATCCACGCCGGATGCCAGTGCGGTGGCCGGCTCGAAGCGCAGGTCGCCCTGCTGCAGGTGCGGGTCGTTGCTGGCGATATACGGCGGGTTGCTGGCGATCAGATCGAACGGTTCGCCCTGCAGCGGCGCATACCAGTCGTACGCGCCTTGGGCGAACCGCACGTTGGCCAGCGCGTGGCGGGTGGCGTTGCGGGCGGCCGTCGCCAACGCGGCGCTGCTGGCGTCGGTGGCCAGCACGCGGGCGCGCGGGCGCTCGCTGGCCAGGGCCAGGGCAATGGCGCCGCTGCCGGTGCCCAGGTCGGCCACCTGCAGGTCACGGTCCAGCGGCAGCCGCTCCAGCGCCAGTTCCACCAGCAGCTCGGTTTCCGGGCGCGGGATGAGGGTGGACGGGTCGACCTCCAGATCCAGGGTCCAGAAACCGCGGTGGCCGGTCAGGTAGGCCACCGGTTCGCCGGCCACGCGACGGGCCAGCAGGGCCTCGAACGCGGCCAGATCGGTGCGCGACAGCGGATCGGTGGCGTGTGCGAACAACCAACTTCGGGGGCGATCCAGCACGTGCAGCAGCAGGAGTTCGGCCTCGTGGCGGGCGTCGATGCCGTCCAGGCGGGCGCTGGCGTCTGCCACGGCCTGGCGCAGGGAGGGGTCGGGTTGGATGGACATCCGGCAATTGTAGAGCCGAGCCCATGCTCGGCTCCGCCAGGCAGCCGAGCGTGGGCTCGGCTCTACAAACGCTGGATCCGTTCAGGTTCGATGGGACGGGATAAGGACGGGCTATCGCCGCCCATCCGCGCATTCAGCCGGTTTCCTTTTTCATACAAGGGCTTGCAGGATGATGACCGCCGGATTCATGGCAGGCTCATCGCATTTCAATAGACTCCATCTATCAAATAGATGAAATCAATGCATTGTTCTTATCGCCAATGAATCGGTAACCTAGCTCCTGTCGATTCACCCACTCCCCTTCACCAGAGGAAAAACGATGTCCCTGATCAACACCCAGATCCAGCCGTTTGAAGCCAACGCCTACCACAACGGCGAGTTCATCAAGGTTTCCGATGCAAGCCTGAAGGGCCAGTGGTCCGTCCTGATCTTCATGCCGGCCGCCTTCACCTTCAACTGCCCGACCGAGATCGAAGACGCCGCCGAGCACTACGCCGAGTTCAAGAAGGCCGGTGCCGAGGTCTACATCGTCACCACCGACACCCACTTCTCGCACAAGGTCTGGCACGAAACCTCGCCGGCCGTCGGCAAGGCCCAGTTCCCGCTGGTCGGCGACCCGACCCACAAGCTGACCCGCGCCTTCGGCGTGCACATTGAAGAAGAAGGCCTGGCCCTGCGCGGCACCTTCATCATCAACCCGGAAGGCGTGATCAAGACCCTGGAGATCCACTCCAACGAGATCGCCCGTGACGTGTCCGAGACCCTGCGCAAGCTGAAGGCTGCCCAGTTCACCGCCGCCAACCCGAACCAGGTCTGCCCGGCCAAGTGGAAGGAAGGCGAGAAGACCCTGACCCCGTCGCTGGACCTGGTCGGCAAGATCTAAAGCAGTACCGGCCTGCCGCGGCCCCACGCCGCAGTGCGCCCCTCATCCCCGTGCCGGCCCCACGCCGGCGTGGGGGTGAACCCAAGACGGCCGCGCCCGCATCGCCCCTTCCACAGGTCCGCGCTGCCCTCTTGGGTTCACCCCTACCCCCTCGCTGGTCCGCTACCTTTTGCAGCGGTGCCACGCCCCGTGTTTGCCTGAAGCCAGGAGAAGACCATGTTGGACGCCAACCTGCAGTCGCAGCTGAAGACCTATCTGGAGCGCGTGACCCGCCCGATCCAGATCACCGCGCGCGCCGATGACGGTGCCAAGTCGCAGGAAATGCTGGACCTGCTGCAGACGCTGGAAAGCCTGTCGGACAAGATTTCGCTGCAGGTGCTCCGTGATGGCCAGGGCCGCGTGCCGTCCTTCGATCTGGGCACCCCGGGCCAGGACATCCACCTGACCTTCGCCGGCCTGCCGATGGGCCACGAGTTCACGTCACTGGTACTGGCCCTGCTGCAGGTCGGCGGCCACCCGTCCAAGGCCACCGCCGAGCTGATCGAGCAGGTGCGGAACCTGGAAGGCGACTACCGGTTTGAAACCTACTTCTCGCTGTCCTGCCAGAACTGCCCGGACGTGGTGCAGGCGCTGAACCTGGCGGCCGTGCTCAACCCGCGCATCCAGCACGTGGCCATCGACGGCGCGCTGTTCCAGGATGAAGTGGAAAAGCGCGAGATCATGTCCGTGCCCACCGTGTACCTCAACGGTGAAGTGTTCGACCAGGGCCGCATGACCCTCGAACAGATCGTGGCCAAGCTGGACACCAACGCCGGCAAGCGCGAGGCGGAAAAGATCGCCGCCAAGGACGCCTTCGACGTGCTGGTGGTCGGTGGTGGCCCGGCCGGCGCCGCAGCGGCCATCTACGCCGCGCGCAAGGGCATCCGCACCGGCATCGCTGCCGAGCGCTTCGGTGGCCAGGTGCTGGACACGATGGCCATCGAGAACTTCATTTCGGTGAAGGAGACCGAAGGCCCCAAGCTGGCCACCGCGCTGGAACAGCACGTGCGCGAGTACGAGGTGGACATCATGGATCTGCAGCGCGCCAGCGCACTGGTGCCGGCCGGCGAGGACGGCCTGGTGCAGGTGAAGCTGGAAAACGGCGCGGTGCTGAAGTCGCGCTCGGTCATCCTGTCCACCGGCGCACGCTGGCGGCAGATGAACGTGCCGGGCGAAGACCAGTACCGCAACAAGGGCGTGGCCTATTGCCCCCACTGCGATGGCCCGCTGTTCAAGGGCAAGCGCGTGGCGGTGATCGGGGGCGGCAACTCCGGCGTGGAAGCGGCCATCGACCTGGCGGGCATCGTGTCGCATGTAACCTTGCTGGAGTTTGATTCCAGCCTGCGCGCCGATGAAGTGCTGCAGAAGAAGCTGCGCAGCCTGGGCAATGTGACCGTGCTGACCAGCGCGCAGACCACCGAAGTGCTGGGCGATGGCAGCCGTGTCACCGGCCTGGTCTATAAAGACCGCGTCGGCGGCGATGCTCACCGTGTGGAACTGGAAGGCATCTTCGTGCAGATCGGCCTGCTGCCCAACACCGAATGGCTGAAGGACACCGTGGCACTGTCGCCGCGTGGCGAGATCGTCATTGATGACCGCGGGCAGACCAACCTGCCGGGCGTGTTCGCCGCAGGCGATTGCACCACGGTACCCTACAAGCAGATCATCATCGCCATGGGTGCCGGTTCGACTGCGGCACTGAGCGCCTTCGACCACCTCATCCGTTCGTCCGTAAGCAAGGGCAGCGGCGCGGTGGCCGAAGCCGCCTGATCACTCGTTCCCAGGTCATCGGGGGCACCACTGCCTGCTGGGTAAGCCGGTCCGTTACCCCTGGGGTCTTAGGATGAACCTACGCGATCTGAAATACCTGGTGGCCCTGGCCGATTACAAGCACTTCGGCCGGGCCGCCGCATCCTGTTTCGTCAGCCAGCCCACGCTGTCCACCCAGATCCGCAAGCTGGAAGAGGAACTGGGCGTACCACTGGTGGAGCGCGCGCCGCGCAAGGTGATGCTGACCCCTGCCGGGCAGGAAGCGGCGATGCGGGCGCGGGTGATCGTGTCCGAGGTGGAACAACTGAAGGAAGCGGCGCGACGCAGCCGCGACCCGGAAGCCGGTACAGTGCGCCTGGGGATCTTCCCGACCCTGGGCCCGTACCTGCTGCCGCATGTGATTCCGCGCATCCGCGACCGCTTTCCGGAACTGGAACTGCTGCTGGTCGAGGAAAAGAGCGACGTGCTGCTGGAGCGCCTGCGCGAAGGCAAGCTGGATGCCGCGCTGCTGGCTCTGCCGGTGATCGACGACCAGCTGCATGCCGAGTTCCTGTTCGAGGAACCGTTCCTGCTTGCTGTTTCCGGCCGTCACCCGCTGGCCCGCCGCGAGCACCTGGATGTACAGGAACTGGCCACCCAGAAGCTGCTGCTGCTGGAAGATGGCCATTGCCTGCGTGACCAGGCGCTGGAGGTGTGCCGCCTGTTCGGTGCCAACGAAAAATCCGAATTCCGCGCCACCAGCCTGGAAACCCTGCGGCAGATGGTCGCTGCCGATGTCGGCATCACGTTGCTGCCCAGCCTGTCGGTGCAGCCGCCGGTGCCGCGCTCGAACAACATCCGCCTGCTCGACTTCACCGGCGAAGGCCGCCCCAGCCGGCGCATCGCCATGGTCTGGCGGCGCAGCTCGGCCATGCATGGCTTCCTGCTGGAACTGGCCGATCAGTTCAAGCGCCTGCCGCAGGCGCTGTTCACCCTCGATGCCCAGGGCGCGCCGGCCGGTGAAGCACCGACCCCGGCGGGTGCGCTGCTGAACGATTGAGCCCGCAGCGCTGCCGGCGCTCCACGGCGGGAGTCGATTCCCGCCGCATTTGTCCCCACAATATAGACAGGCGGCGCCCGGTGGTGCCGCCTTTTGCATGGCTTTCAATCAAGGAGCACCACCATGAACACCGCCAGCGGCCTGCCGCCATCCATCACCGTGTCAACCTTCGACATGGACCGTCTCGAGGCGATGCTCGATTCGCCTGCGCTGAGCCAGACGCCTGCCGCGCTCGCGCTTGCCGAAGAACTCAACCGGGCCACCGTGCTGGCGCCGGACCAGATTCCCGAAGGCATCGTCATGATGCATTCGCGCGTGGAGTGCGAAGATGAAGTGTCGGGCGAGAAGCACGTCCTGACCCTGGTCTTCCCCCGCGAAGCCAATGTCGATGAAGGCAAGGTTTCCGTGCTGGCCCCGGTCGGCAGTGCCCTGCTAGGCCTGGCTACCGGCCAGAGCATCGACTGGAACGCGCCCGGCGGCCGCAGACTGCGCCTGCGCGTGACCACGGTCCACAACGACCGTCCCTGAAGACCGCTGCGCACCGCGCGCGATTCGATTTCCCTGCACCAGGAGCCGTAATGAGTACCCCGTCCAAACTGTCCCAGCTGCGCGAACTGTCGGTGGTTGTCGCCGATACCGGTGACTACGACGCGATCAAGCGCCTGCAGCCGGTGGATTGCACCACCAACCCGACCCTGGTGAAGAAGGCGCTGGACCTGCCGGTCTATGCCGAACTGATCGAGCGCGAACTGGCCTGGGGCCGCCAGCAGGGCGGTGACCGCGAAGCCGTGGTGCACGCCGTGGCCGACCGCCTGACGATCGGTGTCGGCGCGCTGCTGAGCACGCTGGTGCCGGGCCGCGTGTCCACCGAAGTGGATGCCGACCAGGCCCACGACACCGACGCCACCGTGGCCAAGGCCCGCCAGTTCATCCAGATGTACGCCGATGCCGGCGTGCCGCGCGAGAAGATCCTGATCAAGATCGCCGCGACCTGGGAAGGCGTGGAAGCCGCGCGCATCCTGCAGGCCGAGGGCATCGACTGCAACCTGACCCTGATCTTCAACCCGACCCAGGCCCTGGCCTGCAGCGAAGCCGGTGCGTTCCTGATTTCGCCGTTCGTCGGCCGCATCCTCGATTGGTACGTGGCCAACGGCCAGACCCCGGCCACCATCGACGAAGACCCGGGCGTGAAGTTCGTGCGTGGCGTGTATGCCGAATTCAAGCGCCGCGGTTCGCCGACGGTGGTGATGGGCGCCTCGTTCCGCTCGACCGCGCAGATCGAAGCGCTGGCCGGCTGCGACCGCCTGACGATTTCGCCGGACCTGCTGGAAAAGCTGGACGCCGACTACGGCGAGCTGCCGCGCAAGCTGGTGGCCGGTGCGGCCGATGGCGTTGCGGTCACCCCGATCGATGCGGCCAAGTTCGCAGCGGACCTGGCGGCGGACCCGATGGCGACCGAGAAGCTGGCGACCGGTATCGATGCGTTTGCCAAGGACCTGCAGGCACTGCGCGAGCGTATCCGTTCGGAACTGTGATTGCGTCCAACGGCTGAGCCCCTCGTGGCGGGCTGTTCGGCTGGGTAGAGTCGATCGCTGGTCGACTGACTGCAAGAGCAACAGCCGCGCTGGGTTTTTGCGGTTGGCAGGGCGGGTGGGCCGTGCAGGGGACGCTGGCCGCCCGCCACGGAAGAAAGAAGAGCAACGGCGGGTCGCGCGCTTTGCTTGCTCGCAGCCGAGCATGGCTCGGCTCTACAAGAGCACTGCAGAACCAAAGAAAAAGGACGCGGCGAAAGCCGCGTCCTTTTTCTTTTCCATCAGTTCGTCACCAACCCAATGCTCTTGCCCACCGTCACCGGGAAACTATCGGGGGTGGGGCGGTGTGGGTTGGCAGGACCGTTGGCGCCATGGATGGCGCCATCGAGCCCCCATGGACGGGTTTACGGCGTGTCCTGCCAACCCACACCGCCCCGCCCAACCATCAGCAACCCAGAGCCGCTTTGTAGTTCAGCCGACTAACAGTCGGCTCTACCAGGCTGTGGCTTCTGCCCGCCGCAGGCAGACCTCCGCGCGTCAGCGCGGCGCCTCCACATCCAGCCCGATCGGGCAGCTCACGCCGGTACCACCAATGCCGCAGTACCCGTTCGGGTTCTTCGCCAGGTACTGCTGGTGATAGTCCTCGGCGTAGTAGTACTCCGGCGCCGGGTACACGATCTCGGTGGTGATCGGCCCGTAACCGGCCGCATCCAGCTGTGCCTGGTAGGCCTCGCGGCTGGCCAGCGCCGCCGCGTACTGCGCCTCGTCGGTGGCGTGGATCGCCGAACGGTACTGGGTGCCGGTGTCGTTGCCCTGCCGCATGCCCTGGGTCGGGTCGTGGCTTTCCCAGAACAGCTGCAGCAGCCGCTCCAGACTGACCACCGCCGGGTCGAACACCACCTGCACCACCTCGGTGTGGCCGGTCAGGCCCGAGCAGACCTCTTCATAGGTCGGGTTCGGGGTGACGCCGCCGGCATACCCCACCGACGTGCTGTACACGCCCGGCTCGTTCCAGAACTTGCGCTCGGCTCCCCAGAAGCAACCCAGCGCGAAGCGGATCTGCTGCAGGCCGGCAAAGCGGTCCTTCAGCGGATGGCTGTTCACGAAGTGCTGGTTGCTGTGCAGCGGCAGCGGCTGGTCACGTCCCGGCAGTGCCTCTTCCGGGCGCGGCAGGCGCTGCTTGAAGGCCCCGATGCCGAGGATGCCCTGGCTGATTCCCAACATGATGCGCTCCTACGCCGGCAGTCCGGCCCAATCGTCTGCATCGGAAATGGGGTCGGACGAGCCCTGGCCCAAGTCCAGCGCCGCCACGATGTCCTCCGCCTGCGGCCGCGCCGCATCGGGAATGCCGACCCGCAGCACACCAAACAGCGGCAGCTCACCCATGCCGCCCAGCAACTGCTCGCCGAACACGAAGGCCGGGATGCCGGCGTCTTCCAGCGCGTGCTTGACCAGATGGGCATCGAACAGATTGTCGGCCTTGTACACGATGTGCATGGGCGGCTCCTCGGGACAGGGGTCCAGCATACGCCCGGGCGATGAATGCCGGCGGTGAGGTCGCCGGCCAGCCGCCGGCGCTACCGGAGGCTGGGGTAGTGCCGGCCGCTGGCCGGCACCCCAAAACGCCCCCGGGCAGCCCTGCCCCTTACGCGCTAAACTGTTGGTCTTTCTGCCTTTCTCTTTCGCCGACTCATGTCCGAGCACACCCCCGCCAGCCCCGAGACCCCCGCCGACAGCCACGAGAAGCGTGATTTCATCCGCCAGATCGTGCGCGAGGACCTGGCCAGCGGCAAGCACCAGGCGATCAAGACCCGCTTCCCGCCCGAGCCCAACGGCTACCTGCACATCGGCCATGCCAAGTCGATCTGCCTGAACTTCGGCCTGGCCGGTGAGTTCAGCGGCGTGTGCAACCTGCGCTTCGACGACACCAACCCGGCCAAGGAAGACCCGGAATACGTGGCCGCCATCCAGGACGACGTGCGCTGGCTGGGCTTCGAGTGGAACGAGCTGCGCCATGCGTCGGACTACTTCCAGACCTACTACCTGGCCGCCGAAAAGCTGATCGAACAGGGCAAGGCCTATGTCTGCGACCTGTCGGCCGAGGAAGTGCGCGCCTACCGCGGCACCCTGACCGAGCCGGGCCGCCCGTCGCCGTGGCGCGACCGCAGCGTGGAGGAAAACCTCGACTTGTTCCGCCGCATGCGTGCCGGTGAGTTCCCCGACGGCGCGCGTACCGTGCGCGCGAAGATCGACATGGCCAGCGGCAACATCAACCTGCGCGATCCGGCCCTGTACCGCATCAAGCACGTCGAGCACCAGAACACCGGCAACGCGTGGCCGATCTACCCGATGTACGACTTTGCCCATGCACTGGGCGATTCCATCGAGGGCATCACCCACTCGCTGTGCACGCTGGAATTCGAAGACCACCGCCCGCTGTACGACTGGTGCGTGGACAACGTCGATTTCGCCCATGACGATGCGCTGACCCAGCCGCTGGTCGATGCCGGCCTGCCGCGCGAAGCGGCCAAGCCGCGCCAGATCGAATTCTCGCGCCTGAACATCAACTACACGGTGATGAGCAAGCGCAAGCTGATGGCGCTGGTGACCGAACAGCTGGTGGACGGCTGGGAAGACCCGCGCATGCCGACCCTGCAGGGCCTGCGCCGCCGTGGCTACACCCCGGCCGCGATGCGCCTGTTCGCCGAGCGCGTGGGCATCAGCAAGCAGAATTCGATGATCGATTTCAGTGTGCTGGAAGGCGCGCTGCGCGAAGACCTGGACAGCGCCGCCGCGCGCCGCATGGCGGTGATCGACCCGGTGAAGCTGGTGCTGACCAATCTGGCCGAAGGCCACGAAGAGCAGCTGACCTTCAGCAACCACCCCAAGGACGAAAGCTTCGGCAGCCGCCAGGTGCCGTTCTCCCGGGAAGTGTGGATCGACCGCGAGGACTTCGCCGAAGTGCCGCCCAAGGGCTGGAAGCGCCTGGTGCCGGGCGGCGAAGTACGCCTGCGTGGCGCCGGCATCATCCGCTGCGATGAAGTGATCAAGGATGCCGACGGCACCATCACCGAACTGCGCGGCTGGCTGGATCCGGAATCGCGCCCGGGCATGGAAGGCGCCAACCGCAAGGTCAAGGGCACCATCCACTGGGTCAGCGCCGTGCACGGCGTGCCGGCCGAGATCCGCCTGTACGACCGCCTGTTCTCGGTGCCCAACCCGGACGACGAATCGGAAGGCAAGACCTACCGCGACTACCTCAACCCGGAGTCGCGCCGCACTGTCACCGGCTATGTCGAACCGGCTGCGGCCAGCGCTGCCCCGGAACAGTCCTTCCAGTTCGAGCGCACCGGCTACTTCGTCGCCGACCGCCGCGACCACACCGAAGCCAAGCCGGTGTTCAACCGCAGCGTGACCCTGCGCGACACCTGGTCGGCCTGAGGACCTGCACGGGCGCCAGGACGGCGCCCGTAGGGCTGCGACCATGACCGACGCCGCTTCCCCTCTGCTTCCGCTGCTGCAGCAGGTTCTGCTGGCCCGCGACATCGCCTGTACCGTCGAGGGCAGCGAACTGGTGCTGGACAGCGGCCTGCACCTGGCCCCGCATGCGATGGCCGCCGAGCCGCGCGACAACGGCGGCTGGCAGACCTCCACGGTGATCGAGGCCCGCCATCCGGAGCTGTTCGCCGATGGCCTGTTCGAGTACCAGCACGCTGCCGGCGACAGCCAGAAGGACGCGACGCTGTCCGGCTTCGAGAACTGGGTACGGGTGGACCTGGCCACCCTGCAGGCCGCCATCGGCGCCGACGATGCCCCCGAGCTGCAGATGCTGACCCTGCGCTACGGCGCCGAGGAAACCGGGACACCGCTCGCCCGCGCCGTGGTGCTCGGCCCGCTGGCCCATTACCGCAGTGAACCTGCCGACGAAGCGCCCGCCTGCAGCGACGGCGACCATGGTTCCTGCCCGTGCTGCCTGTTCACCCAGAGCCTTGACGCATTCAACGACCTGTTGAAGACCCGCCAGTTCCTCGGCATCCGCCTGTTCGCCTCGCGCGATGCTGACGGCCAGTGCGAGGCCGACTGCCGGGTCAACGGCCACGACTTCCCCGCCGCACTGCCGTTGCTGCGCGCCTACGCCGCTCGTTGGCCGCAGGCCGGGCTGGAATTCCGCAAGCAGTATGTCGTGGTCCGCAACGACACCGACGACTGAGCAGACACCCCCGGTGCACCTCGCTGCCGCTACACTGCGCGCCGGTTGCCATGCCAGCCGCACCTCTTTCCATCCTCACGAGGCACCCCCGCGATGCTGTATGCGCAAGTCCACCTGACCCTACCTGCCTGGATCCACGACCAGATCGATCTGGATCGTCGCTATCCGGGCGACGAGGCCAAGGTCGCGCTGGCCATCACGCTGTCGCGGCTGAACGTCGAACACGCCAGCGGTGGCCCGTTCGGCGCTGTGGTGTTCGGGCCCGAGGACAAGGTGATCGCTGCCGGCGTGAACCGGGTCGTGCCGCATGCGACCTCGCTGGCGCATGCCGAGAACATGGCCTACATGCTGGCCCAGCAGCGGCTGCAGACCCCGCGCCTGAACGCCGTGCTGTCGCCGATCACCCTGGCCACCAGTTCACAGCCGTGCTGCCAGTGCTACGGCGCCACGGTGTGGGCCGGCATCGACCGCCTGCTGATCGGTGCCAGTGCCGCCGACGTGGAGGAACTGACGCCCTTCGACGAAGGCCCGCTGCCCGCCGACTGGGTTGGTGAGCTCACCAAGCGTGGCATCGAGGTGGTGCAGGGCCTGAACCGCGACGACGCCCGCAGCGTGCTGCGTGCCTATGGAGAAAGTGATGGCGCCCGTTACTGAGGCCGGTATCGGCCTGCTGTGCCTGTGCCGCCAGGGCTTCGAGCCCGAGCTGGCCGGCGAACTGCAGTTCCGCGCGGGCGAAGCTGGTTTCGCCGGCTATGCGCGCACCCAGCGCAATGATGGCTACGTGCTGTTCATGTGCGACGAAGCCGCTGCCCTGGCACCGCGCCTGCGCTGGCGCGAGCTGATCTTCGCCCGCCAGAAGCTGGTGGTGCTGGCCGAACTGCCGCAGCTGGACCCGGCCGACCGCATCACCCCGATGCTGGAGGTGCTGGCCGATGCGCCGCGCTTCGGTGACCTGTGGGTGGAGCATCCCGACTCGGACGCCGGCAAGCCACTGTCCGGGCTGGCGCGGGCGTTCGGCAACGCCCTGCGCCCGGCACTGCGCAAGGCCGGCAAGCTGACCGACAAGCCCAATGCGCGGTTGCCGCGCCTGCACGTGGTGTTCGTCGATGGCACCCATGCCTTCGTCTGCGTGGCCGACCCGGCCGACAGCGCACCGTGGGCGCTGGGCATCCCGCGCCTGAAGCTGTTGCCCGAAGCCCCCTCGCGCTCGGCGCTGAAGCTGGACGAGGCGCTGTTGACCCTGCTGACCCCGGAAGAGCGCGAGGCGCTGGCCCGGCCCGGCATGCGCGCGGCCGACCTGGGTGCTGCGCCGGGTGGCTGGACCTGGGTGCTGACCCGCCAGCACATGCACGTGCTGAGCATCGACAACGGCCCGCTGCGCCAGCACGTGCTGGACACCGGCCTGGTCGAGCACCTGCGTGCCGATGGCTTCCACTGGCACCCGGAGCAGCCGCTGGACTGGATGGTCTGCGACATGGTCGAGCAGCCACGGCGCGTGGCCGAACGCATGGCCACCTGGTTCCGCGAAGGCTGGTGCAGGCACGCGATCTTCAACCTGAAGCTGCCGATGAAGAAGCGCTGGGACGAGACCCGCCTGTGTCTGGATCTGTTCGAGGAACAGGCCGGCAAGCCTCTGGTGGTGCGCGCCAAGCAGCTTTACCACGACCGCGAAGAGATCACGGTGCTGGCTTCGCCACTGCGCTGAGGCACGACGTCCGCCGGGACTGGCCCGGCGCTACTGGAAACACGACCCCATGCTCCATCGACTGATTCCACTTCTGATGGCCCTGCTGCCGGCGGCTGCGTCGGCGCAGGTGGCCCTGCCTCCGCCGGCCCAGAGTGCGCCGCTGCGCAACGACAGCGGCGTGGTGCGCCAGCAGCCACTGGCCAGCGGCCGGGTCACCGGCAGCGTGGATATCGCGGTGCCCCTGGGCGAAACGCCCGTGACCGTGCGTTCGGTCAGCCCGGCCAGCGTGGTCGGCCAGTACCGCATCCACTTTGCCGCGCTGGATGTGGACGGCGACGGCTTCATCAGCCGTGATGAAGCGCAGGCCAACCCTGCGCTGGCCGATGAATTCACCTCGCTGGATGTGAAGCATCGCGGCAGGCTGGATCGCACCGATCTGGCCGGATGGTTGATCGACTGATCCGCCCTCGCGGTCGTCATCCACGCATGGCGTGGATCTACTGACTCAATTCCAGTAGATCCACGCCATGCGTGGATGAGCCGTTGGTCATACCCCGGCGGCGCGCTTCCAGAACGCCTGCACCAGCGGCGGCCACTTGCCGACGCAGCCCAGCGCGCGGCCGCGGGCCAGCGTCAGGTGCATCTCGTCGGTGGAGAACAGACGGTTGATCGCATCGAAGCTGTAGGCGGCAATGTGGTTGTCACTGCGCCGCTCGCGGGCCCAGCGCTGCAGGCGCTGCGGTGACAGGCGCGGCTGGCCACGCCGTTCGGCCGACGGCGCCAGCCACTGCTGCAGAGCGGCGACATCGCGCAGGCCCAGGTTCACGCCCTGCCCCGCCAACGGGTGCACCACGTGCGCGGCATCGCCCAGCGCCAGCACGCGGCCGGCCACGTAGTGACGGGCCAGCTGGCGACGCAGCGGGAACGCCGCACGCGGCGAAGCCAGGCGCAGCTCACCCAAGCGCGCGGCGAAGGCACGGGTCAGCTCGCGGTTGAAGGCATCGTCGTCCAGCGCCAGCACGCGGGCCGCTTCGTCCTCGGGCAGGGTCCAGACAATCGAGCTGCGGCGTTCGCCCACCGGCAGCAGGGCCAGCGGCCCACCCGGCAGGAAGCGCTGCCAGGCGGTGGCCTGGTTCGGCAGCGCGCTGTCCACGTAGGCCACCACGCCACGCTGGTGGTAGTCGTGGCGCTCGACCTCGATCCCGGCCAGCTGGCGCAGGGTCGATTCGGCACCATCGGCAGCCACGGCCAGCGCCGCGTCGAGGCGCCGTCCATCGTCCAGGCGCAGGCGCACCCCGTCTTCGTCCTGCTCCAGCGCGTCCACCCGCGCCGGGCAGTGCAGCTGCACGCCGGCGGCCGGCAGTGCCGCCCACAGGCGGTCCTGCAGCAGTCCGTTCTCGACGATGTAGCCCAGTTCGCGACGGCCGAAACGATCAGCGTCGAACACCAGGTCCTCGCCACCTGCGGCATCCCACACCTGCATGCGCCGGTAGGGCCAGGCGCGGGCCTGGGCAATCGCCGGCCACACGCCCAGACGCTGCAGCAGCTGCACGTTGTCGGCAGCGAAGGCGAACACCCGCAGATCCGGCTGCGCGACCTGCCACGGCGCCGGCTCGCGGCCTTCGACCAGTGCAACCGACAGGCCGGCATCGGCCAGCGCCAGCGCGCACGCGGCACCCACCACGCCTCCGCCCACGATGGCCACGTCCAGGCGCATGCGGCGGCTCATGCGGCCTCCCCACGGCACAGACGCGGCACATCACCACGGAAGCCCATCGCGCCGCCGACCAGCATCGACTGCACCGAAGCACGCTG
Source organism: Stenotrophomonas sp. ESTM1D_MKCIP4_1 (assembly GCF_003086895.1). Taxonomy (NCBI): domain Bacteria; kingdom Pseudomonadati; phylum Pseudomonadota; class Gammaproteobacteria; order Lysobacterales; family Lysobacteraceae; genus Stenotrophomonas; species Stenotrophomonas sp. ESTM1D_MKCIP4_1. Next base: position 802,093 of record NZ_CP026004.1, on the reverse strand, counting down.
TGCAGCGACCAGGCCCAGGCTGCGCAGCGGCCGCAGCAGCGGCGCCGGATTGCTGGTCAGCCGCGCCAGGCCACCGGAGAAGGCCACCGTCTGCCGGCGGTCCTCTTCGCGGCGGGCCACATAGGCCTGCAGCAGAGCATCAGCGCCGGCATCGCCTCCGGCGTCTTCCAGCAGCTCGGCCAAGGTCAGCGCGTCGCGCAGGCCCAGGTTGAAGCCCTGCGCACCCAGCGGGTGGATGGTCTGCGCCGCATTGCCCAGCAGCACCGTGCGCTGCCCGGCCAGCGCGCGCGCCAGCACCTGGATGAGCGGGTAGGCGCTGCGTTGCCCGGATTCAAGCAGGCGGCCGGCACGCCAGCCCAGCGCGTTCTGCAGGCGCTGCAGCCAGGCGGCATCGTCCAGCGCCATCACCGCTTCGGCCTGGTCGCGGGCCACACCGTGCACGCAGCCGAAGTGGCGATCACCACGCGGAAGCAGCGCGGTCGGCCCGGTGTCGGTGAAACGCTCCCAGGCACTGCCATCGGGCGCGCGCTGGCTGCGCACGCGTGCGACGAAAAGGGTCTGCTGGAAATCATGGCGGTCGACTTCGATGCCGAGCGCCTCGCGCACGCCGCTGGTGGTACCGTCGGCACCGACCACCAGGCGGGCCTGCAGCACGCGCTCACCGGCGTCGTCGGCCACGCGTACCTGGCGACGGCCGTCGATCACTTCACCCAGGCCGAGGAAACGCATCGGCCGGTAACGGTGCAGGCGCGGCAGCTCCTGCAGGCGCGCTTCCAGCGCCTGGCCGAAATCGCGCGCCACCACCACCTGGCCGAACCACGGCCGGTCGTAGTCGGCCGCATCCAGCTGCACGCGGCCGAAATCGCCGGCCCGGCTGACATGGATGCGGCGGATCGGACCGGGCGCCGTCGCCAGCTTCTGCATCACCCCCAGCGCGGTCAGCGCGTTGACGGTGGCGGCGGCAAAACTGAGATTGCGCTGATCGAACACCGCCGGCAGCTCGCCGGCCGGGCTGGCCTCCAGCAGGCCCACATCCAGGCCCAGCCGGTCCAGGGCGATGGCCAGGCTGGCGCCGACCAGGCCACCACCGACGATCAGCACGTCATGTCGTTCACTCATGGGCCCATGATACGCGCTCGCCGCCGAACCCTGCGCCGACCCGCGCGGCGGGCTAGAATGAAACCTGAATCCGCTCCGGGCCCGCTGCCATGTCCGACACCGCCAACCGCGCCTTTGTCCTCTCCGTGCTTGTGCTGTTGCTGGCGGCGACCCGGGTCAACCATTTCGCGACCATCCCCGATGCGTCCTGGGCGGTGTTCTTCATTGGTGGCTTCTACCTGGCACGCTGGACGCGCTGGGCCTTCCCGCTGCTGATGGTGTTTGCCGTGCTGGTGGATTGGATCGTCATCCGCAGCAGCGGGCTGGATTTCTGGCAGCACTACTGCGTGTCGCCCGGTTACTGGCTGCTGCTGCCGGCGTACTTCTCGCTGTGGGCCGGTGGCCTGCTGCTGGGCCGCAACTACCACGGCGCACACTGGTCGACGCTGGGCAAGGGCGCTGCGCTGCTGCTGGTCTCGGTGGCGCTGTGCCATCTGCTGGCGCAGGGCGGCTTCTACTGGACCTCCCGCAACGTGGCCGAGCCGACCGTGGCCGGCTGGGCGCAGAACTACGCGCAGTGGTTCGGCCCCTACCTGCGCACCACCGCGCTGTACGTGGCACTGGCTGCGGCCCTGCAACTGGCCGTGGAGCAGGTGCTGAAGCTGCAGCAGGCCCGCCGCGACATCCACCACTGAGCCAGCGCATGGGCCACCGTCTTTCGCGCATCTATACCCGCACCGGCGATGACGGCAGCACCGGCCTGGGCGATGGCAGCCGGGTCGGCAAGGATGACCTGCGCGTGTCCGCCTACGGCACAGTGGACGAAGCGAACGCTGCCCTCGGCCTGCTGCTGGCCGCGCCACTGCCTGACGATGTGCGTGCACTGGTGGTCCACCTGCAGCACCAGTTGTTCGACCTGGGCGCCGAACTGTGCGTGCCTGGCCATGCGGCCATCCATGCCGCCGATGTATCGGCTCTGGAACAGCAGCTGGACCACTACAACGCCGACCTGCCGATGCTGAAGGAGTTCATCCTGCCGGCCGGTGGCGAAGCCGCCGCGCGCTGCCACCTGGCGCGCACCATCGTGCGCCGCGCCGAGCGCGGGACCGTCGCCCTGGCACGGGAGGAAAGCGTGCGCAGCGAGGCCCTGCAATATCTCAACCGGCTGTCGGACCTGCTGTTCGTGCTGGCACGGGTGCTGGCCCGCGCCGACGGCCACGGCGAGGCCCTGTGGCAGCCGCAGCACCGGCAGCGCTGACCACCGATGCTGGCCTTTACCCACCCCTCGTGCCTGCTGCACGACCCCGGCCCGGGACACCCCGAATGCCCGCAACGGCTGCAGGTGGTGCTCGATGCCCTGCACCAGGCCTTTCCCGGCCAGCTGCACTGGCGACAGGCGCCGCCGGCCAAGTTCGGTGAGCTCAGCCGCGTGCACGACAGCGCGCTGCTGGACTTCGTGCTGCAGCCACAGACCACGCCGCTGCGCCAGCTGGACATGGACACCTGGACCTCGCCCGGCTCAGCCAGTGCCGCCGTGCATGCGGCCGGCGCCGGGGTGGCCGCGGTCGATGCGGTGATGCTGGGCGACGACCCGCTGGCGTTCTGCGCGGTGCGACCGCCCGGCCACCACGCCACCAGCAGCACGGCGATGGGCTTCTGCCTGCTCAACAACATCGCCGTGGCCGCCGCCTACGCCCGCGACCGGCACGGGCTGGAACGCATCGCGGTGGTGGACTTCGACGTCCACCACGGCAACGGCACCCAGGACATCTTCCAGCATGACGCCCGGGTGTCGTACTACAGCACCCACCAGGCCGGGCTGTTCCCCAACTCGGGGCTGCGCCGCGACCGCGGCGCCGGCAACCTGATGAACATCCTGCTGCCGCCGGGCAGTGGCGGTTTCCGCTTCCGCAACGTCTGGGCCGACGAGATGCTGCCGGCCATCGACGACTTCCGCCCGCAGCTGCTGCTCATCTCGGCCGGTTTCGACGCACACCTGCGTGACCCGCAGGCCGACCTGATGCTGGAAACCGACGATTTCGCCTGGATCACCACCGAACTGCACGCACTGGCCCGGCGCCACGCGGCCGGCCGGGTGGTGTCCATGCTCGAGGGTGGCTACGACCTGCAGGCCCTGTCCGAGTGCACGGTGGCCCATGTCCGGGCCCTGCTGGAGGGGGCTGCCGGACCACGGGCTGGATGAACCCGAACCGGCAGTGGGCGGCAACCTTCATTGCCCCTATGCAGCGGATGGGGCAATCTACCGTCCGTTTTCGCCCGAATCCGAACCGCGTGCGCCGAGCCCTCCGCCTGCTTCCCCTGCCCCTGAGCATCGCCGTCTGCCTTCCCGCGATGGCCGATGACAAGCCGCTCAACTGGGGCCTGTGCCCGGCGACCGAGGTCATTCCCGCCTTCACCGATGCCCCCACCCCGGTACCCGGTCTGGACAAGGCCGCCGCCAGCGCCGAGCGCGAGCAGCAGCCCACCGACATCGAGGGTGACCAGCTGCTGGGCACCACCACCGTGCCGCAGTACCAGGGCAACGTGGCGCTGCGCCGTGGCGACCAGTTCGTCGGCACCGACAAGCTGAGTTTCGACACCGAGAGCGGCAACTACATCGCCGACGGCAACGTCCGTTACCAGGACAGCTCGATCCGCATGGTGGCCAAGCGCGCCGAGGGCAACCAGGAAAGCGATACCCACAAGATCACCGACATCCAGTACCAGCTGGTGTCGCGCCGTGGCAACGGCGATGCCGAATCGGTCGACCTGCAGGGCGCCGTCGGCCAGATGCACCGCTCAACCTACACCACGTGCGATCCCTCGCAGCCGGTGTGGAAGCTGTCGGCGCCGGAAATCGAGGTGGACAACGACGAAGGCTTCGGCACGGCCCGCAATGCCGTGCTGCGCAT